>NZ_KV816275.1:0-165869 GCF_001814395.1 Corynebacterium sp. HMSC059E07
TCTACTCAGACGGAACAAAACCTGGGACACTTCACTCCTATCCATCTTCACACTCCTTCCACCTGAAGTGTTTGAAGTGGAAATCTTCAATTATGGTAGCCTTACCTAAACTAGGTATAATCTTTATACTTTCCGAAGGGAGTCTCTGCCGCTGCAAACACCAGCCCTGAACGGGATTCGGTCTCAACCAACGGTGGTACCGCTGGGGCATCGGCCAGCACCAGCTGAATCCGCAGGGGCGAACCACTAATTTCCATGGTGCAGACGGCAGCGTCCGATTGCAACTTTGGTGCAGATGTATCGCAGCGCCATTCGCTTCAACGGCCTGGAGGCCGCAAATGAATCGGATGTGCTGCGTATCTACCGCTAGAAACCGCAGCACATTGGAGACCAGCCGCCAAAATGGGCGAGGTTTAGAAGATGAGAAGCGAGGGCCGAGACGAATGTTAGTCCGAAGTTGAAGGTGGCTGCGAGGTTGAAATCCATCCGGAAATATCGCGAAGTTCTGGGAATTTCCCTTCCCATCGCTGGAGTACAACTCGCCGGAGTTGCATTGACCACCACGGACGTATTGATGCTGCAGTCCGTGGGCGTACTGGCGATAGCCGGCGGCGGCCTAGCGATGCAGCTTTACAACCAGATCCGCACGATGTGCGTGGGCATGGTGACGGCCGGGGCAAATCTTGTGGCTGAAGCAGCAGCAAAAATGGAAAAAGAGAAAACCTCTTGTCAAAATTGCGAGGCGGGAGCAGAACAGATCCGGCGGGCTGTGCGCTCCTCCTTCGCGGTGGCCACTGGCACTGCAATTCTCGGCGCGTTACTGGTCATCGCCCTAGGCGGATTGGTCCTTGTTCTGCCCATCGACAAGCACGTTGCCCAACTCACCTTCGCCATGACCCTTGCGCTCGCACCCGGGTTAGTCCCGATGATGTGGCTCAACGTCCTGCGCCAATTCGCCGTGGGCATGCGAAAACCCGGCTCCCTGTTAACCATCACGCTGATATCGATATTTATAAATATCGCATTGAACTGGTTATTTATGACATGGGCAGCCTCGGATCACTGGAAGGTAGCGGGCATCGGGCTTTCTACAACTGTCATCCAACTGCTTACCTTCCTGGCCTTCCGGATTGTGGTACTGCGCATTCCCGAGCTACAGCCCTATTTCCACATCCTTCCGTGTAAAGGAGATGGGGAGACTATCTGCCGCCTCGTCCGCCTCGGGGTACCAGTCAGTCTGACCTATGGCTCGGAGGCTGCAATAACAACCATCGCCGGTTTAGTGATGGGGACCTTTAGCCCACAGATGCTAGCGGCGCACAATATTGTGAACCAACTGGCGTACATCGTTTACCAAGTGTGCATCGGCTTTTCTCACGGCGGCTCGGTGCTGATCACAAGGGCTCGGGCCGAGAGTGCCGACTCAGTGCGCGAGATTACCCGACGCATATTGTTCGTCGTGGTCACGTATCTGGGAATAATGGGCGCGCTGTGGCTTCTGTTGGGCAGGTGGGTACTGCATCCTTTCTTAAAAGAGGCAGATCCCACCACCTTTCACATTGCCGTCCTGCTCCTATGTCTCGCGGTACTGCAACAGTTCGCCAAAGGAATCCAAAACGTGGCAGTGGGCCTACTGAGAGGCCTGAAAGACACCACCTCAGGGCTACGCTGCACCCTCGTCGGGTACTGGCTGGTTGGCGTCCCCGGGATTCTGATATTTGGAAAGCTCCTCGGATGGGAAGGATATGGCGTCTGGTTAGGACTCATCATGGGTTTCGCAACCACGGCGGTACTGCTGCTACGCACATATTCCCGCCGACTGAATGAACTGACTTAACGGGAATGTTGGGGGGTAAAAGTTTCATCACCCATTGTAGATAAACAAAGGTATGGCTAACCTAATAGATCCACTTGGAAGAAAGGATTGCCTTGTCCCTCACGACAACTAGGGCTCGCGGTTTTAAAACCCCACGCGCCCCTCACCACCGAATGGCCCGCGTAGTCGCCTCAGCCGTCACCGCCACTGCCCTCCTTATGACCGCTGCCTGCAGCACTAACGATGAACAACAGACCGCAGATGACGGAGAAAAGCAACAGATCACCGACATTCTCGGGCGCGAAGTCGAGGTCCCGAAGAACGTCGATCGGGTCCTCATGGGCGGGCAACGGATGCTTTACACGACATCCATCCTCAACAAAGAAAACCCGCTCCAGGGCATCGTTGCCTGGCCAGATGACCTGGAGCAGAACGACCCTGGCACGTACAAGAAGTACGAACAGAAATTCTCAGAGATCGAAGATATTGAGCAAACTGGTGAAGTTTACGACGGCTCGATGTCCGTTGAGCAAGCTTTGAATTCCCGTCCAGATGTCTTCATTGTCTCCGCAAGCAGCTTCGAAGCCGCCCAGGATGCTGGCATCGTAGACGGTCTAGAAAAGGCCGGAATCCCCACGGTTACCGTCGATTACTTTACCGACCCGGTGAAGAACACCGCACCGAGCGTGCGCTTGCTCGGCAAGGTACTCGGCCACGAGAAGGAAGCGGAAGAGTATGCCGAGTTCTATGAGTCCAAGGTGAACATGGTTCAGGAGCGCCTAGAAAAAGCCAAGGCCACCCCCACACCGACCTTCCTCTGGCGAGCTCCCGGCTACTTCGACTGCTGCTCTACCTTCGCTAAGTCCAACCTAGCCCAAATTGTTAACGCAGCGGGTGGCGAAAACGTGGGCGACGATATGATCGACGCCAAGCAGGGGCAAGTCTCTCCCGAGGCGCTAGCTGAAAAAGACCCAGACGTCATCATCGCCACCGGCGCAGACTGGACCGGCGCCAAGCAGCAGCCAAAGAAGAATGGCTTTGTACCCCTGGGCTACGACGAGTCCACCGAACAGGCAGCCAAAGACTTCCAACGCGTTGTTGACGGGCAACCTGTCCTTAAGGAAATGCGGGCGGTCAAGAACAAGCGGGCCTACGCTGCGTGGCATCACTTCTACGACTCCCCATACAACTACCTAGCCATCGAGTGGTTTGCCAAAGCCATGCACCCCGACCTGTTTTCCGATGTCGACCCGCAGGCCGATTTGGAAGAACTACATGAAAAATTCCTCCCTGTGGAGGCTAGCGGCACCTTCTGGACTGGTTTGCCATGAGCCACGGAGCACGAGCGCAATCAATTGCCACCGGAAGCGAGGTGGACGACCAAAACTCTACCCCGCAACGGCAACGCCCCCGGTCAAACTGGTACCGAACAGCTAGCAGGCGAAAGGTAGCGATCATCGCAGGGCTTACGGCCCTGCTATGCGTCACCATTGCCATAGATTTCCTCATCGGCAGCAGTTTGAACGCAAATGAGGCGCTCTACGTGCTCTTTCACCCCAGCGATTCCCGCCCAATTGACTGGCAGATCATCTTTGATATACGTCTGCCTATGACCGTCACAGCGGTGCTCATCGGTGGCACCCTCGCTGCTGCCGGCGCAGAGATGCAAACCATCTTGGATAACCCCTTGGCAGAGCCCTATACGCTGGGCATTTCCGCCGCTGCGAGCTTTGGCGCAGCCTTTGCCACCGTCTCAGGATTCACCGCGGCGGGAATCGGGGCAGCGCTGGGAATGGCGGGCAGTGCTTGGGTCTTCGCCCTCGCGGCCTGTGCGGTGATCGTCCTATTCTCTCGGTCAAAGAGCTCTGGTACCGAGGGAATGATTCTGCTGGGCATAGCCATCGTGTTCCTCTTCGATGCTCTACTAGCGCTAATGCAGTACCTCGCCTCGCAGACCCAATTAGAGCAGGTGGTTTTCTGGACCTTGGGCAGCCTTACGCGCGCTACGTGGCCTCAGATCGGCCTTCTCGCGGTCATCTCACTAATCGGAATTGCTTACTTCTACCGCAATGCGTGGACGCTGACCGCGTTTCGAATGGGCGACGACCGCGCTAGGTCCATGGGTATCAATATCCCAAAGCTGCGCACGTACACGCTGGTGGGAGTCTCCCTTATGGCGGCAACTGCCGTTTCGATGGCCGGGACAATTGGTTTCATCGGACTCGTCGGCCCACATATCGCCAGGATGCTCGTTGGTGAGGACCAACGCTTCTTCCTCACCACGTCCATCATCTCAGGTGCGCTTTTGCTGACCTCAGCCTCAGTGGTATCCAAGCTGATCCAGCCTGGGGCGATTCTGCCTGTCGGCATCATCACCGCGATTGTGGGCGTTCCCGTGTTCGTCGTCCTCATTGTTTTGCGACGCCGCCCCCGAACTGTCTCCTCAACCTAATGATCGCCTCTCCCAGTACTTCCTGCCCCAGAAAGGACCCCCTCGTGGAACAACCGCCCACGGTTCCGCCAGAACCCACACTCCGGGTAGATAACCTGTGCTTTTCCCATGGAGACGAACAGATACTGAATGACGTATGTCTCCCAAAGATCGAAGCTGGAACCGTCACCGCCCTCGTCGGCCCTAATGGCGCTGGTAAGTCGACTTTGCTGCGCTGCATGGCTAACCTATGCCGATTCAGCGGCGACGTCACTGGGCCCGAGGCAGTATATTTGCCACAGGATCCCCCGCCGGAAAGCACCCTTACCGTATTCGAATCGGTACTTCTGGCACTCCAGCATTCCCGGACGGGATTCAGCGGACTACGGGTAGCCACATCCACACAGGACCGAGTCAGCTCGGTCCTCACGCGGCTGGGGCTAGAAGACCTAGAATCCCGAACAATGTCCCAGCTCTCCGGCGGCCAGCGTCAATTAGTAAGCTTCGCCCAGGCCATCGTATGCCGGCCGCAGGCATTACTACTGGACGAGCCAACCAGCGCTCTTGACCTAAGAAATCAGCTCATCCTCATGGAGCATATTCGCGCCTATGCAGCTGAAGCACCCGCGGCGGTCGTGGTTTCGATGCACGATCTTTCACAAGCAGCGCGCTTCGCTCACCGCATTGCGGTACTCCACGCGG
Organism: Corynebacterium sp. HMSC059E07; assembly: GCF_001814395.1. Classification (NCBI taxonomy): domain Bacteria; kingdom Bacillati; phylum Actinomycetota; class Actinomycetes; order Mycobacteriales; family Corynebacteriaceae; genus Corynebacterium; species Corynebacterium sp. HMSC059E07. The sequence goes on from NZ_KV816275.1 coordinate 4,950, forward strand.
GCACTGTATACGCACACGGAGCAGCTAAGGACGTGTTAACCGCAAAAATGTTGCGTGAAGTCTACCGCGTAGATGGAAAAGTCACCCTTACTGATGACGGTTCTGCAGCAATCACCACATCCAGAGCCATATAAGGGGCTTGAAGTGCCCCGAGTTTTGTTCCTAGGCATGTTCCTTGATTTCTATTATTCCCTGTTGCGGGTTCTTCTTCCACAATTCGGTTTCCACCTCGGCTGGGGTTCGATATCCCAGGCTTTGGTGGAGCCTTACCTCGTTCCACCATGACACCCACTCGAACGTCGCGATTTCTACCTCGACAACATCATTCCACCTGCGAGTATGGATGAGCTCATTCTTGTAAGAGCCGTTAACGTTTTCAGCTAGAGCATTGTCATTTCAGTCACCGACGGTCCCAGTGGAAGCGGCAATCCCGTGCTGGGCGAGACGCTGGTTGTAGACAACGCTGACGTACTATAAGCCGTGATCCGAATGGTGAATAAGGCCTGTTGTTTCCTTCGCGCTCACAATCGCTTGGTTGAGTGCTTGCAGCGGTAATACCTCGGTGCGCATCGAGTCCGATAATGCCCATCCGACGATCCGCCGGGAGTAAACGTCAGTGACAAACGCGGTGTACACAAAACCCTTCTTCGTACGCACGTAGGTAATGTCGGCCACCCACAGCTTGTTTAAGGCCTTGGGCTTTGAACTCACGCTCGACCAAATCCGGGCGCAGATCCGGCCTGTTGAGGTGTACGGGTTGTGATTGGTGATCCGCCTGTGCCTGTGCCAGAAACACCAGCTAGGCGCATCAGCCGGGCGGTTTGCTCACGACCGATGTCGATTCCGTCACGGTCAAGCGCATGCCACATTGTCCGCACGCCGTAGACACCGTAATTATCCCGATGAATGGCACCAATGCGTTCAATCAGCACAGCGTCACGAAGGCGACGAGCACTTAAGCCCACGGGCTTTGGACTGGCGATAACCACGCGAGGTGATAAACCCACCAGCCCGGTTAATCTTCAACTCCGGTGCAGATGAACTCGACAGAGAAATGATTCCGGTATTTATCGATGAACCGGATCATTTCTTAACGTTTGGGGCCTGGTCGTGAGGCGAAAAAGCTGGTCAGCACACGCACATGCAAAGAGCATCCCTGAATACGGCAACAAAGCAACGAAAATGGTGACTTTCACCCCGGTGTGCTTGAAGGGTCGTACAGGCGCATTTTCGTACCTGCCCAATCCACCTGCATCGTATGCCCTGGTGCATGGGTGATCCGGGCGGTCAGCCCGGCCGCGTCGACATGGGAGGCAACCAGTTGGCGGAACCGGTCGTAGCTGTAGTGACGCTGGCCCGGCTGGGCCAGCGTTGTGGTGTAGCGAGCCCACAATACTTACAATGTTAGCTTCACACGTCTTGTGCGTGCTTTGACGACCGCGTCAAAGTCAATCGGGACGAACGTGCCTTGCCCGCTACTGCGCTTATCTACGAAAATCGCGTCCAACTCGTTATTGATGGGCATGTGAAATATGACGGAATCACCTACGGCAAACCGGTGGATGAGGTCATCCGGGCGGAGCGGCAGCGTGAAAAGCACATCCAGAATCTAGGCTTTGTTGTCTTGCCGTATTCCCCGAGCGAATTGCTTTATGAAAGACCACGAGTGGTCAGTGAGGTGCGGGCAGCGCTCAAGGCTGTGAGGTCGCACCGTAGCGCATAGTGGTGGGGTGGAAAGCGAGCCTCATCAAGCACCGCCGAGTTTAGATGGTCCTTCTACTTTGGTTTCTTAGTGCTGATAAGGGACCATCTCCACACCAAAACCCCATACAAATGGTCCCTTTGCTGAGTAAAGGGGACCAGAGTAAGGGGACCATTTGCGATGAGGGTGGCGCAGGCTAGTTGTTGAGCGGCTTGCGGGTCGCGGCCATGTGCTTGGCGCGCTCCACGTTGGCGGGCAGGAGGACCAGCGGTACGTCGTACTCCACCTCGCGGTCGCAGAACTCGGTGAAGCTCAGCGAGCCGGAGCCGGTGTACATCTCGGCGAGCTTGGCCACGATGACGTGGTCATTCTCGGTGGTGCCCTCGATAGGCCAATCGCGGTCGAGGGCGGGGGAGCCGGAGTACATCTCAATCTCCTCATCGGCCGGCGGGGTGTAGGAGCCGGCCAGGGTGGCGGCCTCCTCCATAGCGCGGGCGAGGACGTGGTCGTAGGACATGAGCACGACATCATCCGAGGACAAAAAGCCAGCCTTCTGTGCCTCGAAAGCAGACGAGAAGTTGCGGGCGGACGCGATGAAATCGAAGGCCTTCTGGTGATAGTCTTCGACACCGGCCGCCTTGAGGCGCTCCAGCGAGGAGATGGTGCCGGTCCAGCCGGGGTAGAGGCCCACGGTGCGCTCCGGGAAGCCAAGGCGGGTATCGGCGTGGGCCACGATGCGGTCGCAGGCCAGAGCGGTTTCGAAGCCGCCGCCCAGAGCGACGCCACGCACAGCGGCCACGACCGGAACCGGGGCGAACTTAAGGGCGCGTAGGGTGGTCGAGCCGTCCGAAAGGAGGGATTCGACGAGCGAGGCATCGCCGGACTCACCAGCGGAAGCGATGGAAGCGAGGTCTGCGCCCGCGCAGAAAACCGGCTTGTCATTACCAATAACCAGCGCGACGAGGTTCTCCGAGGTCACGGCGCCCAGAGCGGCACGGATGACTTCGAGGGCGGGCGTTGGCAGGGAGTTCATCGGGGTGTGTAGGTCGATGATGCCGATGCGGCCAGCCGGGGTGGAGACCGCGTGGACAGCGCCCGCCTCCTGAGACACGATGGTCTCCGCATCCAGAGAAGCCAGGGTGACAACACCCTCGCGCGGCGCGAGTTCCTGACGTTCTCCCTGAGAAGAGAGCACCGAGCCCTTGCCGTAAAAACCGCCCGCCGAAGCCGCGGCGGAGACCAAGGCCGGGACGTTGGAGCCGTAGGCGGAGGCGACCCAGTCGATGCCGATGGCGTCGGCAAGCGCGAAGATGCCCTTCTTCCAGCCGAAACCAAGAGTAAGGCCCTCGTCGATGAGGCCCACGTGGTCCGCAATGTCAGGTGCGACCTCGCAGCAGTACGCCAGCGTGCCGAGGAAGACGGCGCGGGCAAAACGGCCGCCCGGCGAATCGGTCTCCATGACCTCGCGCGGATCTTTGAGTCCCACGACAGGATCGGTGGGCTGAGTGCGGGGTACGTATTCGTAGGAGGCGTTGATGACCTCGTCACGGCCGCGGTAAAAGCCGCCGTCACCGGTGCGGCCGGTGAGCCCTCGAGAAACGAGACCTTCGATAAAGGAGTCATCGCCGAGGGGGACGTCAAGAAGCGGATCGCCCGCCGGCAGGGCCGTCTCCAAAGACTTCCAAATCGGCTTGACCAGCTGGAGGCCGATGTAATCGAGCAGCCCGAAAATACCGGTGCGCGGAATGCCGAAGGCACGGCCGAAGGAGGCGTCGGCAAGCTCGTAGCTCACGTCGAACTCGCGGGCGCGTGCCACACCGGCGGCCATCCAGTAGCAGCCCACGCGGTTGGCAATGAAACCCGGGGTGTCGCGGCACTCGAGAGCAATCTTGCCCAGGGTTTGCTCGATGGTCGTGCGCAGCGCCGCCTCCGTGGAGCCGGAGGCGATGAGCTCCACCAGCCGCATGACCTTCGGCGGGTTGAAGAAGTGCGTGATAGCGAACTTCTCGCGGCGGGCCTCCGGCACGCCCTCCAGGAGGGAGGCCAGCGGCAGGGTCGAGGTGTTCGAGCTCAACAGAGCATCCGCAGACAAATAAGGCTCGATGGCCTCGTAGAGCGAGTGCTTGGCGCCGAGGTCCTCGAAGATGGCCTCGATGACCCACTCGCGGTCCTCCAACAGCGCGTAGTCATCGCTGGCGCGCACGCGCTCGGCGAACTCTGGCAGGTGGAAGCCTTTGCGCTTGAGCTGGATGTCGACGCCGCGCTGCGCGCCTTCCGCGTTCTGGTCCAGCAGGACAACGTCCATCCCAGCGGACGCGCAGAGGGCGGCGATGCCGGAACCCATGGAACCTGCGCCGATGACGGCTACTTTGGTGATGCTCATTTACTTCGCTCCGTTCTCAATAATCATGGCGATTCCCTGACCGCCGCCGATGCACATGGTGACCAGGCCATAGCGCTTGCTTTCGCGGCGTAGTGCATACGCCAGTTTGGTCAGCAGGATGACGCCCGTGGCACCGACCGGGTGGCCGTGTGCGACGGCACCGCCGTAGATATTCGTCTTCGCCGGGTCGAAGCCCAGCTGGTCCTGCACGGCGATGGCCTGGGCAGCGAAGGCCTCGTTGGATTCGATGAGGTCGATGTCCTCCAGTTTCAGCCCGGCCTTCTCCAGCGCCTTCGGGACGGCAGCGATAGGGCCGATGCCCATACGCGTCGGGTCCACGCCCGCGATGGACCAGGACACAATCTTCGCCAGCGGGTCCAAGCCGCGCTTGGTTACTTCCTCCGCGGTGGCGAGCACGGCGGCTGCCGCACCATCGTTGATGCCGGAGGCGTTGCCGGCGGTGACGGTTCCGTCCTTAACAAAGACGGGCTTGAGTTTCGCCAGCTTCTCGACGTCCGTCTCTCGCACCGCTTCATCAAAGTCCAGCTCGCCGACGGGGACGATTTCTTCCGCGTGGACGCCCTCCGCGCGGGCCTGGGCGGCGCGCGCCTGGGACTCGGCGGCGAACTCGTCCTGGCGCTCGCGGGTGATGGTGTTATCTGCAGCGACGTTCTCCGCGGTTACGCCCATATGGCCGGTGCCGAAGGGACAGGAGAGCGCGCCGGTGAGCCAGTCATAGAGTTTGCCGTCACCCATGCGCTTGCCAAAGCGTGCGCCTTCGACGGAGTAGGGCGCGTTGCTCATGGATTCCGCGCCGACGGCCAGCGCCAGGGCGCCGTCGCCAGACTGCAGAAGTTGGGCCGCACTGATGACGGCCTGGACTCCGGAGCCGCACAGGCGGTTGACGCCCATCGCAGTGGAGGAGTCCGGCATGCCGACGTTCTTGGCAATGGCGCGTGAGAGGTAGAGGTCCTTCGGCACGACGGGCATGACGTTGGAGGCTACGGCGGTATCGAGGTCTGCACCAGTTAGCCCCGAACGATCAATAGCCACTTCGGCGGCAAGCGAACCGAGCTCGGTGAGGGAAAGTCGGGCCAGGCTACCACCAAATTTTCCGACGGGCAGGCGCGCGGCGCCCGCGATGTAGATGTCTTGGGGCATGAGCTCCTCCGTAGGTTTAACGAATCATCATTAGTTAACTAGGTATCCTAGGTCACTTTTTCGCCGCGTGCAACGGAGCTTCACTGGAAGGTGTGTGAGGGGCTGTAGTTATGGCGTGGGTGTAACGTGCGCCACCCCCGCGTTGTTTACAGATTGTTCAACAACCCTTATGCTTTCACCATCGTTAAATGCGACCTTCGTCACGAAAGGTGCCCAACAATGAGCTTGGAATCAACCAATTCCTCCGCAGCTTCCCAGGAAGCAGCCCAGGGAACTACACAGGACGCGCCGAAAGAAGCGCAAGCCCCCAAGGGCATCGGCGCCATGGCCGGCGCCATGTTCCTTATGGCCACCTCTGCCATCGGCCCGGGCTTCTTGACCCAAACCTCCGTCTTCACCGTGCAGATGGGCGCGGCCTTCGCCTTCGCTATTGCGCTGTCGATCATTGTGGACATCGCCATCCAGCTCAACGTCTGGCGCATCCTCGCTGTCTCCGGCATGCGCGCCAACGAGCTGGGTAACACTGTGCTGCCGGGCCTGGGTTGGTTCCTCGCTGTCCTAGTTTTCATCGGCGGCGTTGTCTTCAACATCGGCAATATCGCCGGCTCCGGCTTGGGCCTAAACGCCATGATCGGCATCGATGCACGCATCGGTGGCCTCATCGCCTCGGCCATCGCCATCTTCATCTTCCTGTCCAAGCGGGCGGGCGTCGCGCTTGACCGCATCGTCGCCGCGCTGGGCGCCATCATGATTCTGCTCATGCTTTACGTGGCGATTGTCTCCCAGCCGCCGGTGGGTGAGGCCCTGAAGAATACCGTCATGCCGGAAAGCATTGACTTCTTCGTCATCACCACCCTCATCGGTGGCACGGTGGGCGGCTACATTACCTTTGCCGGCGCACATCGCCTCATCGACTCGGGCCTGTCCGGCCCGGAGAACGTCGGCGCGATTACGAAGACCTCCGTGCTCGGCATCATCGTCACCGGCATCATGCGCGTGCTGCTCTTCCTCGCGGTCCTGGGCGTCGTCGCCACGGGTGTTGCGCTCTCCGAGGACAACACGGCCGCCGACGCCTTCCGCCAGGCCGCCGGCGAGTTTGGCCTTCGCGCCTTCGGTGTCGTCCTTTTCGCGGCCGGCCTGTCCTCCGTCATCGGCGCGTCCTACACCTCCATTACCTTCGTGACCACCCAGAAGGTCAGCCCGCGGACCCGCAACTTCCTCACCGTCGGCTTCATTGTGGTCTGCGCCATTCTCTTCGGCATTCTTAATTCCGCACCGCAAAAACTTCTCATCTTCGCGGGTGCTTTCAACGGCATCATCCTGCCCATCGCCTTCGCCATGGTGATGTGGGTCGCGTTCAAGCGCCATGACCTCACCCACGGCGTCAAGCAGCCGATGTGGCTGCTCATCGCCGGCGTCTTGGCGCTCGCGCTGGAAATCTTCATTGGCGTTAAATCCATCTCGGGAATCGTTGAACTATGGGCATAATGCAGACTCCCGCAGATGTGCGCGCCTTCGCCCGCGCGCACGACATGACCACCACCGCCGGCCACGCCCGCGGCTTCATGCAGGCTAACCTCATCGCGCTGCCGCGCGAGTACGCCTTCGACTTCCTCCTCTTTGCACAGCGCAACCCCAAGCCGTGCCCCATCGTCGGTGTGCTGGAGGCCGGGCAGTTCACCTCTGAGCTCATCCCGGGCGGGGATATTCGCACGGACATCCCGGCCTACAACATCTATGAGGATGGCCAGCTTACGCAGACGCTTGACGACGCTTCCCCCCTTCTACTCCGCCGACATCGTCTCCTTCCTCATCGGTTGTTCCTTCACCTTTGAGAATGCGCTCGTGGAGAACGGCATTTCCATCGCCCACATTGATCAGGGCCGCAACGTGCCGATGTATCGCACCTCGATTCCCTGCGCGCCGGCTGGAGTCTTCTCTGGGCCGATGGTTGTCTCCATGCGCCCCATCCCCGCGAGCCAGGTTGCCGATGCCGTCCGCATCACCTCCCGCTACCCGGGCGTCCATGGTGCCCCGGTTCACGTGGGCGACCCTACTGCCATCGGCATCGAGGACTTGTCGCAGCCCGATTTCGGCGAAGCCGTCGACATCCCTGAGGGCACCATCTCGGTCTTCTGGGCGTGCGGCGTGACCCCGCAGGCCATCGTGATGAACTCGCGGCCCAGCCTGGCCATTACGCATGCCCCGGGCAAGATGCTGGTCACCGACATCCCGGACCGCGACTATCTTATTCCTTAACACAGGGGCGGAGACATCACCTGGAGACAAGACCGATATAGGCACATGTGGAGGGATGCTCGCACTGAGCGCGATGCAGGGAGAGCGTTTCATGGGCGGAGCCAAAATCTTGTGCGTCTAAATTCCCCGAGCAAGAGTGTTGGGCACAGGTAGCATGAAAAAATAAGGAGACCATCACATGTGCGGTGCGATTCCTTGAGCATCTTGGACGTTATTGATTGTCAAAGGCGGTAGACATGGCGAAAAAAGGGCGGGCGAAAGCAGAACGCGCTAGAAAAACACAGTATGGCGTCAGCGACCTGCCGATTCAGCCCAGAGGCGACATCGCTATTGAGTCGTTGGATAAGCTCGAGTTGACTAACTACTACAAAGGTTTGTCCGAATTTATCCGAGGCTGCGTGACGCCGATGACGTTGGCAGTCCAAGGCGCCTGGGGGTCCGGAAAAACATCTGCGTTAAATAGCATTATGGACTCTCTAAAATCGGACTACCGAGAAAAAATTGACGTCGTCTATATCAACACGTGGCAATATTCGCTCTTTAATGCCGATGAAACACTCGTTTTTTCGGTGCTTCAACGAATCGTTGATACGTTCCGGTCCGAGGTTAGGGCATCCTCCAAGCCTTGGGAGAATCCACTTTCTGATTATGATCAGCTGGTGGAGGGAATTAAACAGACGGTCACAAAATTAGCTCGCTTTAGCTTTGTTACACTAGGGGCGACGCAGGGCGTAGATCTGACTAATTACGTACAGTCAGGGGAAGTGAGGGCAAACTCTGACGAGCTCCTAGATTTAAAGCAGCGCTTTAGTACTCTTGTAGAGAAGTACTGCGAAAAGCAGGGTAAAGAGAAAATCGTATTCTTTGTCGATGATTTAGACCGACTCAAGCCGGAGCTTGCAGTTGAATTGCTGGAAGTATTCAAAGTGCTTCTTGATGTAAGCAACACTGTATTTGTGCTCGCTATTGATTTTGACATAGTGAAGCTCGGAATCAGTCAGAGGTATTTTCATGAAGCAGGTGAAGACGTTTCGAGCGAATGGAAAGCGCGTTCTTTTTTCGATAAAATCGTCCAAGTTCCGTTTAATATGCCTACGGCCGCCTATGATCCGGCCAAACTTATTCAAGAGCAGCTCGATACGGAAATATCTCAAGATAGGGCGTTACTAAACCGATATACCAAAGCGGTGCATTTATCTGTGGGGGTTAATCCGCGTGCAATTAAACGATTGTTTAATGCGTATGCGTTGACGCGGATTATAACGTCTTCCCATCGCCGCGTATCCGAGGACTCCGAGCATCTCTACCGTATTTTCCTTCTGATTGCGATGGAAATTGCGTATCCTAAGGCTTATCAGGAACTGACACTCAACGCTACTACTTTTAGCCGCTTTAAAGAAGAGACGTCTGAAAATATTGCCGCGAAGGATGCGCAGGCTAGTGTGGAGCGAATACTTCTCATCAATGAAGAAAATGTCGTGAGCGAAAGTGACGACCCCCGCTGGGATATTCGCCCCGATGATCGGAGCAAATTCACTAATTTCCGCTACCTTTTGAAAAGGGAGTTCGAGGATGATGACGAGGTTTCTGTTCAGTGGGACCTTCTGAAAGACGCTCTAGAATACACGGTTGTCACCTCTGTTAATGTAGACCAAGCTTCGACTGGTGAAAGCAATGTGGATGAAGGATCTACAACTGGAAAACTAATTTACCAAGGTTTATATAAGGGGGAAGGCTATCCTAAGCCCCCAATCCTGCTTTTCCAGGATTCACTGAATAGTTTAATCCAGGAGAGAAGGAATGAGGACGCAAATGCGTTTAGGCGAGGAGCTATTATTGCTCCCATTGGTTATCTTGAGCAGCCTGACTATTCGGCGTACATGGCCAATAGTGTCGAAGAACTTGAGGGGTTAAAGACACGTAGCCGTCCGAAGTTTCTTTCGCTAAGGCAAAACAAAACTTCCCTCCAGATTGGATTCGGTTCGAGGAGAAATATCGACTTGGATGAAGAGCGCGAGGATAAGGCAGCCCCAGGCCCAGTCCCAGTGGAGGAACTACTCCAATTTTTTGGGTCCGAGTGGTGGGATATCATTCGAAAATTGGAAGCTGATGAGAATATTCCCAGACTCACTGACGCGTCCAGTCGTAAGGTCGAATTCGGATTCACGCTCGAGAGCGCCGTCAATCCAATCCTTGTAAAAGGCATCAGTACGCAAGAACATGTGAATTGGGTTATTCCGTATATCGAGAGCATCTACGATTCTGTTCTGGATAACTCTCCATTCTGAAGCGAACAGCCGCCGAACGTTTCACCCGTACACCTAGCAATGGCGTGAATCGTCCAGTTGTAATAGGGACTGTGACGGATTTCGCGAGTGAAAGCTAGAGAACGCGAAGAATCGATTCCATCGCGCGCATCAAGTCCGCGCGGCAGGCATCGGCGGCCGCCTCGCGCTCGCCTTGCGCAATGAGGTGGGCCAAGTCGATATTGGCTTGCACGTGGTTATCGTGAATCTGCGGGTAGCGCTCCAGCGTCAACAAGAAGGTCAAGCGCATGCGCGCCAGCAGGTGCGACATGGAGCGGTCCAGCGTCGGCGAGCCCAAACCGGCGACCAGCTGCTTGTGGAAGCGCTGGTTGATGAGGGGGCGGGGAGCGTCGTTAAGCACTGCGGATTCTGTCAGCCGCACCAGCTCGCCTGGGTCCTCGAAGGTGGCATAGCGCGCCGCGGCCGGCTCGATGGCTGCGCGCGCCAAGTAGAGATCGCGCACGAAATCGCCGTCAGGGGTGGCGATGAAGACGCCCCTGTGCGGGATGCGCTCCACGATGCGCTCGGAGGCGAGCATGGCGAAGGACTCCCGCAGCGTGTTGCGGGAGCATTCGAAGCGCTCGGCCGCGCGGACCTCGCTGAGCTGGTGTCCGGGCATGTACTCGCCCTCGGAGATGGCGGCGCGGAGCGCGGACGCGACGGAATCAGCAAGCATGCGACTTACAGTAGCCCGCCGCTTAGGAAATCGTGGCGATAACCGCGCCCGGTTCCAACCTCGAGCCTTCCTTCGCAACACGGCTCAGCGTGCCCGCGGACGGAGCCTTGACCGCGGATTCCATCTTCATGGCCTCAATCGTGGCGATGGCCTGGCCTTCCTCGACCGTCTCGCCGTCCTCGACGTTCCATGCCACGAGGTTGGCCTCATAAGGACAGGTCACTTCGTTGCCGCTGGCGCTGGCACCGGAGGCCGCGCTTGCCGACGCCCCCTTCACCTGCCCCTGCGACAGCATATCGGTGGGGAAGCCCACGCTGACCAGCTTGCCGTCGATCTCCAGCGCGACGCGGGTGCGCTGCGCGTAGATGGCCTCGACGGGGATGGTAGCGCTCGTGGCCTCCGCGGAGGGGCGGTAGTTGTGGTCGAGCCAGTCGGTGTAAATGCCGGCTGCGGCATCGGCGTCGCCGTGATCCACGAGGACCTGGGAGGAGACCATATCGCGGTGGAAGGGCAGCACGGTGCGCACGCCCTCGATGTCGAATTCCTGGAGGGCCTGCTGTGCACGCTTCAGGGCGATCTCGCGGGTCGGCCCCCAGACCAGAAGCTTAGCCACGAGCGAGTCATAGTAGGGCGGCACGATGGAGCCGGAGCGCACGCCGGAGTCCATGCGGATTCCCGGACCCGTCGGCGGCTCGAAGCGCACGATGGTGCCCGGGCAGGGGGCGAAGCCGTTGAGAATGTCCTCGGCGTTGATGCGGAACTCGAAGGCGTGGCCGTCGGACCTGGGGTCCGACGCGTCTGAAGCGGATGCTTCAGACGTGGAATCGGACGCGAAGGAGAGGGGTTCGCCGGAAGCGATGCGGAACTGCTCCGCAATGATGTCCACGCCCGTGACCATCTCAGTCACCGGGTGCTCCACCTGCACACGGGTGTTGACCTCGAGGAAGGAAATCGTGCCATCCTCGGAGACAATGTACTCCACCGTGCCGGCACCGGTGTAGCCCACCTTCGCGCAGATGGCGCGGGCACCCTCGTGGATGCCGGTGCGCTGTTCGTCGGAAAGCGCGGGCGCCGGGGCCTCCTCGATGAGTTTTTGGAAGCGGCGCTGCGTGGAGCAATCGCGGGTGCCCAGCACGGCGACGTTGCCGTGCGTATCGGCCAGAATCTGCGCCTCCACGTGGCGCGGGTGGGTCAGGAATTTCTCCACGTAGCACTCCGCGCGCCCGAAAGCTTCCTTGGCTTCGCGGCCGGCGGAGTTGAAGGCGGCCTCGATGTCCTCGAGGTTCTCCACCACCTTGAGGCCGCGTCCGCCGCCGCCATAAGCGGCCTTGATGGCGATGGGCAGGCCGTGTTCCTCGGCGAAGGCGCGGGCCTCCTGCCAGTCATCGATGGGATCGGAGGTACCCGGTGCCAGCGGGGCACCGACTTCCTCGGCCACGCGGCGCGCGGCAATCTTGTCACCGAGCAGCTCGATGGACTCCGGCGACGGGCCAATCCACGTCAGGCCGGCCTCGGCCACGGCGCGGGCAAAGTCGGCGTTCTCCGAGAGGAAGCCGTAACCCGGGTGAATGGCATCGGCACCTGCGCGCACGGCGATATCGAGGAGCGCGGGGACGTTCATATAGGTATCCGCCGCGGAGTTGCCGGGCAGCGCGTAGGCTTCGTCAGCCACCTGAGTGTGCAGGGCGCCGGCATCGGCTTCGGAGTAAATGGCGATGGAGCGGATGCCCATGTCGCGCGCGGTGCGGGCGATACGGACGGCGATCTCGCCGCGGTTAGCAATAAGGACTGCAGAAATCATGGGTGGGTGTTCCTTTACTAGTGTTTAAGCGAGTTCAAAGCGGACCGTCGCCCCCGGCGGGAGCTGCGCGGCAATATCAATATCTTCTTCGAGGACCGTGGCGATGACCGGGTAGCCGCCGGTCACGGCGTGATCGCGGAGGAAAATGACCGGCTCGCCACTCGGCGGAACCTGGACGGAGCCGGCGACCATGCCCTCCGAGGGCAGTTCGCCCTCGCGGGCACGGCTTAGTTCCACGGAGCCCTCCGGACCCAGCAGGCGCACGCCCACGCGGTTGGACTGCGCGGTCACGGTCCACTCGGTGGCCAGGAAGGCCTCCAGGCTCTCGGGCGTGAACCAGTCATCGCGCGGGCCGAGCACGCAGCGCAGCACGCCCTCGGTCTGGCCATTCGCGCCTTCACGAACGCGCATCGGGTTGCTCAGCTGGGCATCGGTCATCGCGGTGGAGCGGGGGAGGACGCCGATGACGTCGCCCAGCCGCACCGGCTGCGGCCCCAACCCAGAGAGCACGTCCGTCGAGGCAGAGCCCAGCTCCGCATCCGCCACGATGCCGCCGCGGATGGCGATGTAGTTGCGCAGGCCCACCGTCGCGGGATCCACGGTCACCGTCGAACCAGCGGTGACGAGCACCGGGCGCGCGAGGTGCACCGGCATATCGTCCAGCAGGACGCGGGATTGGGCGCCGGTGACGCACATGACGGCGTCGGTCAGCGCGCGCAGACGGATGCCACCGATGTTCTCCAGCACGGTGGCACCGCGCGGATTGCCCACCGCGACGTTGGCCGTGGCAGCCGCCGCCAGGTCCGCCGCACCCGAGGGCGTAACACCCAAGTTGCCGCGGCCGGGGCGCCCCTGGTCTTGGAAGAGCGTGAGCAGACCGGCATCGAGGACCTCCATGCGCGGCAGGCGCGCGGGGGTGCGGCGGCCGAAAGGCGTGGTCGACACCACGTCCGGCAGCGAGCTCACCGCGCGATAGCGCACGCGGTCACCGGGCTGCACCAGCGCTGGCGGGTGGGCATCGGATTCCCACATCGGCGTCGAGGTAGTACCCAGCAGCTGCCAGCCACCGGGGGAGACCCTGGGATAGACCGCGGAGAAACCGCCAGCAATACCGACGGCACCCGCCGGCACCGCGGTGCGCGGGGTGGCGCGGCGCGCGATGTTGAAATTCTGCGCCGGGTCCGCCGGGGTGCAATAGGTAAAGCCGGGGGCGAAGCCACCGAAGGCCGCGAGCCACTCGGTGGACGTGTGCCAGTCAATGAGGCCTTCGCGCGACATGCCCATCAACTCGGCGGCCTCGTCGAGGTCCTCGCCGTCATAGAGGACGTCGATCTCCACAAAGCGTGGATCCTCGCCCGCCTGCGCGGTGGGGCGGAAATCCTGCAGCTTCTCAGAGGCTGCGGCGGCGGAATTCGGCGTGGCAAAGGTCAGCAGCAAGGTGGTGGCTGCAGCAATGGCATCGACTTGATCCTTGAGCGGATTGGCGTCGAGTGCCGCGTGCCACGCCATGACCTGCGACAAGTCCTCCAGCTCTATGAGCAGCGCGCGCGTTCCTACGGGGTGAATATGCATCAGATGGCGCTCCGAATCTCAATTCCGCGCGCCTGCAGTTCCTTGACCACACCGCGCAGCAGCTGTACCGCGCCGGGCGAATCACCGTGTGTGCACACCGACTGGGCGTCCACGTTGAGCACGGAGCCGTCGACGGCGGTGATGGATCCGGTCTCAGCGACTTCGAGCACGCGCTTGACGACGTCCCCCTCATCACCCATCACCGCATTCGCCTCTCGCCGTGAGACGAGCGTGCCATCGGGGTTGTAGTTGCGGTCAGCGAAGGCCTCGCGGATGACGGTGAGTCCCTTCTTTTCGGCGATGTCGACGGCGATGCCGCCGGGCAGCAGCATGACGGGGAGGTCGCCGAAGGCCTTGATGCCGTCGATAACCGCGTGGGCCTGGGCCTCGTGGTGGACGATGGTGTTGTACATCGCGCCGTGCGGCTTGACGTAGGCCACCTGGGTGCCGTTGGCCTGGGCCAGGGCCTGGAGGGCGCCGATTTGGTAAGTGACTTCGTCGGCAAGCTCGGCAGGTGCGTAATCGATGAAGCGGCGCCCGAATGCTGCTGGGTCGTTGTATCCAACGTGTGCGCCGACGGTGACTCCCGCTTCTGCGGCCGCCTTGAGGGTGCCCGCGATGGAGTGCGGGTCGCCGGCGTGGAAGCCGGTGGCGACGTTGGCGGAGGAGACGAGCTGGAGCATCGCGGCGTCATCGGCCACGGGGTTGCCGGCGGTGGTTTCGCCGAGGTCAGCGTTGAGGTCTATGTGCAGCGCGCTCATAACAGGAGGACACCTCTTCTATAGTTCCCGAATTGTTGAACAATCTATGGGTGCCTAGTGTAGCCCGCATCACGTAGGTTTGTGAAGTGTGTCCCGTATCTGTGGATGGGCGGGACGTGAAAACACCCCCATCACGACGGTGATGGGGGTGCGGCTGCCTCGCGCCGGTGGGCCGGCGCTGCTAAGAGCTTCGCGTTTGAAGCTCGATGGTGCAGGAATCAGATTAGAACGGGAGGTTGACTCCCAGTGCCTGTGCTGCGGCCGGTGCAGCTGCGGCCAGCGCGCCTACGACGCCGAGGACGATGACGGCGATGCCCAAGCCGGTTGGCTTGCCGTCCTCGGAGGAGAGCTTGCCCTTGATGTCGTTGGAAGAGCTCTGATCCTCGCTGCTCTGGTCGCCCTTGCCTTCGTCGCTGCTGCCGGCGTCGCCGCCCTGGTTGCTGCTGCCGTTATCGCCTTCGGTGCCGGTGCTGGAGGTGGCGTTGGTGCTCTGGCCAGTGGTGTCTTCAGCGTTGGCGGCGGTGACGCCTGCGAGTGCGAGGGCGCCGGCCAGGGCTGCGGCGGTGAGGTTGCGGGAAATGCGCTTCATGTTTCTTACTCCTGGGGTTAGATCGGGAAAGTTTGGTCAACGCCGTATCAGACGATGTTGTCACCGTTAACTGATGTCGACTTCCCACATACTAACCAAGAAAAAGTGAGGTAGGTCAAACTATTTCCAATTTTTAAGCTACTCCACGCAAATTTTCATGGTTGTGTCAGGGTGCGCTGGCTCGTCGAGTGGCGCCGAGCCTTGTGGTGGTGGGATGAAACTTCCTGCGTGGTTCGGGTTGTGGGGCTTGCTTGCGTGCTAGTTCATCTATTGAATCTTTTAACTTCCTCCAAGGGGTGCGGCCAGAAAAGTGGTGGCCCAACGGGCGCATAAAACCGCAAAAGCCGCGTCTCTCCACCCCCGGTAGGGAGAGGGGGAGACGCGGATGGGTTGCCTGTTGGCCCTAGGCCTTAAACCTCTTAGATGAAGAGCTTGCGGCGAGCAACGACAGCGCCAGCGGCGATCATCGCTGCGATTGCCAGTGCGGCGAGGCCGCGAGCAACGGTGTTGGAACCGGTCTCAGCGGAGATACCGCGGGACTGTGCTGGGGTCTGTGCGGCGGTGCCTTCAGCAACCTTGCCGCCCTGGGCGATGACCTCGTCCTTGTTCTCCTGCAGCATCTTCTCGGAAGCGGCCTTCTCCTCAGCGGAAGGAGCGTCCTTCTGAGCTGCCTCTTCGGACTTCACGTAGGTCTTGCCGTCCTTGGCCAGGTACCAGGTCACGCCACCGATGATGAGGGCGGCCGGCAAAGCCAGCCAAGCCAGCTGCTTCTTGTCGAACTCGGCGCTGGTCGGCTCAGCCTCGGACTCGCCGTTGATCGGGTAGTCAACGGAAGACGGAGCGGTAGCCTCGCCGGTGGCTGTCATGTCCATGTCCGGGGCCATCACGCTGGTGGTGGTCGGCGCGTCGGCATCCTGCTGAGCCTGCTGCTGCTCCCAAGCCCACTGTGCCTGCTCTGCGGTCAGTTTGGTGGTTCCGTCCAGCTCGCCGTTCTCGTTGCGGTGCTGGTAGCTACCGTCGGCCTGCTTCTGGTAGGTGACGCCATCGACCGTGAGTTCAGCCGGAGCCGGAATCTGGGCGGAGGCAACGGCGGTGCCGCCCAGTGCGAGGGAGCCAGCCAGAACGGCTGCGGTCAGGGTGCGGTTGATGCGCTTCATAAGCTTCTCCTTGCGGGGTTTGTGAGGTATGTGAGAGGGATTCAACCCGACGTGAACCACAATAGCCACAACTTTCACATTAATCACAAGGGTTTCGAAATTTCGCTCCGTAACATGGCGGATGCTTTTCGTGCCAAACGGGTGGCATGTTCGGTGGGTTGAGGTCCTCACGGGCGGCGCTACAAGGCGTGTTAACCTGCAAGGATAAGAACGGTGTTGTCTGTTGAGCTGCGAAAATGTTCGATAACTGCGCGTAGTGGCGGAAATCCCCCTGAACGGGGGATGCTGCACCAGGCTTAGCTCTGTTCTGCGGCGGGGTCAGGAGCTTCGGTTACGCCCTCAAACTGCCATCCCACCACGGCATTGCGCACCGCAGCAGCCAAAGGGTTGGCCGGCTGGATGCAGCTGATAGTGAGAAGGCGACCGGGTTGGGCATCGGTGCCCCAGATGCTCTCGTCCTGCTCAAGGCCGTCCTTCGACGGATCGTGCAGATCTGTTGCGGTGTATACCAGCCATTGCTCGCCGGAGTTCTGTGTGCGCAGGTACAACTTGTCGCCCACAGAGGCTTTGTGCTCGTCGGCGCTACCGTCATAGAGGTTATTGAACACCGCTGGTACTCCCGCACCGGTATGTCCGGCGACCACCACGACGTCCTGCGCATCCGTACCAGGGAGCGAATAGGGTTTATCCTCCGCGGTGTAGGTACAAGCCTTATTCATCGAGTCGGGGTTGATCTTATTGTCTTTGATTCGACAGGAGCCTTCTTCAAACTCTGCGCGCACATCAATTGTCGGGATGTACATCTCCACCGCTGGGGAGGGCTCGATGACGGCGGCGGGTTCCGCAACCACATCGGTTGGTTGTGGCGCGGGCGCGTCTGGCTCCTTATTGAACTGGAGCGCGGCGACGATGCCGACGAGAACCATCGCCAAAATAAGGAGAACTCCCAACCCGCGACGGCTGATGGGTGTTCGCGGGCGCGATGCTTGGCGTCGTGGTGCAGTCTTTGTTGTTTGCTTCGGTGTCGTTCGGGTCGGCGCTTGTTGGGATGGCGTTTGTTGGGCAGGCGCCGACGTTGAAGCGGATCGACGGGAAGGGGAAGTTGTCGACGGGGACGAAGCTAGGCGTTCTTGGCTGGGGCGGCGTCGCGGGCGGTAGGAAGGGCGCTCAGGGGCAGTGCTCTCGCGGTCGTGAGTAGAGCCCTTCTGGCGGGCACGCTCGGCGCGCAGATCAATACGGATTCCTTCTTCTGGCAGGCGGTAGTTGTCGCGCTGTGCCGAGTAGCGAGAATCCATAGTGAGCTCCTGAAGAGAACGATAATTAGAAAGTTACAGTACTACTCGCTAAGTAACTATTCCGTATGCGCTCACTATGGCTGCAGGGGCAGTCTTGGCTTGCCGGCCTGAACTCTCGGCCTGGATGGCTGGTGATGAGGGAAGCCTTATTTGTGGCTAATGTCTTGCATCAACGGCGAACTGAAAGCGTAGCGCGTAGGTGATGAGCCAGTGGGTGGACATGAAGTGGCCGTCGACAAGCTGCGGTTGCGCACTGGCTGCTAGTGCTTGGGCGCGTGGTAGGACGGAGGCATCGAAATGCTCGGCGAGTTCAACGAGCATCCATGCTCTGGTCAGCGCCAGGCCGTAGAGGTGGGCCAGGCGGCCGTCGGTTGGATCGAGCACCTCTGGGATTTGTGTGAGAGATTCCAGCGCTTCGTTGCGGTGGGGAAGAAAGCCGTCGAACCAGTGTGGGAAGTCCGGTAGCACGCGCGACATGAGCAGAGCCTCCGATAGCCCGTTGGATAGGAAATCGTGCCCGGACAGCTCCCACTCCAGCGGGTAGTTGTGGTCGTCGCGGAAAAGGCGGACAGCGGCCTCGCGCACCGAACTCGCCAGCGAATCCAGTCCGAGTTTCTCCGAGGCCTCGAGGATGAGGAAAAGGTTGAAGGCTGTATTGGAATGCATGCCGTGGCGCACCGGTTGGTTGAGTGATTCAAGCCAGTCGTGGCAGTGCTGTGCGGTTAGCTCAACGAGCTTGTTCATCGCTTCGCTGGGGCGGACAGAGGCTAGCTGCAGCAGCCAAGCGCGCCCATAGGGCATCTCATACCCGGGATGATCGACAAGGTAGTTGTATTCGTCGGTGAGGGCTTCTGTGCTGAGGCGATCGTCGAGAAGCGCGGCAAGTTCTTTCGGAGACTCGGGCCCGAGAATCTTGTTTAGTAGCGCGCCTGAGTACTGCATGTGGACGCTGGAGTGCCAGTCGAAACAACCGTAAAAACTGGGGTGTAGCTCGCGCGGGCGCACGTCGCAGTCTTCTGTGGAAGCGCTCGTGTGGTGCATCGCGGCGGGGAATTCGCGCTCGAGTGCGGCCACAATTGCTTCCGCCCAGGCGCTGGCACAAGTTTCTAGCGTGGTCATGCGTCAAGTATGGCAAAGCTGAAGGTGGGATGTGCGTTTCAGCGCAAACGTCGAACATATATCCGAAAATGTGGTGTTGGTGTCCGGTCGCCCTCGTAGTCTTTAGGGCAGGCATCCAAGGGGTGGGGATGTGTGGGTGTCTGAAATCGCTGGCAATGCTCTTCGCCTTTGGGGGTTGCCACTATCGAAAAAGGGGGAACTGTGAAGTTCTTGGAAAAACAAGCCAACGACATTTAGTAAGAGACAAGTGCATCGAATAGGTAGTGCGTTGCGCACCGGGCAAGAGATCGATGAAGAGTTATATCGGCGCATACTCATACATCAGTCTGCTCTTTGTGACCATCTTGAGTCCTTGGCAGCGTCGACACTGAATGAACTGAGCGTGCCGCTGGAGCGCTCGACAGATTCCGTTGTGGAACCGGACTCGACACGATTCCTTATAGGTTCGCGGGTCAAGACTCGGCAGGTGCTCATTGAGAAACTGCGGAGAATGCCGAGCTTCCCGCTAGAGAGCATCCAAGATTTTTCAGGAGTGCGAATGGACTTTGATGTGACGCTCTCTGAACAATCAAGGCTGGCGGAGTTACTTGCTCAGGACTTCGAAGAAAGGGGAGCCGACCGCGTCAAAATTCAGGACATGAGAGAAAAGCCGCACTCTGGGTATAGGGCGATCCATTTACATATTTACTCTCCGGCAGGCCGGGCTGAGTTTCAGCTCCGGACGGCGCTCCAGTCACGATGGGCTAACCTTTATGAACTTGCTGGTGACTTGTACGGTCGCGGCATCCGATACCTTGAGCTCGGAGAGCACGTACCGTTGCAATTTGAGACCCAGGTTCGCTCGTTGCATGAGCTTTCAGAAGTGGTGCATAGAGTAGAAAAATACTTCGATGTGCTCTCTTCTCCGTTTGCCGAGCGCCCAGTGGAAACGGTGGAGTTGCGTGAAGCCCGGCCATTGCGGCAAAGGACTTCTAGGATGTTGGATAGGCTAATTAGTGAGCTCGACCGGAGACGGACAGAAAACGAGTCGGAAGGGAGTAAATAGTATGCCGGCTTTTCTTATTAAGTATCACCGTCCGACGGGTGCACTGAATGTCACGGAGTTTGAATCCCTAACTGCGGCAACTCTTGCCCGTCACGACCTCGATCAAATCAACGATGACCCAGACGTTGAGCTCGTTGCCATTGGCGCTGAAAGCCTAGAGTCCGTTCGACACACGCACGCGCGCTACTTCTTCCGTGAGAAGACCGCGCCGCCGTATCCCTTTGTGGCTTAAAGCTTGAAGCTTTGAATAGCGTAGTTAGCGAAGGCTAGCCGCGAAGGATTTTCTCCATGGCTTTTCCTTTGGCTAGCTCGTCAACGAGCTTGTCCATGTACCGAATATTTTGCATCAGCGGGTCCTCGATGTCCTGGACACGGTGCCCGCAGATGCTGCCGGTGATGAGGGAGCGGGATGGGTTCAGGTGCGGGGCCTGCTCGAAGAAGTCCTCGAGGGTGACCTTTTGCTTCCGGACCCGTTCCAGCTCCTCAACCGAGTAGCCGGTAAGCCAAGTGATGACTTCGTGAAGCTCGCTGACAGTCCTGCCTTTGCGCTCTACCTTCTTAACGTAGTGCGGATAAATATCGGCGAAGGGAACGGAAAAGATGCGTTGAGACATGGGCGCAGTATATCGGTGGGCCTCATGGCGCGCGGCGGCCGTTCGTTGTCGCGGTTTAGCCGTGCCAGAGCGTCGAGATTGGCATTGCCCAGAGGTTTTCACCCATCGGCAAGACGTCCTTGCCTGTGTACAAGACAATTCCTGCGCGGAAAGAATCACCAGCTACCTGCTGAAGATAGCGCAGGCCAGCAAAGTCCTTCGGCTGGATCGACATTGCGGCTTTGACCTCCACGCCAACAACGTCCCGGGATCGTGATTCCAGCACAAGGTCAACCTCTTTGCCAGTAGAAGTCCGAAAGTGGAAGAGGCGATAATCAACTGATGACCATGCTTTCTGCTTCAGAAGCTCGTTGGCAACAAAGGCTTCGCAGATGCCGCCGCTAAGCGTGCTGGAAATGTTCATCTCCAATGCCTCTGGCTCGAGGCCTGCCAGACTTGTGACCAGTGCGGTATCCGAGAGGAAGACCTTAGGCTTAGAGATAGCTCGCTTCTCAAGATTTGTTCCCCATGATGGTAATTGGTTAATCAAGAAGACATCATTCAGAGCAGCTACATAGGTAGGGACTGAGCGTTCGGGAATGTCGAGTGCACGCCCAATGTGCGCCGCTACAAGTTCCGCGGTGCCTTGTGCAGCAAACTTGGCGAGAAGATTGTGTAAGCGGTCAGGGAATTGAATGCCGTAGAGCTCGGCAGCGTCTTTTGACAAGACTCGCTCAATATAAGCATCGAACCACCGGTGTTGCCGTCGCCGACTAGAATCCCTAAGTCCTGGAAAACTCGGCGTGCAGAAGAGCTGGAAGTAGTCAGCCCGGGAAAGGGCGGATGCGGGTTGTACGCTTGCATCTTTTAATGACCACATTCGGCCTGCAAAGTCTTCGTGGATACCTAAACGTTCGCCCACGCTGAGGCCGTGAAGGCGAATAGTTTCTGCGCGGCCAGCGAGAGATTCTTCAGCTCCTGTGAGACTGAGGAGGTTGGATGATCCGGTAAGGATAAAACGACCCGGCCGTCGATCTTCTTCGAGTGCGCCTTTAATCGCGCGAAACAGCTCTGGTGCGCGCTGAATTTCATCTATGGCTAGTGTCCCTTCGGGGAGCTGTCTGACAAAGCCGTCTGGATCTGCTTTCGCAGATACCAGCGAAGCGCTCTCATCAAGGTTAATGAATCTATGTTCCCTACCTTCGAGTAATTGATGGACAAGGGTGCTCTTTCCTACTTGGCGTGCGCCGGAAATAGTCAGCACAGGTGTATCTGACAGAACTTCTTCCGCCAGTTCTAGTGCGTTTCTATGCAGAAAAGAATGAGTCATGGCCGTCAATCTACCTGCGGTGTTGCGGTTCTGCAAGATGTTCATTGCGGTTCTGCAATGCTCTCGTTGCGGTTCTGCAAGGTTCTCATTGCCGTTCTGCAATGCTCGCGCTGCCGTTTGATCACGCTGTGGAACGCCAAAAAGAGGGCACCCGCAGCCGTCGTGAAACGGCTTGGGGTGCCCTCTTCTGTGAGGCCTGAGGAGGAGGGCTAGTCCCAGACGGGGGCGTCGCCAAGCTGCAGCTCGGAGTAGCGCGCCTCCGGAACGGTGGCGGAGTAGGGCTTGCCCACGGCCTCCCATTCCTGGTCGGTGTTGCAACGCACGTCCTGGCCGTCGGTGTCGAGCATGGTAAAGCCCCACACCAGCTTGCCCTGGGAGTTTGCCGGCAGCGTGTACGGGCCAACCTCCTGGTTTAGCTTCCAGTGCTGCTCGTGCACGTAGTTGAAACCGTAGGTCTGGGTCAGAACCTTGGCCAGTTCGCCCTCGCCCTTGATGGAACCGGAGACCTCGATGGTCTGCGTGCGGGCCTGGGTCACGGTGTGGCTGACAGGCACGGGCTCATCATTGCGGTTGGCCACACTGGCGGCGTCGGTCTGCTTGAACCACCGGCGGGTGGCGGTGACGTAGGTGCCGTTCTCACCGGGCGTCGAGCAGTGCGTGCCCGGCTTGAAATCATCATTCCAGCGCTGCGGCAGCTCGAAGTCCCCGCCGAAGTCAGCGGCGTGGGCCACAGGAGCGGCCGCCAATAGGCTGAGCGCGGCGAAGGCGCTCGCGATGGACTTCTTCAGCACGTCTTAGCCCCAATCGTTGTTGTCGCGGGTGGAGACCTCCACGTGGCGCTCCTTCGGCAGGGTAGCGGTGAAGGTGCCACCGTTGGCCTGCCAGGTGTTATCGGAACCGCAGATGGTCTTCTGACCCTCGAAGTCGGAGACAACCCAGCCGGCGCGCATGACGGCGGTCTTGCCCGGAGCAATGTTGTACGGGCCGACCTGCTCGCCCACCTCGTAGGACTGGGAGTCGGTGTAGCTGGAGGAGAAGGTGAAGTTGATCAGATCCAGAAGCTTGAAGTCAACGCCGGCGGAAACGTTCCAGGTCTTGGTCTTGGTTTCCTTGATGGAGCGGGTGACCGGCAGCGGCTCGTCGTTGTAGTTGGACACGGTCCAGGAGCCGGCGGAGCCGTCGAAGTAGGTGCGCTTGATCTTAACGGTCTGACCGGTGTCACCCGGGTTGGTGCAGTGCTCACCGATGGTGGTCGGGTTGGCCGGGCCCAGGTCACGTGCCGGGAGGGCGTTAGCGGCCGGGGTAGCGATCAGGCCGCAAGCGATGGCCACGGCAGCGGTGGTGGAAGCAATCTTGGTCTTGAACATGGTGAATTCTCCTTGGGAAGTAAAGGGTGATTAGTAGATGGTCTGGGTCGGGACTGGGAGTTCGCGGTACTCGTCCGGGGTGACGTCCTCGGTGCGGGTGGAGCCGTCCTTGCCCGTGATGGTGGCCTCCGCCCAGAAACCGCTGGGAGCGGTGGTCTGCTTGTAGTTGGAGGTCAGGCTGTACTTTCCGTCCTTACCGCAGTGGATTTCGCGGTAGTTGATGCGGGTCATGGTGGTGCCGTACTCCACGCGGACGCGCTCACCAGGGGCCAGGTCGATGTGCTCGAGCTCGGTTCCCACCGGCATGTAAGCGCGCTTGACCGCGCCGACGGATTCCAGCCAGCCCTTCGGGATATCGCCGCGGTTGCCCTGCCAGTTGGTGTACGGTGCGTGCTCGGCGCCGACGACGAAATCGGTGACCGGCGCGTACTCATAGTCACCCTTGGACCAGTTGAGGAAGTCTGTGGAGTAGCCCGGCTTGCGGAAGGTCGGCTTCACCGCAGTGATGTCCAGCGGGTACCAGGAGCTATCGCGGCCTTCGCAGGTATCGCCTTCCTTGGGCCAGGACGGGTCGCGCTGCAGGTCCTCGGAAGGCTGCATGATTTCATCCTTCTTTGGGTCCGCAATCTTCTCCAGGCTGGGGCCGGACACGGAGGTGTAGTTGCCCTCGATGGGCTTGGAGTTCGCGCCCGGGGAGCGGGAAGGAATCTCCATGGCGAGGTCCGAAATCGAACCATCCGCCTTGATGATGTAGGCAAAGGCATAGCGCTCAGCCGGGCCCTTGCCGCGGATGACGTTGGCGCCGGGCATGTTCTCCAGGCGGTCATCGTTGCAGCCGACGAACATGGAGATGAAGTCCTTTTCCACCACGCCGTATTCCACGCGGAAGGATTCGCCCGGCTTCAAGGTGACGGGGCCGAAGGTTTCCTTCTCCTGCCAGCCGTTGCTCAGCTTCAGCCCGATGTCGGACTTGGCGGTGGTGTCCCAGCCGGAAGGCATAGCGGCCTTGGAGTTGGCCTCAATCTTGTGGTTGGTGCCCGTTTCCACGGAGGCGGTGTACGGCACCTCCTGGTTCGTGGTGTTCTTAAACTGCAGGGTGCCGTCGCTCAAGTAGCGGCGGCCGGTCTCTGCGAAGTGCCACTCGGGAGTGGCGTTGTCTTCACCTGCTGCGCTGCAGCTCTTGTAGAGGTTGGTGATGGGGTAGGCCTGTGGCATGGGCGGAATGTTGGCCGCCTGTGCCGAGGGGGTAATTAATGCCGCGGTTGCCACCAGTGGTGCAAGCGCGCGCAGTCCCTTTGAGAGCACCTGTGTACCGTCCTTATATTTTATTAAGCGAAAGTGAGAGATTTGTAGAATCCGCACTTATTTTAGGAGGCATGCAAGGGGGTAGCCAATGGATATGGGAAACGGCTTCTAGCCCTTAAAGAAAGTTAGTGGCGTTAAGTATTTGCTGGCCAGCCCATTGATCTTTCGTACACAAACTTCTGTATAACCCCGTGTGGGTGGGTCAACGCAGACCCGGTCTCTTGACTTTATGGGATACGCGCACTGGTGGTTGGAAGCCGGAAAACCTTCTAGTAGTCCACCGCATCACGCACAATAGGGCAGGTCATGCAGTGCCCGCCCCCGCGCCCGCGGCCCAACTCCGCCGAGCCAATCTCTACAACCTCAATCCCGGCGGCGCGCAGCTTCTTATTGGTGTGCTTGTTGCGGTCATAAGCCACCACCACGCCCGGTTCAATGGCCACGACGTTATTGGCGTCATCCCACTGCTCGCGGGCAGCGGCATAGGTGTCCCCACCGGTTTCCACCACCTGCAGACTCCCGACGCCAAGCGCCTTGGCGACGACCTCGAGGAAAGACTGGGTGGGCAGTTCGACGTCGAAAGGCGCCGTGCTCGTGGAGGGATGCAAGACGATGGGTCGGATGGTGTTCACGACCTTGGGGTAGGCGGTGACCTTATCTGCATCCAGGAAGGTGAGCACGGTGTCGAGGTGCATCGAGGCGCGGTCGGCGGCCATGGCGGCGATGATGATCTTCTCGGCCGCGCCTTCCTGGAATAGGCGCATGGCCAGCTGGCTTACTCCCTGCCAGGTGGTGCGCTCACCCATGCCGACGAGGACGATGCCCTTTCCGATCGGCATGATGTCCCCGCCCTCCAAGGAAGCCAGGCCTGGCTCCTCATCGGTATTTCCGTACCAGAACTGAAAATCCGCCTGCGCAAACCGTGGGTGGTAGTTATAAATCGCTCTGGTCAGCAGCGTTTCCTGGTGGCGCGCCGGCATGCGCATGGGGTTGAGCGAGACCCCGCCATAAATCCACGCCGAGTTATCCCGCGAGTACTGAGTGTTGGGCAGCGGGCGCAGCGCAAAAGCGGAAGGTCCGTAGACCTCACGCATGGCATCGATGGTTCCGTGGCCTAGGCCTTCCGGGATTTCGGCGAAGGGCAGCCCGCCGATGAGGAGCTCCGCCAGGCGTTTGTTAGACATGTCATCGAACCAGTGGCGCAGCTCGCCGCCGATGCCGACACCAACGTTCTTATCCAAAAGCTTGAAGTCCAGGATGAAATCACGCCCGCCCGGGGTGGCCAGGGTTTCCTCCAGGAGCGTGTGCATCTCCAGCACCTCGACGCCGTAGCTGCGCAGCTTGGCGACGAACTCTGCGTGATGCTTCTTGGCTTCGTCGACCCAGAGGACGTCGTCGAAAAGCAGCTCTCCGCAATTGCTGGGGGTCAGCCGCTCGTGCGCGAGCCCCGGCGCGCACACCATGACCTGGTGGAGCTTGCCAACCTCGGACCAAACGCCCAGCGGGGGAGTTGTCATGTGCGTGAACCTTTCTCGGTACGGGTGCGCTGTGCCATCCAGTTGCGTGGTGAGCAGCGGCACCCGGGGTGGTGATATGTGAACTAGACGACAATTCTAAGAAAAGTTCGAGCTTTTTCAAGCTACCGGAAGCCGAAGAAACCCCATGTAGGTGCAGGTTTTGCGACTGGACGCATACTATTATCCGCGTTTATTCACACGGCTCCGGCGCGCACATAGTGAGGTTCCACGCCGCGCTTGTCGACGCCTCTTCCTCCGCCACTGCGACAACACCTACGCTGGCAGGTGCTGCATTTCCCGGCGAGCCGGATGAATAACTTTGAGAGGAATGGAAACTCTGCGCGAATAGTAGAGATGTAAACGCGCGGGGGTAGGTGTGGCGTGCAGTCCGAGGGCGAGGGAGGCCTCGCTACTGGGCGTCGAAGTCCTCGGCTATGAGACTTGCCGCGTGCTCGCGGAGGTAGTCGCGTAAGTACGGCAAGGCGAAATCGACTTCGCCGTGGCCCGTGGTGGTGATCATTTCGGCGTCGAGAAGCCGGCGGCGATAGTTGCCTACATAAGAATCAGTCTTATTGAAGCGTGCCTTGATGTCCGCCATCTTGGAAGGGCCATCGCTTTGAGCCATGTAGACCAAAAAGCTTCGGTCGACGGGGGAGAGGTCCGACAGCGCTGGCTCATGAACAAGTTGGCCGAGCTTGCGCTGTGCTGTTGCGACTCCGCGCCGGGCAGCGTCGATAGAAATCTCGGTACCTCCGTCAGCGGTACGTTCCTTTTCCCTGAATGAGCACTGGCCGACGAGCTGGATCATGAATGGATATCCATGGCACGCCTCAACCGCGGTTTCCAAAGCGTCCTGTGACCATGAGGTGGCGGCGCTGTGAAGGGGTTCCTCCAGTGCTTCACGTACATCCGAATCGGAGACCCTGCCCAGCTCAATGCGGTTAGCGCGTCGAAGAAAGGTAACTGGATTGGTGTCGCCACGACTGTTCAGCTTCCCGGAAAGCAAAGGTCTAATTGAGGACGGGATGCCTGCCATGACAACGGAAATGTCCTCACCCTCGCGAACTAAATGTTGAATCGTGGCGCCGAACTCTATGAGCTCCTGGCTGCGTTGATGGTGCATTTCATCCAGTGTTACAAGAACCCCACCGGGCTCCTGGCGGGATTTCCGGTCGAGCTCACGTTTATAGGCCAGTAAATCCTTGAGCGCATTGCGGAGCGAGTACGTGGACTCTGCGATAGCTCGGGTATCCCAATTGAGCCCGCCTCCAATGCCGAGGATAGAGACGTTGAGGCCTTTGAGCTGTTTCCTCTCCTTAGCCAGAAGCTGAATAATGCTGCTACGCAGTCGCTCAACAAAACCGGTCGTTGCAGTGTCACTGAGCGTGAGCCAACCGCGCTCGAGCGCTTCGTCTTCGAAGGCATTAAGAAGGACTGTCTTGCCGATGCCGCGTGGTCCGATGATGAGTGAGATCCTCTCATGGGCACCAGGGCCTTCATCGAGTGCAAAACCGAAATCACGAATGGCATCGCTGCGGCCAACCAACAGCGGGGGAGTGGCGCCGAGAGTAGCCGTAAAAGGGTTGGTGTGTTTCGGATTCATGTCCCTCACTCTAGACCACAGAGCTTTTGAAGTCTTGTGAAGTTTATGAATTTTGTGAATTCTTTGAAGTTTATGAAGAGCTTTGAAGTTTGAAGAAGGGCCTGCGTCGCTATTAATAGGAGGCAGTGGCGCGGCATGGAGCGATTGGGAAAGAAGTTGGTTTACAAGTTCTTTGTAAGGAGCATCTTTGGCGCAAGGGATGCACCCGGACATCGTCGTGGATGAAGCGAGTTTGGGGGAGCGAGCATCCGGCCGGTCGGAACAGAAAGCGAGTGCGTACTCACTCAGCAACATTTAACTGGCCACGTACTGTGAACGTATGACTCAGGACACTTTGGAACCCATATCGGCACTGCCGCGCGGTGAGTTCGCCTTCCCTGGCCCGCTTCGCGACGCCCTCGTCACCGCCATCCTGAACGGCACGAAAACCACTACGACGTCCTTGTTGGCCGAGCACCCGTGCGACCACGACCCGCGCGAGGACGTGGGCACTCTTGAGGCTGTCCTCGACTCACACGACAACGTGGTGTGCGTCATCCGCACCATCGAGGTCCAAGTCCGCCGGCTCGCCGACGTCAGCGACAAGCATGCCATCGCCGAGGGCGAAGGCTACACCGATGCCAGCGAATGGCGCGCCGGGCATGAAGAGTTCTGGTGTTCGCCCGATTTCGTTGAGTACATCGGAGAACTAGACATCAACGATGACACCCAGGTGGTGTGCCAGCGCTTTGCTGTTGATGGGCGGTACCCGGTTAAGGCATTGGAGCCGTGGGATTCCTGAAGGGGCATGCCCGCGAGCTAGGCGTATTCGTAGCTCGTGCCCAGCGGTAAACATCTGGACTGTGAATGTTCATCTAGATTTTGCCTCAAGGTCGGGGAACCTCTAGTCGCGATAGGCAGAATGCCTCTATGCGCAATCGTCACACCATTCTTGCTTTGACTGCTCTTCTTTCTCTCAACGCCTCTAACGCTATTGCTGCTGAATCGGACCCAGGCCAGGCGGCAGTAGCGACCGGAGACATTGTCTACTTCCAGGATATGAAGGAGTTCGAGCCCCGAACTTGGGATGACGGTAGTCACCAAGGCGGCATCGCTTACTTGGCAACTGCTCTGGAGAATATCCGTCAAGAAGAGGGCGACCCCATTGTCGCCTTTGGTGGAGAACTTGCTGCCGGCAGCCTGTTCGGCTCAGTCTTTCGCGGTGAGTCATTTGTAGAGGCTTTTAACGAACTCGGTGTGGACGTTGGCAATTTTGGCAACCACGACTTTGATTACGGTGTGGACCATACTCGTAGCCTTATCGAAAAGGCCGAGTTTCCATGGATTTCCAGCAATCTGACTACCCAGAATGGCGAGCCGATCAGCGAGGACGGAACCACGTTCACCGCTAAGTCTGGCGACCTCACCGTCGGGTTTGTTTCTCTTACTGCCGACCTTGATCGAACGGTAGCCGCCAAGGATGTGGTAGTGGGGGACTTCATTGATTCCGCACGCGCCGGGGTTAACAAGCTCCAAGAAGAAGGCGTCGATGCAATCGTTTTGCTGAGCCAGATTTCAAAAGAAGACACCACTCGGGTAATGGAAGAGATTCCCGAGCTTGCAGCAGCGCTGCGTGAAGAAAACGAGGCGCAATCACCGGAAGAAGTAACCTACACCGCAGATGGTCGGCCGATTGTCGCACCGCGCGCTGATTATGGAACGTTGGTTCACCTCGACATCACTGTTGACCGGTCCACACAGGAGAACACAGTGAAAGTAGTGAACCATCCGGTCAATCCATCGCTTAGGGCTAACGAAGAGTGGAAGACACGCAGCGAGAAACTCTACGGTGAATTAGACCGCCAACTGGGCGAGCAACTTGGTACTGCGACGCAGGCTTTATCAAAAGCAGAACTAGGTCCGTTGGTAGCGGATGCATACCGCGAACATTTCGATACCCAGCTCGGATGGCAGAACGGTGGCGGTCAGCGTGCCGACATGAAAGAAGGGACCTTGACCCGTCGCGATGCGCAATCGGTGCTTCCTTTTGGAAACTCACCAATCGCGATTCAAGCGACAGGCGCACAGATTAAAGATGCGCTGGAAAAGGGTATTGAATCCAACCCGGACGGTGGAAACGGCTTCCCACGAACTGCCGGATTCACGTTTGATTTCGACGCATCTGCGCCATTTGGCGAGCGTGTCACGGCGATAAAGCTCGATGATGGCACGTCAATGGGCATGAATGCCACCTATTCACTAGCCGTTAGCAACTACGTGGTAAATGGTGGCGACAAGATCGATTCATTCAGCGATGCGCGTGTTACTTCTACAGGCACGGCAATCGACGTCGATGTCTTCTCCGAGTTCATCAAGCGGCATGGTGAGCTCTTACCTTTGAAGACTCCCGATAAGTCAAACGGTCCAGCAAACGGTGGGAAGGCAGAAGAATCATCGATTGGATCTTCGCGAGGAGCAGCCGTTGCTATCGGGGTGATTGCCGCACTGGCGGGTGCTTTCGTCGCGTTTACTCCCAAGCCCGTACTGGAGGGGATTGTTCGCTACCTGAAGACCTTCTTGCCGGGCTCGTGGCAACTAAATCTTCCTTCGGATCGCTTCCCCTTGCAGGGACTGCATCAATAACCAGGGCATTTCAGTTCTACGGAGTCATTCCCACGTTTCAAAAGAGTGGCTGAGCTGCGAGTGTCGAGATATTTTTATCAGCCCAGTCGGTAGACCTCATAGTCATCCTGCACTCCTGCGCCGGGGACGTGCTGAAGTCCGAGCTTCAAGGCTAGGGCAATCGACGCTTCATTAGTGGGGTCGATTATCGCAACGACTGGGAGCTGCGGGAAACGCTCACGCGCGCTGGCAATTGCAGCGGCTGCGGCCTCCTTGGCGTAGCCTTTGCCCTGCGATTCAGGCGCGAAGCGGTAGTAGAGGTTGAGCACTTCTTCACCGGCTTCTTCGCTATGGCGCACGCCAGTAAATCCTATGGTAGTGCCATCGAGCGTGGATACCACGTAGTATCCCAGATGATTCTCGTGCCAGTTGGCCTGCCACGCGCGTGCCAGGTCCGTGGCTTCCTCCCTGGTCTTCATGACCAGTTCAGGGCGGTGCTCGTAAGTGCGGGCGTCCGAGTGGATGGCAAAGATGGCGTCAACGTCGGCATCTGTCGGTGCCGAAAGATTGAGTCGGGAAGTGCGAAGAGTATGAATATCATTCATTGTGAGTCCTGAGGTTGAGAGCGGCGTTCGGCCAGGTTGCCTAATCTGCACACACGTAGTGCCGTCACTCTTGGTCGAAAGTTGCCCGGCTGCGCCGGTCAGAGAGGAAACAACTTTGCCTTAGGCCTCCGATAGGGGGTCGACTCCCGTTTGGACAGGCTCCTCAAGCGCTTCTTCCTCGAAGAATGACGAGTCTTCCACAGCGTTTCCTTCGCTGACATCGCGCTGAACCGTCTTCTTCAGAGCGCCCTCAATGAGTGCGCAGAGTGATTCCCTTCGACGCTCGAAGAAAGCATCAAAGTTATCGCTGCGCAGTGCTTCGGGCGAAATGAGGTGTCCGCGGAGAACGTCGTCTACGCCGTTGGCATCAAAGCCTGATTCGCTCTCAACTTTGGTCAAGTATGCCGACGGTGCGACGCCACCGATGACACGGTTCGTACGTGCGCTCAGCGTCGTTTTGTTGACGATAGACTCGCGGCGTTCATCATCAATTCCGTTCTTTTTGCACCAGTCCTTAGGGAAAATATGGTGGATGTCTACGGCCATGTCCCTGTACTGGAAAGCGCCGAATTGCTTCCCTTCGACCCAGTCCGTAGAGCCCTGTGCCATGATCAGTGCAGCAATGCCCTTGTATGCCGCGGCATTGCGGGTGCGCAAGGAATGAAGGCGGGATTCCGCAAAGGTAGCGTCCTGCACGGTGCGTGGGGCGGTAGTCTCTTCACCCATCGCCCAAGCAGGCACCCCTTCAAGGTCACGCACGAAGCGCGTCTCAATGGCAGAGCCATAAAGCTCGCCCAAGACTCCACTCCAGAACCACTGCGTAATCTTCTCTTTGACGTGGTGCTTGTCTGCTTCCTTGCCAAGAACAACGGCGATGGCAGCTAGCGGAACTAATTGCTTCGGGTAGGGGACATCCCTGAATCGGTAAATATGCAGATCCGCTAGGAAGCCTGCTACCCAGATGAATCCTTGACGTAGGGCGTCGCGCCAGGTGAGGTAGTCGTTCAACTCAAGCCTTAAAACGTCTTCCCTCTTGGCAGACAGACCGACTTTGCGGCCTCCCGAAGAATGCTTGCTTCGCTCAAGAGTCGTCAGCATCGTGATTGCTTGGAGGAAGTCAGTGTTCTCCACCTTGTGGAGGACATCATGTTCTTTCCACAGTTCCTTAGTCTCCACCCAGTCGTCGTTGAGGCGGAAATCGTGCTGGTACCTGTCGTAGTACTCGGCATCGCCTGCAAACACTGCTGTGAGGAGCTCAAAAACGTTTAGTGGGAGCCCACCGACATTGACCTTTTCGAAGACAGTGGCCACCGCTGCCTTGTCCGTCTGCTTGTCGAGCTCAATTGCGGGAATCTTGTATTCGTTGACCTGACGGATGATCCCATCGCTGAATGCGGTCATGAGCTCGGTGTCACCTAGCTTGCCGAACCATTCGAAAAGCCCCATCTGATCAAGCAGTAGCGAAACGGGGATATAACCCGCTTCGTGTTGCTTCTCCAGGCTGCTGAGATCGAGAACGATGTCGCGGTTAAAGTTGGTTCGAATAACTCCATCAGCCGGTACCGAGATCACTGCTTCATCCAGCTCGAAGGGATCCTCAATAGACTTCTGGATATTGATGAAGTACCTGCGGTCGAGGCGCTTGCCGCGTGAGTCTTTGGTGTGAACAACACCATCACCCTTGAGGGCTTGGGTAAGCGATGTCAGTCGTTGCTGGCCGTCGAGAAGCAAGAACTTGGGCTCGGAAGTAGCAGTCGCCTCGGTGCTTTCGATGGGCCGTGGCTTGAACCTGACAGAAGAATTGCCGGTTTCCAGCAACATGATGATGCCCAACGGATGCCCACGGAAGATGGTTATGAGGAGCTGGCGGACGCGCTCGTCCTCCCACTTGTACTTTCGCTGAAAATCGGGGAGCTGAATCTCTCCGTTCTCGGTATTGCGCATCAGCGCCGATAGTTGGTGCATGTTGGTGTTGAAACCCACCGGAGCCTCCTCTGTAGCGAATAGTCTTCTCCAGCATGCCTTAAAAGGGGCAAAGGGGAGGAGAACTCTGGAGATTTATTTCAGCAAAAGGCTGCGTTTGGTGTTGGGCTTAGCCAGGTGAAATGTTCTCGAACTCCTGAGCCGCAATCCTCCCAAAAGGTCCAGCCCCGCTGATGCCTTGGACTCCATGAGCCTTTCCGACTACTCCCAGCTCGCCCTCGATGTACCCATCTCCTGCTGTGATGAGCACTGGCTGGTCAGCAACGTCGCGCGCACCAGCGCATCTATGGGCAGCGGTTGGTGCTGCGTGATTACGGGATTGAAACGCGAGGGCGTGCCACGACGAAGCTGCGCGTGAATTACCGCACGACCCGGCAGAACCTGGGCTATGCCACGGCGATTCTGGACGGTGCCGAGTGGGTGGATTCGGAAGAGAATATCGACGATCTGCATGGTTATCGTTCGTTGCGCCAGGGTCCTGCGCCGGTTGTCTTGAATTCTGCGAGCAAGGCGGAGGAAGCTGAGGCCTTGGCCGCGCGTATCCGGGACTGGACCTTCGGGGATGACGATGTCTCCATCGGTGTGCTGACCCGGACTAATGCGCGCAAGGATGAGATCGCCACGCAGTTGGGCGAGCTGGGCGTGGCCGTGAGCACTGGGCGGCGCACGTCCCGGGAGCGCCCGATGGCGGTGATGACGATGCACAACGCCAAGGGCTTAGAATTCACGCACGTCATCTTGCTTGATGTAAGCCGCGAGGCGCTGCAGCGCGAGCGGGCGTTGCTCTACGTAGCAGCCTCGCGCGCCCGCGATGTGCTCGTAGTGAGCGTGGTGGGGAGGCCTCCGAGCTGTTGCCAGGTTAGGTTAGTCAGTTCTCTTCCTTTGCTTCCTTTCGCTGGAAGGAGCTGCATCACAATCGCAGGAGACGTATGATGTCTTATGACTCAAGTGAAAAGGTGAATAGGAAGGGTTCAAGACATGACTGCAAGCACACAGCTCCTGCACGGCGTTGTACCGCCGCTTCTGACTCCGTTTAACGAGGACTACTCCGTCGACATCGATACCCTCAAGCGTCAGGCCGAACGGCTGATTAAGGCTGGTGTTCATGGTCTGTTCGTTCTCGGTTCTTCAGGTGAGGTGGCTTTCCTTACACGAGAGCAGCGTAAGGAAGTCATTGCAACGGTGGCGGAACAGGCTCGCGGGCGAGTTCCGGTAGTTGCAGGCGTGATTGACATGACGACTCCGCGAGTCATTGAGCATATTGAAGATGCCGTCGCGCTCGGGGTCCAGGGTCTAGTTGCCACTGCCCCTTTTTATGTTCGTACTCACGATGTAGAAATTGCTGAGCACTTCCGACTTCTTCACGAAGCCGCGCCAGAGACTCCCATCTACGCGTACAACATTCCGGTCAGTGTTCACTCGGTACTGGATATTTCTACCCTTATTTCTCTCGCCAAGGAAGGTGTGCTCGCTGGCGTTAAAGATTCTGGCGGCAATGATGGATACACGCGTGCTCTGATTAGCGCCCGCGACAAGGCTGGGGTGAAAAACTTTGTGGTTTTAACTGGCTCGGAAACTACGGTCGACTTTGCTTACCTGGCAGGTGCCGATGGCGTGGTACCTGGTCTGGGCAACGTGGACCCGGTTTCCTACGTGAAGTTGCATGAGCTACTGGTGGACGGGGCGTATGCCGAGGCCGCGGAATTGCAGTCTAAGATTTGTGACCTTTTCACCATCGTTGGTGTGGGCGATGGGACCCGCATGGGCGGAAGCTCGCAAGGTCTCGGCAGCTTCAAGGCAGCGCTTCACCACCTGGGCGTCTTTCCGTCGGGGCTGATGTCCCGTCCGCACGTCGCTCTGAATGATGAGGAGCTGGCTAAGATTCATGAGATCGTCGATGCCGCTCAGGTGATCGAGCCCTAATTTCGCTGAACTACGACGAAACGAGTGAAGAGTGACTAGTACCCTTGCGCTTGATGTCGGTGCAACAAAGATTGGTTGGGGCTTCGTGTCTGATGAAGACCCAACGCAGGCAGTTGCGTTGGGAAAGATTCCTACCCAGCCGGCCGGTGCTTCGCCACAGGAGCAGATTAAGAAAGCCGTTCAGCTGGCGTTGGAAGGATCGGGCATTGCCCCGGCGCGAATCGGCATTGGTTCGCCAGGAGTGATTCAGGCACCTGAGGGACTCGTCACCTACAACGGGGACACCATTAAGAACTGGTCTGGTACCAATCTTCGTGAGGTCGCGAAAGAGGTTGTTGACCTTCCGTGTGCTGTTCACAATGATGTGAGAGTCTGGGCGTACGGAGAGCTGATGCTCGGAGCCGCGAGGGAGTTCCAGTCCGGCAGAGTCCTGTACCTTTCGTTGGGAACTGGTGTCGGTGGTGCGGTAAGCGATAACGGGAGTCTGCTCAGCGGACCTACCGGATCGGCCGGAGAGTTTTCGGAGCTCTTGTGCGCTGATTTCCGGGGCTTTGCGGACCGCGCCGAAAACATTATGAGCGGCAATAGCTTGGCTGCGTATTATGAAGAATTTTCTACGAACCCGGCGAGCGAGCGGGTGCAGTGGAAGGAACGGGCCCAGTTAGTGCTTCCCCTCGAAAAGGTCGTGGAAAGAATGAACCAGGGAGATGAACTCGCTTCCCGGATTATTCGAGGGAATTCTTATGGCCTTGGCCGTGCGGTGGCTGGTCTTGTTTCGGCTCTTGATCTTGATGCCGTTGTCTTGGGCGGCGGTGTGTGTCAGATTGGTGCCGCTGTGGAAGAACCATTCCGTCAGGCCATAGAGGATTTCGCATTGAAGCCGAATCGCTCCGTTGCAATTCGGGTTACTGAATCTCCGGCGACAGCACCGTTAGTGGGTGCAGCGGCTTTTGCTCGAGATAACGCTTTTTAGCACCGTTTATCTGCGATATATCCAGAAGAAGGCTCAGGTATATGTTTAGGTTTAAGAGTAGTGAACTGGCGGAACGCCGAGAAGAAGTCCAAGGGTTAATTCGAAACTCGGTGATTGTCTCGGTGCAAGCGCCAGATGGTCACCCAATGCGCGATACCCATACCTTGACGCATGTCGCTCGTGCGTGCGTTGAGGGAGGAAGCCGTGCAATCCGGTGTGGCGGGTATGGCGGCATCGAGGATGTCGAGGCAATCGCAGCTGCAGTAGATGTACCAGTTTTCGGCCTTACAAAGGAGGGGAGTGAGGGGGTTTATATCACGCCAACTGTAGAGTCCGTCCGTCGATTGGCTGAGGCAGGGGCAGCTGTTATCTGTGCAGATGCCACGGATCGCCCTAGGCCTGATGGCTCAAGCTTTTCTGATCTTGTCGCAGAGTGTCACCGGCTTAATGTCTTGTCAATGGCCGATTGTTCAACCCCGGAAGAAATGCAGCAGGCGCACCACACGGGGGCGGATATCATTTCAACGACGCTGGCCGGCTATACAGAATTCCGGAGCAAGACTGAAGGTCCGGATCTTGAATGCTTGGCAGAGGGGCGACGGCTCTGTGGTGAAGATGCTTTTTTGATAGGCGAAGGCAGGTTTGCCTCGCGCGATGATGTGGCTGCAGGAAAGCGCGCTGGCGCCGATGCAATCATCATTGGCACTGCCATCACAGATCCTGCCTGGATTACGCGGAGCTTCAATAGCTGACGCGGATTGTCACAGCGAAGTCAGCAGAGGCTCGTAATGCCTGAGTACAGACTCTTGATACTTCTTCAGGTCATTGTTCTGTAGAGCATCGACGATGTCTTGGTGCGCGCGAACCGTCCTGCTGAAGTCCTGTGGTTCTTCCAACTTGCGAAGCGGAATGACGTTCATGTGCACTTGCCAAAAGGCATCATTGAGCTCACGGATGATCGGGTTATCAATTTCGGAAAGCAGCACCTGATGGAACTCCCGATCCTCTTCGGCAAAGTTTAGGCCCTGCTTCCGCTTGGCTGACATCTTTTCCACGATGATGCTCAACTGCTCTAGCTTCGAGGGGTCGAGTTTGGCTGTGATTTCTTGCCCGATAGCAAGATCAATCGCCTGCCGGATTTCCACTACATCACGAAGTGTTTCAAGGTTGTCATCAGCGTCGAGAGTCGCTCGAAAAATGAGTCCTTGAACTAGAGCTTTGAGGGACGTGCTGGAGACAAACGTTCCTGTTCCGTGCCTGACGTCGACGATATCTAGCGTCGTTAGGATTCTGATGGCCTCTCGGACAGAGGAGCGAGAGAAGCCAAGCTCTTCGCAGAGCTCTGATTCGGTTGGCAAAGTGTCCCCGGGCTTGAGGGCGTTGTCCCGAATGTATTGTTTGATGCCTTCTACAGCCTGCTGGGTGGTTGAGGCAGGGCGATGTGTGGCTTCACTGAATCCCCACGTTCCGGTGTGCACTGGTTAATCCCTCTTTTCTTTTCGATATATCTTAAGCCTTCCACGTTGGCGGGGTACTTAAAGGATGAGCGCTGCGGGGGAGTAGCACTCCGCTCTGACGATCAGGGGTAGACGGCTATATCTTAAATCCCTTCAAACATCAGACGTCTGATGTATTGTATCTTCTAACATGCTTTGTTGCACAGACAAATTAGAGAGTGATTTAGCTCTCTATATCGAAAGCCCTGAAGGGAAGGCCAAATGCAATCATTCGGAACACTCAACTGGATAGTTCTGATCCTCTATCTCCTGGGAATGCTTCTTGTCGGCGCTTATTTTGCGCGTAGGGCCGGCAGTGATCAGGACGAATTCTTCAAAGCGGGTGGCAGGATTCCTGGCTGGGCGGCAGGATTCTCAATCTATGCCACGACGCTGTCTGCCATCACGTTTATGTCCACTCCGGAAAAGGCGTATCTGACTGACTGGGCTTACTCGGCTGGTAACCTCGCTATTTTTGCCATTGTTCCAATTTTGATCGGTTACTATGTTCCGTTCTTCAGGAAGCTGGATGTCACTACGGCCTACGAATACCTCGAGGAGAGATTCTCCGTAGCCCTCCGAGTCCTCGGCTCGCTCCTCTTCGTTCTTTATCACGTCGGGCGCATCGCCATCGTTATCTATTTGCCAACATTGGCGATCACGTCGGTGGCAGATATCAACCCGCTGGTCGTCGCCGCGTTTGTAGGCGCTCTTTGTATTGTGTACACCTTCCTGGGAGGCATGGAAGGCGTGATTTGGTCTGATGTGATTCAGGGTGTCCTGCTGCTGGCTGGCGCTGCAGCGGTAGTGCTGACGGCCATGGCTATGACTCCCGACGGATTTAGCGGTGCGGTGGTTAACGCCGCTGAAGAAGGAAAGTTCTACTCAGCGGACAACTTCACCACGAATGCAGTCTTCTCCTCGATACCATTCATCTTTATCGGAAATGTACTGAACAGCTTGCACCAGTACACCTCTTCTCAGGACGTCGTTCAGCGCTACCAAACGACTCCTACGATTCAAGCGACGAAGAAGTCTCTCATCGTCAACGGAATTCTGGCGCTGATAACTATTCCGCTGTTCTACGGGATGGGAACGGCTTTGTATAACTTCTACGAAGCGAAGGGTGGTCTGCCTGAGGGAGTCAACACTTCTGCTGTAGTGCCGTATTTCATTCTTTCGGAGCTGCCTGCAGGCATTGCCGGACTCTTGATTGCTGCCATCTTGGCGGCTGCGCAATCGACAATTTCTTCTTCGCTCAACTCGATTTCCGCGTGCGTTGTCGTGGATATCTATAACCGCTTCTCCCCGAAGGAAGCGTCGGTTACTTTCTCTCGCCTGGTCATCATCGTTGCCGGAACCTTCGGATTGGCCGTTGCGCTGTATCTCATCATTACCAACCAGTCGGACCTGTGGGACCTGTTCCTCGCGATCACCGGTCTTTTTGGAGTTCCGCTCACTGCGGTATTTGTCTTGGGTATCTTTACGAAGTCCGCAAATTCCAATGGCGTTCTCATCGGGCTCCTTTGCGGAGCGATTGCTGCGTACTTCGCTGGAAAGCTGGACCAAGGCCCATTCTTGGTCTCGATTGTCGCGTTCGTAGGAACTCTCGTTATCGGCTATCTGGCATCCTTCATCTTCCGGAAATCGGACCAGCACGACATCACGGGCTTGACTATTTACGGAAAGGACCTTGAGTACACGCGGCGTAGCGCCATGCAAACGCCTGTTGCTTAAATCAAGTAAGTTAAGCCCACGCAGCGTGAGTTGTTGCTCTCCGTGGGGTACATCTCGCATGGCCGCGGCGTGCTCGTAACGAGTGT
Organism: Corynebacterium sp. HMSC059E07; assembly: GCF_001814395.1. Lineage (NCBI taxonomy): Bacteria > Bacillati > Actinomycetota > Actinomycetes > Mycobacteriales > Corynebacteriaceae > Corynebacterium > Corynebacterium sp. HMSC059E07. The sequence goes on from NZ_KV816275.1 coordinate 43,895, forward strand.
GGAGGGGCTTCGACGCTGTTGCTGTGGTCGGTGGGGTTGCCGCCTCTGGACCGGTGTCCCAGTAGTTGTGCTTCAAGCAGCTTCATCCTGATGCTTCAAGGAAACGTGGAGGATTTCTTCGATGACCGTTGCGATAACGCCCGGTGTTCCTGGATTTATGGTCCGCCAATTCTCGCTGCCAAGGACTGGAAGGAGCCTTAAGGAGTTGTCAATGGGGTGGCTATCGGCGACAAGTAGTTCGCCCCAATCCTCTTGGTGTAGGGATAAATAGGCAGGGGAGTGGGAGTTCACAATCATTTGCTGCAGGGGATTGTCCGGGCCCACTTGGTGGCGTGAATCGACAGCCAGCTCATGCAGGAGCGTATACATAGCGCGAAGCTTGTCGGGATAAATGCCGTTTTCTGGTTCTTCGAAGCATAAAACGTCGTTCGTGCTGGGGTCGATGGCGAGGAGACCCAGGACGATAAAACGCAGTGTTCCATCCGAGAGCGCACGCGCGGGAAGCAGCGGTGCATTGCCAATTTCTGCTTGAAGCGTGATCAACTGACGCGAGCTGTCGATGTCGAGGTCAATCGAGCGAACATCAACGAGATCGAGGAGCGTGTCTTCTAATTGAACAGTTGCTTGATCGCCGATTTCCTGCGTGAGGCGGGCGAGGGCCGCCGGGAGGTTGGCGCCGCGGGCATCGACGCTTGACGGATCACTCATCGCGCTCGGAGCACGCATCGCAGTCGGCTCAAGGCCCAGTAGCTTCCACGTGGAAAGCTCTCTACGTACTGCAGCAATTGCTGGGTAATCCGCGCTGCGCCCGTAGACGGATAGAACCGTGGAGCGAACTTCCTTCAGGGGAAGGTGCGGATTGCGCCCCCTTCTACCCGACTTAACCTCGATGGAGTCTTCGGCCGTTGTCTTAATGAACGCGGGGCGGCCACCTGTGCTTTTAATAGCAGTCTTGCGAAATGCTTCTGCAGCCCAGGGGTGCCTTTCACGGGCGTCCTTTTGGGTGAGTGCCGTGAGATCCTCACGGACAAGTTCGATGGTTCGCACGACTTGATCCGCAGTGAATTCCTGCTCCACGAGTTGGAATTCAAGCTCGTACCGCAGGAAAGTCGTGGTGATTTCTACTTCTTGTCCGAAGTCATCTCGAAAAGTTGCGGGGACGATCATCTCGGCGGCAAACGTGATCGAGTTCGTGTCGTTGCCAAAGATTTCGCTGATATCGCCACGCAGACCGCGGAGATTGGCGGCGGCATCGTTGAGAGAGGCATTGGCTGTTGAGCCGAAGAAAGAAATTGCGTCGAAGATATTTGACTTGCCGACAGCATTGCGGCCCACGATGCAGGTGTAAGGGCCGAGATCGACACTGAAATTCTTGAGGTTCTTGAAACCATCAACTTCGAGTCGCGTGAGCATGGAGTCCACTATAGCGTGCAGCGAGTGAACACCCAGGGGCGCAGGATGAGCCGCCTAACTGCGCCCCTTTCGGGTTTTAGATCTACCGCCCAAAGTTCTGCACGGCGTACAACCGGCCGTCGGGGGCGACGGTCAGGCCGATTCCCACGGACTTAGCGCGGGGGTCGAGCAAGTTCTTGCGGTGGCCGGGGGAATCCATCCACAGCTTCACCAGGCTGGCATCGGAGTAGTCGCTCCATGCCTGGAGGACGTTCTCACCACCAGCGGGTAGGCCGGCGGGGTAGAAGGTCCAGTAGTTCGGACGGTGGCGAGTCCTGCCATCGCGGCTCAAGGTGTTGGCCCAATCCTGTGCCAGGTTGGTCAGGTTCGGGTCAACGCGCAGCGGTGCGAGGCCATTGGCCACACGTTGCGCATTGGTTTGATTAATGAGGCCTTGAACGCTGGCTGCAGCGTGCGGAGCCGGGGCTGCCGGGCCGGCAACGGACGGCATGGTGAAGCCGAAGTCAGCCGGGTTGAATGCACCGAAGGAACTACCAGCCTGAGCAGGGGCGTTGATGGAACCGGCGAAGAGTGCTGCAACGGCAGCAACCGGGGCGACGATCTTTGTGGCTTTATGTCCGAATGGGAGGCGGAACATGGCGGGCACCTCTTTCTGCTTCAGGTGTTAAGTGGAGGCTTTTTCGACCTCGTACCGAGCGGTACTTTCACTTAAAATTAAAGCTCTTTTGGGTGCTCAAAATCCATCTGACCAGCAGTTTTAAGGTTTGCCTGTGAGTTTATGTGTCTTCGCGCGGCGGGTTTAAGTTTCTTTTGGGTTTGCCGCCCTGAAGGCTTGAAATCGCATAGTTTTCTTTAGAAATGACGGGCGGCGGGGGTGGCACTTGGGGGTGGCTTCTTAGGTTGATGGAAAGCTTTCCCAAGAAAGTGCTGGTGATGTGTCAACTATTCTCAAAAACTCAGGAATTTCTTCAAAAATCCCTGGATTAAGGCTGGGAAAGTATAGTTTGCGTTTATCCTCCGGTGAGGAACCTGAGTGAGAGGGGAACGTCGAAAAGCATGGCAATGAGCAGGAAGAAGGGCTGTTGAGGCTCAGTGTCAGAAGGTAAAAGATTAAGAAAAGTAATGCAACTATTAATGAAACCTATTGGCATGGTGGGGGTCGGCTGCCCACGCATTGCTAGGCTCGTGCGCCATGGCCCTCTTTGACGCGCCGCTGCTTTTCGACGGCGGCCTTGGAACCCACCTCGAGGCCCTGGGGTACGACATCTCGGGTCCGCTGTGGTCGGCGCGCGTGCTGCGTGAGAACCCCGCCCTCATCGAATCTGCCCATGCGGACTTCTTTGCCGCCGGCGCCCAGATTGCCACCACGGCCTCCTATCAAATCACCTTCGATGTGCTGGGCGGGGAGGCGGAGTCTCTTTTGCGCCGCAGCGTCACGGTAGCGCGTGACGCCGCCCGCAAGGCCGGCGACAGACATGCTGCCCACGGTGATCAATTGGTTGCCGCATCCGTTGGCCCCTATGGAGCAGGTCCGGGCCGGGGCAACGAGTACGACGGTGCCTATGGTCTTTCGGCGCACGAATTGCGCCGCTGGCATACCCGCAGGGTAGAGGTGCTCGCGGACACGGAGGCCGACTTCCTCCTTGCAGAAACCATCCCGAATGTCGATGAGGCCGCGGTGCTTCTGGAGCTGCTCTCGGCCCAGCCCAAGCCCTTTGCGTTGAGCATCACCGGCGCCATCGCGGCCGACCCGACGAAGCTCTCGCAGGTGATCGCGCTGGCCAACCAGACACCGCGGCTGGGGGCCGTGGGTGTGAATTGTGTGCGCCCACCGCAGGTATGGGCGGTGGTGAAGGCATTGCGTGCTGGAACGGATAAGCCGCTTTTAGCATGTCCCAACAGTGGAGAGATCTGGGACCACGGCGCCCGCGACTGGCGTCCTGCTCCTGCCGGTGCGATGGGCTTGACTGAGGCGGCAGCCGAGATGCGCGCGGCTGGGGTCGGCCTTCTGGGCGGCTGCTGCCGCGTGGGGCCCGCTGGGATTCGGCAGCTGCATCGATCGATCCGCTTCGACGGCAAATAGAAAACGCCGCGACAATCCTCGGGTCAGAGGATAGAGTGTTCCTATGAAAAAGTTTCCTTTACTCGCCGCATCCGCTGCACTTCTCATCACAACGCTGTCCGTGCCCGCCGCCAACGCCGAGCTGACCCAGACTGAGCGGGATCAGTTCCGCACCGATCCCGTCGGGGCAGTTGCATGGCAGGCCATCAAAGGCTCCTCAGAGTACGTGCGCGCCGATGGCAACACCATGATGGCCGCATCCTTCTTCTCCATGACTATGCCGGGGCAGAGCATCGGCATGCCTGCTCTTGAGAATTGTGCAGAGCGCGTCGGCTCCTCCGCGCCGGAGGGCGGCGTGCGCTACGTGGCGGCGGCTTTGTGTGCCACCTTTGATCCGAATGCCCGCGGCGAGGTGCAGCGCGGCGACTTTGGCTACGGGCCACTGGGCTAAGCCGCGCTGTGGTCAGCCGCGCGACGCCCCGTAGCGCGTAGGATCGGATGCTGTCTTAAGGAGGATTGATGCGCAAGCACGTGGTGATCATGGGAGTCTCGAGCTGCGGCAAATCGACGGTCGGGGAGTTGCTGGCGCAGCGCACCGGCCTTCCCTTCCGGGATGGGGACGATATGCACCCGGCGGCGAACATCGAGAAGATGGCCTCGGGGCAGGCGCTTGACGACGATGACCGGAAACCCTGGCTCGAATCCATCGGCCGCTTTCTCGCCGAACAAGAGTCCGGGGCCATCGTGGGCTGTTCCGCGCTCAAGCATTCCTACCGCGACATCATCCGCGCCGCAGCACCCGATACGGTCTTCATCCACCTGCACGGCTCCTATGAATTGCTCAAGGAGCGCATGAGCCGGCGAACCGGACACTTCATGCCGGTGTCCCTGCTTGATTCGCAGTTCGAGACTCTAGAGGAACTTCGGCCGGAGGAGGCAGGCATCGTGCTGGATGTCAGCGCCACCCCGGAGGAGCTGGCCGCCGCGGCGGCCGAGTACCTGCAGGCCTAGAACAGCGCGGCGGCGCCGTAGAAGATAAGGACGATGCCGAAGCCAATCGAGGAAATCAGCGCCTGATTGACGGTCCACGTCCTCAGGGTGGTGGACACGTCCATGCCCATGAGACGGCCAACGAGCCAGAAGCCCGAGTCATTGACATGGCTGCCAAAGACGGAGCCGGCTGCGGTGGCGAGCGTGATGAGGACCAACTGGATTTCGCTGAAGCCGCCAGCCTCCACGGCAGGCACCATGAGCGCGGCGGCCGTCGTCAGCGCAACGGTGGCCGAGCCTTGCGCCAGACGCAGGGCTACCGCGATGAGGTAGCAGGCCAGGATGACAGGGACGCCGAGGTTAGACATGGAGTCCGCCAGCGCATCACCGATACCGCTGGTGCGCAGCACCCCACCGAACATGCCGCCCGCACCGGTGATGAGGACGACGGAACAGATCGGTCCGAGCGAAGACTCCACGGTCTTCTCAATTGCGCTCTTGCCCTCCCCGCGGCGCAGGCCCAGCACGGCCATCGCTGCCAGAGTGGTAATCAACAGCGCGATGGGTGTTTGGCCCAAGAAGACGAAGAAGCGCACCCACGTGGCGGAAGGATCAACAACACCAGCGGTGCCCAGCGTGGTCAACCCGGTATTGCCGAAGATGAGGATCATGGGGATGAGCAGGATGCCAATTACTGAGGCCGGGGAGGCCGGGCGATCCGGGAGTTCGGCATCGCTGACCAAGGCGCCGGTGATGGCTTCCTCGAGGCGGTAGGGATACTTCTTTCCCAGGTGGAGCCCGAAACGGTAGCTGGAGAGATACCACGTGGGCAGCGCAACGAGGAGGCCGAAGATGAGTATGAGGCCGATGTCCGCGCTGAAGAACTCACCGGCCGCGACAGGACCCGGGTGCGGTGGCACGAAGACGTGCATGACAGAGAAGGCGCCGGCGGCGGGGATGCCGTAGGCCAGAACTGGGCCGTCCAGGCGCCTAGCGACGGCAAAGATGACCGGCAGCATCACCATGAGCCCCGCGTCGAAGAAGATGGGGAAGCCCATGATGAGGGAGGCCACGCCGAGTGCTAGGGGCGCTTTGTTTTCGCCGAAGAGTTTCACGAGGGCGTCGGCAAGCGTTTTAGCACCGCCGGAAGTTTCTACCAGACGCCCGATCATGGCGCCCAACCCCACCAGCAAGGCTACGGAACCCAACGTTGAGCCGAAGCCGCTCGTCATGGTGGGAACCACACCATCCAGCGGGATGCCAGCGGCCAAGGCGGTGAGCGCGGAGACCGTGACGAGGGTGACGAAGGCGTGCACCTTGAAGTAGATGACGAGGACGAGGATGACGGCGATGGCCGCAACCGCAATCCCTAACAGTGGTCCGGTGCCCAGCGTGGGCTCCCAAGTATCCATGACATTCATGAATGTTGATTTTACTTCTGCAGCCTGCGGTGATCTAGGGGTTACACCCCGAGCGCTGGGCCAACCGTGGCCCAGCTGATGGCCAGCTCGCGCCGGAACAGCCCCCATGTGTGGCGCCCCGCGGGAAGCTCGTAATAGTCAAGGTCTACGCCAGCTGCGGTGGCCTGCTTGGCGTAATAAGAGCTGCACCAATAATCCAAACGCTCGTTGAGGCCCAGCGCGGGAAGTGGTGAGTCCTCGATGTCGACGTCAAAATCGGCCGGGCCGCCGCGGGAGACGATGACGAAAGTCTTTCGGCCGCGTTGCTGATCGAGGTTGAGAACCGGCGAATGTTGCGCCCACGCCGGATCCCACGGCGCGCCGAAGGAGCGAGCCGGGTCAGTGCCGTAGAACGCAGCACTTGCCCACGCAAAGGACTGCGCGAGAACACCTGTGGTCGAGGGGCAACCGGAGAAGGAACCAGACACTTTGAAGCGCGGATCGAACGTGGCTAGCTCCAATGCGGGGCCGCCGGAGTTGCTTAGACCCGCGATTCCGTCGCGGCCGTTGCCGTGGAACTCGGCGTCGATAAGCTGCGGGAGTTCCTTTGTCAGATAGGTGGCCCACTTGTATTTTCCGTGGGTGTCATGAGGCTGCGCCCAGTCGGACATCATCGATCCATATGCGCCACGCGGGGAAATGACATTGACATGCTTGTCACGGAAGAACTCGGAGGCCCCTCCGCCGTCCCACCACAGTGCGTCCTCGCCACCGCCGGCACCACCCAGTAGGTAGTAGCTCGGGCGGGGCTGCGTGTTCTCCAATCCTCCTGGAGGAAGAATGATGTCGTTGGTGATGACACGGTCCATGGCCGGTGAATAGGCTTTTAGCTCCCACACGTTGTCCTGGACGTGACGCAGTCCGCGCAGTTGTGCCGGGGCTGCCGTCGCCGGTGGGCGCGTAGCGTCTGGTGCCAACACCGGGACTTTCAATTGCTGAAGCACCTGTGCCCAGGCGGCGAAAATGTTGTCGGCGAAGAGTAGAGGTGCCAGCGGTCCCAGGGCGATAGGATCGAGGGCGCTGGAGTGCTGATCGATGTTGGCGGCATCGCTGCTCATCGTATCCAGTGCTTGTGCGTGTGCCGGCTGAGCGAGGGCGGGGGAGATGATCAACCCCGCCGAGAGAATGCCCGCAAGTGCGGAGCGAAAGAATTTCATTAGTTCACAATAGCCAACTAACCCTGCAGCGCAGAACTTCCCCGGCGTTAACGAAGGCGGGGCAGCGGGAGAGCTGCGGGACAGTTGGTGGAAGCGGATTAAGGGCATAAAGAAACCCCGACCGCTTTCATCAAGCGGTCGGGGTCCTCTCACTCTCTCACTGCCGGACTAAGCGCCGGCGGGCTGTGCACACTCTCTGCAGTGGGCGAGGGGTGTTCCTTAGAACAGGCCCTCAGCCTTCTTGCCGGTGTCCTTCACGGTGATCTCGCGGGAGTCAACGTTCTGGTCGTTGTCGGTGGAGTTGTCGCCCTTCAGGCGGGAAATCTGGGTGACCTCGATGTAGTTCTTCAGGCGGCCTTCCTTGGTGTTGCCGTCGCCGAAGTCCAGGTTGGCAACACGAGCGGACTCGCCAGCGTTAATCGGGTTGGCCAGGGTGACCTCGAAGGAGCGGGTCGAGGACTTCTCGTCGAAGCCCAGGTCACGGATGTGAGCACCGTTGGAGGAACGCGGGGTGATGAGGCGGTCAACGCCCTTCGGGCCCTCAGCGGTCTTCACATCAACGCGGTACTGGACAGCCGGGAAGTCGCCGTAGTAGCGCTCGGAACCGACGTTCTCCAGGCGGAGAGCAACGGTGCCAGCGTAACCAGCGTGCTTAGCGCCGGAGGTGGTCAGAACCGGCTTCAGGTCCAGCTTCTGCTTAGCCTCGTCGGTCTTGCCGTTCTCGACGTCCTCCTGGACCTTCTTGTCGGCTTCCTCTTCCTTCTTGCCCTCAGCCTCGGACACGGCCTTCTCCTCCGGAGCGACCTCGTTGTCCTTGATGACCTCAGCGTCAGCCTCCGGGGACTTCTCCTCCTCAACAACCTTCGGGTCGTTGACGTCGGTGGTGTTCTGAGCGTCCTTGTTCGGAGCGTAGGAATCAGCGATGTCGTCGTACAGCTTGACGCGAACCTCGTTCTTCATCGGCTGCATTGCAGACCAGAAGGTCGGGGTGGACCAGGTGCCGTTCGGCTTGCAGTACTGCTGGGTACCGGTCATGTTCAGAACGCGGAAGCCGTAGGTAGCCTCACCGGTGTGGTTCGGCGGAACGTCGTACGGGCCGATGGACTGGCCAGCTTCCCAAGACAGAGAGTAGGAAGCGGAAGCGCCGAGCTTGGTGGCAATCTGGTGGGAGACGCCGAAGGAACCTTCAGCACCCTTGCCGGAGCCCTTGCCGCCCATGTTCATGGAGGTGGTCTCGGTGCGGTCACCGTTGACGGACAGGGTGATGGACTGGGACTTGGACAGGTTCTGCTGCAGCGGAATGTCCTTCTTGGTCTGGTTGGTGGTGGAGATGGTGCCAGCCGGCATGAAGTTGTCGGTCACCTTGTAGACCACGGTGCGGTGGTCCTCCCACGGGTTACATACCGGACGCGGGTTGAGGACGTTGGCCTTCATGTGGTCGGAACCGTGGGAAGTGTGAACGATGGGGAGCTTGGCGTTGACAGCCGGGGTCTCCGGGTAGGACTCGGTGTGGGTTGCTGCGGATGCAGCCGGTGCGATGAGGGCGGTGCCTGCAATCGCGAGGCCGGCGATGAAGCCGGCGGTACGACGACGCTGGGTCATTGTTGTTCTCCTGGATGAAAGTTTGGGGCAATGCGGTGACGCACTGTGGTGGCGCTGTGTTCGCGCTGTCATGCCCAGTGCGTGACGTGTTGCAACAATAAGGCGCTTTTCAGGATCACGCACCCCTTGAATTGTTTATATTTTTAAATGCAGAAATACATTTCGATCGGGTGGCCCCGGGTGAACAATTGACTAAGAAATTTGCGCCGACCTTGGTTTTGTCTAACTAGACCGTATTCTGGGAAAACGTCTCTTTGACCGTTCGTGCACAAACTAAAGAATGACCCCATTAGGGGGAGTGAAAGGGTGTTTGTGGGTTCGTGTCACGCGCAATTTCAGCCTCTGTGGTCTAAGGAGCAGACCCCAACCGACCACCGTTTGCTTAAGTAATTCTTAAAAACGGCGCGTTAGTCTTCTTCGATCTCTGGGTCTTCCGCGCGTGCCTGTTCGAAGACCTCAGCCGCCGCGCGCAGGTTGATGGTGCCGATGATGAGGCCGACCACGATGTCTGGCCAGGGGCTCGCCCACGCCAGCATCACAAGACCAGCGCCGAGGATAAGAATGTTGGCGGCGACGTCATTGCGTGCGGCCAACCACGCCCCACGCGTGAGCGCACCTCCGTGTCGCAATTGCACCAGCAGCACCGCGCAGAGCAAGTTGATGAGCATGGCGAAAATGGCCGTGCCGGAAAGTGTGAGTGGCTCAGGAACGGCGCCGCTGATGATCTTCCATATCGCCATGCCATAGGACGCCACCGCGGGGATCAGGATGAGCCCGGCTAGGCCATAGCTTGCTTTGCGACGCCCCTCCACCGACCAGCGCAGCGCTAAGAGCACGAGCGCGTTGATGAGAAAGTCCTCGAGGAAGTCGGCGGCGTCAGCGAAGAGTGAGGCTGAGCCGATGATGCAGGCGATGACGAATTCGACGAAGAAACCGGCGAGATTCAGCGCGGCCACCCAGGCGACAACCCGCCGGGCGCGTGCGTTCAGGGTGGAGGAGGAGAGATCGTGAGACACGGTACCTGAGCTTAATGGGCTTGAGTGCCGTGTCCCAACTTGTTTTTCTTATGAACTGTTTCGGGCTAGTCGACGATGGTGACGACGTCTTCGCGGCGGTGCTTCTCGCCGGCGAAACCGCCGAAGGCTGTGATTAAGGCAGTGACAGCCAAGATGATGATTCCCGGTGTAGAACTGGGGGTCTCATTGGATGCGTTCAATGCAGTGGCGAGGAAAGGGAGCAGGCCCGATACTGCCGACGCGATGTTGGCGGAGATAGCCACGCCGGAATAGCGGACGTTCGCAGGGAAGACCTCCGAGAGGAGGACGCCCGACACCGAATAGGTGATGGTGACTAGGGACAGTCCAATGCAGACGGCAAGCGTGAGGAGAACGGCATTGCCGGTATCGATCATCGCCCACAGCGGCCACGCCATGATGGCGGTGGCGAGCGCGCCGTATCCAATAACTCGACCGGGGCCAATCTTCTCACCGATGCGGCCGAAGATGATGTTGATAAAAATCTGGCACACGGCACCGAGGAGGGTGGCGTTTACGACGGTCTGGCGTTCGAAGTCCAGCGTGGTCGTGGCGTAGGAGAGGACATAGGTGCTCATGACGAAGAATCCGCCGATGCCCAGGAAAGCGGCTGCGGAGGCTAGGCACAGCTGTGAGAAATGCTCAGTGAAGAGCTCTTTTAGTGAGCCCTGGTGTGCGGCCTCGTCTGCTTCTGCCTCCTCTTCAAGGGCCTTGTAAACAGGAGATTCTTCAGCCTTCGTGCGAATCCACAGTGCTACCGCTAGGAAAGGAAAGGCGATGAGGAAAGGCACACGCCAACCCCAGGAACTCACTGTGGCATCGTCCAGCATGAGTACAAGCGCGAAGGCTCCGGAAGAAAGCAGCGTGCCGGCGGGGGAGCCGATCTGCACGAAAGCGGCATAGCGACCGCGCTTCTCGGCTGGGGCGTGCTCGATGGCCATGGTTGTTGCGCCGCCCCATTCGCCGCCGACGGCAATGCCCTGAAGCAGGCGCAGGATGACCAATGTGATGGGCGCCCAGATGCCAATGCTGTCAAAAGTGGGAAGCAAGCCGATGACGCCGGTGGCCACGCCGATGACGACGATGGAGATAATGAGGGCCGGTCGGCGGCCCATCCTGTCGCCGATTTGACCGAAAATGACCGCGCCGAGTGGGCGTGCCAGGAAGCCCACTCCGAAGGTGGCGAAGGATGCCAGGGTTGCGCCGGTGCCTGACATTCCCGAGAAGAAGAGATCGTTGAAGACAAGCGCGGCTGCGGTACCGAAGAGGAAGAAGTCGTACCACTCGAGGGCTGTACCGACGAACGCGGAACTGGCGATGCGGAAGACGTCCTTTGACTCGACTTGGATTTCCTCGCTGCCGGATTGGGCCGGGTTGGAAGGGGGTGCGTGGGTAGTCATATCGAAATGCTCCTTATGTGAAACGCATTACCTTTCTAGGAAACATTAGGTGCACGTCACCTTCCGGTGAATGGTTTGAAGAGTTTTCTATGCATCGACCCATCTACAGAGAGGGAACCTTGTTCCTCTGCACAAGAGCTATCGCTCGGTCCGGTGCAACGCCAGCAATGCTCGCGCGGCGTCTTTCGGCTGCGTGATGTCGAGTCCCGTGAGTTCCGTGACCTGGCGCAGGCGGTTGAGCACCGTGTTGCGGTGGCAGTGCAGCGCCTCGGCGGAGTCCTTGATGGAGCCGCAATCCAGGTAGGTGGTGATGGTTTGGTAGAGCGGCGCGTTGGCAAGGCGTAGCTCGGTGATGGCTTGCGTGAGCTCCGTGATGCCGCTGGCTGGGAAGTCTGCAATGGCATCGCCGGCGACGGCCCAGAGGGCGTCGGGCGCTTCGGTTAAGTTGTCCAGCGGGCCGGTGGCATCGAAGATGCGCGGCGCTTGCTGCGCCGCCGCGCGAACTCCAGCTAAGCCGATGACGTCGCGGAAAAGTATGCCCGAGATCTCCGTGAGCTCTGCGCCGGTGTCCAGTGTGGGATGCTCGCTGTTCCTTTGGTCTCTAGGCCAGAAGGCAACGAACATCCCACGCGCGCCATGGCCGAAGGCTTCGCCGGAGGAGATGGGTTCGTCGAGAAACGCGCGCATCTCCACCGCAGCGGTGGGGTGGGCCACCGCGACGTCGAAGTGGCAATCTGCATCCAGGTTGAGCGCGCGGGTGATTTCCGCGATGCCGAGCGCACCCAGGGATTCGGTGGCGAAGAGCCTCTCCAAGTGTCGGGCGTGGGCGCGGTGTACGTCGTGCTGACCGCGAGCCTCCTCCAAGCGGTAGGCATCGCGCACCACCAGGTTGTACATCGTCACAACGGAGTGCACCTGCGCCACGTGGTCGATGAGTGCCTCCTGATCCGCGCCGGCGGCCCGGCGCAGGTGTTCCCAGAGGACGGTGAAGTCGAGCTGGATGGCGTCGATCAGCGTGGCTAGCTCCACCCCCTGGTGCGCGCGCCGCCGGCCCAAACTCTGGGCGTGGGTGCGCAGTTCCTCCTCATCCATCGCCCCAACCAGCACGTCCGTGATGCGCGCGAAAACCTCGAAGGCGGTCAGGCGCAGCTCGTCCTCGCTCACCAAGGAATCGCCGTAGCGCCCCGAGCGGGAAAAGGCGGCGAGGAAATCCTCAACCAAGCGGGGGATGGTGCCATGGACCTTCGCGACGATATCGTGCCAGCGCTTCTCGTGCATGTGCACAACGCTACACGTTGGGCGCTGGTGAATTGCCCTCTATGTCGAGATGCGCATCACTGCTGCGTTTAGCATGTGGGGACTAGCACAGCACGCGTCGCGTGTATTTTGTCGGAGAAACAGGAGAACTCAGGAGGACGCATGATCACACGCATCGACAACGCCCACATCCTGACCCAGGATCCCGCGCGGCCGGTTGCGGATTCGGTGGCTTTTGCCAACGGGCGCATCCTCGCGGTGGGGGAGGCTGCCCGCGCCCTGCCCGCCGACGAGACGTGGGATGCCGGCGGGCGCACGCTCACTCCTGGCTTTAACGATGTGCATTCCCACACCGTGTGGTTTGGCCAGACGCTGCTCGAGGTGGATCTTTCCGAGGTCACAACTCCTGATGAGGTCTACGCCGCCGTGCGAGCCGCCGACCCGAACCCCGACGGTTGGGTGGTGGCCTCCGGATTCCGTCCCTCCGGGCTGGATGCCCCGGTGGAGATAGAGCAGCTCGACCACGCTACTGGTGGCGCTCCGCTGTTGATCAAGCACAACTCCGGCCACGCCTACACGGTCAACACCGCGGCCCTGCGCGCGGCGGGCGTCGATCCCACCAACCCACCGAAGGTGGAAGGCGGCGAGTTCGTCCGCGATGCCGATGGGCACTGCACGGGGCTGCTCGATGAAAACGCCATGCGCGCCATCCAAGAGGTGACGCTGCCGGAATCCGGCGAGGAAATCGGCCGTGCCTTGGAGCTGGCCACGCGCCGCTACCTCGAGCGCGGTCTGACCTCCGTCACGGATGCCGGGGTGGCCGGCGGCTGGATCGGGCACAGCCCGCGCGAGATCGCCGCCTATCAAAACGCCACCCTGCACACCCGCATGCAGGTGATGGTGACCATGGACGTGCTCCACGAGATTCCCGGCCACGCCTCCGACGGTCCCGGTTGGGGACTCGACGGCGGCCTGCGCACCGGCTTCGGTGACGAGTGGCTGCAGGTCGGCCCCGTCAAGATCTTCAGCGATGGCTCCCTGCTGGGGACCACCGCCGCGCTGAGCGAGAACTACGCCTGCTGCTCCCACCACGGCTACTTCCAGGGCGATCCTGAGCAGATGCGAACACGTGCGCTGCAGGCGGCGAATTCCGGCTGGTCCTTGGCCATTCATGCCATCGGCGATGCGGCAGTGGATTTTGCGATTGAGACGCTGGAGGAGGCCGTCGACAAGCATGGCGCGCCAGCGATGCCGCACCGCATCGAGCACGGCGGCGTGGTGCGCCCCGATCAGATCGAGCGTCTGCGCGGCAAGCCCATCGTGGTGGTGCCGCAGCCGCTGTTCATCCCGGCTTTCGGTGATGCGATGGCGGAGTCCCTCGGTCCGGAGCGCACCGCGTGGAGCTACCCGGGCAAGCGGCTTCTCGACGCCTCCCTCATCCTCCCCGGCAGTTCCGATCAACCAGTGGCGCCCGGCGTGCCGCTGGAGGTCATGCAGGCATTCGTAGAGCGTCGCACCGCCTCGGGCCGGGACTATGGGCCTAAGGATCGTCTGACCCCAGCCGAGGCTCTCTACGCCTATACCGCCGGCTCGGCCGCGGCGACTGGTTGGGCCGGGCGCAAGGGGCAGGTGATGCCGGGGCAGCTGGCGGATTTCGTGCTGCTTTCCCAGGACCCTCTGAACACTGATGACCTATCCACCATCGACGTGGCCGCCACCATCGTGGGCGGCGAGCTGCGCTACGGAAGCTTTTAAGGAGTAGACATGCGAGCAACCACTAACGAACAATTCCTGGCCGATTTCCAGGCCATGTCCGCCAACGGTGCCACTGCGGGCGGAGGCGTGGAGCGGCAGGCTGCCAGTGCCGGCGATAACCTCAACCGCGCCTGGTTCCATGAGGTCCTGGAGTCTCTCGGGGCGCGCGTCATCTACGACGAGATTGGCAACCAGTACGGGCTCTTCGAGCTTGCCCCCGGCGCCGAGTACGTGGGCCTAGGCTCGCACCTGGATTCGCAGCCCTTGGCTGGCCGTTTCGACGGCGCCTATGGCGTGCTGGCCGCAGCCCACGCGGCCGGGCGCGTGGCGCAATCGGGCGCCAAGGCGCGCTATAACCTGGCGGTCATCAACTGGTTCAACGAGGAGGGCTCACGCTTTGCACCCTCCATGATGGGCAGCTCCGTGTTTGTGGGAACGCTGGCGCTTGAGCGCGCCCACTGCGCCACCGACCTTGCCGGCGTCACCGTCGCGCAAGCCCAGGAGGAAGCGGGCTGGTCCCCACGCGGTGAAGCCCCGAAGCTCGCGGCCTATGCGGAGATTCACGTCGAGCAAGGTAAGGAACTTGAGGCCGCCGGCAACACGATTGGTCTGGTCACCGCCACGTGGGGCGCGAAGAAATTCCAGGCGGTGGTCTCCGGTGAGCAGGGCCATACCGGTTCCACTCTCATGGCCGATAGGAAGGATGCGCTCTTCGGTGCCTCCCTCATCATTGCTTCGGTGGAGCGCCTGACCCACGAGTTCGATGAAGGCCAGCTGCAGGCCTCGGTTTCGCAGTTAACACTGGAGCCGAATTCGCCGGTAACCATCGCCCGGGAGGTGCGCTTCAACGTGGATGTGCGCTCGCCCTCCACGGAGGTACTGGACAAGGCCCAAGCGCGCCTGCAGGAGATCATTTCTGCGGCGGAAGAGGAATCACGCACTTCGGTTGAGCTGACCCCGACGCACGAGTGGGCGCTTAACCCTTACCCGGCCGCCGGCGTGGAATTAGCCCGTGAGGTCGTGCAGGAGCTCGGGTATCCGCACCAAGAGATTTACACGGTGGCCGGGCATGACTCGACCAACCTGAAAGAGGTGGTGCCGACGGTCATGCTCTTCATCCCGTCCGTCGACGGCATCTCACACAACGAAAAGGAGTTCACCACGGAAGAGGACTGCGTGGCCGGCGTGGACGTGTTGACGCACGTGGCTCAGCGCCTCGTGGAATCCGGGTGCGGCGAGCGCTAGGTTGCTAGCGCGGACGACGCGCTAGTCCTCATCGCTCCACGGTTCATACCCGAAGGCCTTCATCGCGATTTCGAATCCGCGCTTCATTGCTTTTAGTTCTTCCTCGCTGTGCTCGTAGGTGCGCAGGCGCACCGGGCCGGTGAGGGGGACGTGGAGCAAGAAGTGCTGGCCTTCCTCGGTGATGCTGCACAGGCGGCGGCGAAGATCTTCCGGATCATCATCGATGGAGATAAGCTCATCGCGCACCAAGCGCTTGACCGCCTGCCCGATGGTGGCGGGCTGCCATCCCAACTCCTTGCGCAGCTGCAGGATGGGGATGGGGCTCTTCTTATCGATGAGCCGGAGAAGCGAAAGATGGGAGCCGGTGATCCCGTATTCGCGGCGCGCTTCCGTATCGAACCGCGCGCGGGCGCGCTCGAAGCGGCGATATTCCGCAATGGTCTCATCGATTAGCTCATTTTTGCTCACGCGATCCAGCGTAAGAGTTGAGGACTCGCGTCCGCAAATGTTTACGTTGACAACCCTAACCAAAGGTGGAGGGATCGATGGGCCGTTGCGAGCGAGGGAGTTTCTCCACCACGAGGCGGTACGAGTCCGTCACGAGTTCGGCCAGCAGCTGCGGGGTGAGCTTGGCGTCGGGATACACGGAAACCCAATGGCGCTTATTCATGTGGTAGCCAGGTGCGATGAAGGAATACTCTCTGCGCAGCGCTTCGCCATCGAGGGGCTCGACCTTGAGGATGGCTTGCTGGGAACCAGTCACGGCGGTGAGAAGTAGGAAGACCTTGCCGCGTACCTTAAAGACGTCCCAGTCCGGCCCGAAGGGGTGTGTCAGCGTGGCGCCGGGAAGCTCCGCAGCGCGTGCGGTGGCGCAGGCATGGAGGTCTAGGGCAGCGGTGCTCATGAGGTCCACACTAGGTGAAAACACCGTTGGGCCCCTTTTTCGATTTCTCGAAGAAAGGGGCCCAACGGCGTCTCTATCAAGTCCCTCCGTGTATCGGCCACTGGCCGCCCTCTGGAGGGTGAGGGGTTCTCTCTCTCGCATGCGCTCTCTCAAACGCACAAGAATGAGTATGGCGGGCGACGCTGGATTCACCATGTGGTCTCCCTGGCAGTTTTCTACTAGTCAAAACCGCCGCTAATCAAAGCGCGCGGGCCGCTTCTCCAGGAAAGCCATGACGCCTTCCTTGTGGCCTGCCGAATCCATCTGTGCGTACTGCGTGGGCTCCTCCCAGGCGAGCTGCTCATCGAGCTGTCCAAGCGCAGTGCGGTTGATGGCTTCCTTGGCCTTGGCCAGGGCGTCACGTGGCGCGATATGCAGGCGTTGGACTAGCTGCAGCGCGGCCTCGAGGGTTTGGCCCTGGGGCGCGCGCTTGGCGACGATCCCAGCCGCCTCCGCTTCGGCGACGCCGAGCTTGTCCTGCAGCAGTGCCAAGGCAAGAGCGCGGTGGCGCCCCACGGAGGCGAGCGCGGTGAGGCTGACACCGCCGTCGGGGATGAGACCAATTTTGCCGAAGGGCAGCGTGAAGTAAGATTGCTCGCCGGCCACGATGAGATCGCAGGCGAAGGCCAGCGATGCCCCAGCGCCGGCGGCTGCGCCTTCGACCGCAGCGATGACGGGAATCTCGGCGGCCTGGATTTCGGTGACGAGCGCGTTGAGCTGCGGCAGCATCGTCGACTCAGCCGGGTTGGGGGTCTCGCCTGACTGCTGCGCTGCAGCCGCAGCCTGTGCCGCCGCCACGATGTCCGCGCCCGCGCAGAAGGCGGTCTCATCACCAGTGATGATGAGGGCGCGGATGGAGGGGTCTTGGGAGGCGTCGGCAAGCGCGGCCGAAAGTGCTTCGCAGTGTTCCTTGGCAATGGCGTTGCGCCGCGCGGAGTTGTTGATTTGGGCGATAAGGGCGGAGCCTTCGCGGCGGGTGAGGATGGCGTCGGTCATGGTTAGTCCTTAACGAGTTCGGTGAGGGAGGAAATGATGCGCTGGGCATCGGCGGAAATGCGGGAGACGATCTCGGAGCACGGGGCGACGTCGTGGATAAGCCCCTGCGAGGTACCACAGGTCCACACGCCCGCATCCAAGTCACCGGTCTCGTAGACCGCGCGGCCGCGCTTGCCGGCAACGAGGTGGCGGATATCGCCGAACTCCGCGCCTTGAGCGAGGCGCTCGGCTACCTCATCGCTCACGGCATTCTTGGCCACGCGGGTGGAATTGCGCAGCTCCCGGAGGATGAGCTGGGTATCCAGCTCGGAGCGCTCCACGATGGCCTGCTTGACGTTCTCGTGCACCGGCGCCTCTGCGGAGGCTACGAAGCGGGTGCCCATGTTGATGCCCTCGGCGCCCAAAGCGAGCGCGGCGGCCAGGCCGCGGCCATCCGCGAAACCGCCCGAGGCGATGATGGGGATATCGAGTTGATCCGCGGCGGCGGGGATGAGGACTAGGCCCGGGATGTCATCCTCGCCAGGGTGGCCAGCGCATTCGAAGCCATCGATGCTGACGATGTCCACGCCTACCTTTTGCGCGCTGAGCGCGTGGCGCACGGAGGTGCACTTGTGGATGACGGTGATACCCGCGTCCTTGAAGGCCGGCATGTGCTCCTTGGGATTGTTGCCGGCGGTTTCGGCGATCTTTACGCCTTCTTCGATGATGACGTCGCGGTACTCCGCATAGGGCGGCGGGGTAATCGCCGGCAGCATGGTGAGGTTGACGCCGAAGGGCTTGTCTGTGAGCTCGCGGGTGCGGCGGATCTCGTGGCGGAGATCCTCCGGGGTGGGCTGGGTGAGCGCGGTGACGACGCCGAGGCCGCCGGCGTTGGATACAGCGGCGGCGAGCTCGGCGCGGCCGACCCACTGCATGCCGCCTTGGATGATGGGGTGAGTGATGCCGAGCATCTCGGTGACGCGGGTGGAAATCATGAGGGTGGTGCTCCTTTGTGAGTGACTAGCAATTGGAGAGAAGCGGATGGAAGTTTTGGGCGATAGGCAGTGAATGGCTATTCGGAGAAATGAGCGCGCAGGCGCTCGGTGAGGTCCTCGGGGAGGGGGATGGGGCGGCGCGCGGAGACGTCGATAAGCACCAGCGTCGCCGTGGCGAACACGCACGAGGTGCCGTCCTGGATGAGTTCGTGGGCGACCTGGTAGGAGGTGTTGCCGATGCGGGAAATCCAGACCCGCGCCTCGATGGAATCGGTGTAGGTGAGCTCGGCCTCGTACTGCACTTCGAGGGATCGCACCACGTGAGCGTAGGTATCGGTGGCGACGGGTCCGGTCAGTGCGGCGGCTGCGCGGACGCGTGCCTCCTCGAGGAGGGTGACTATCGTGGCGTTGTTGACGTGGGCGTTCGCGTCCTGGTCGGACCACCGCAAAGCGAGGGGCACTGGGATGGCGTTGGCGGGCGCGCGCATTGTTCCTCCTTGGGGGAGCGGGTAGAGTGATGCGTATTACTATACATACGAATTGTGGTTCGTCACTCGAACCGTGAGGAGAATGCAATGATGGATCTGCTGGGAATCGATGCCCTCCTGAGCGAAGAAGAAAAAGCCACGCGTGACCGCGTGGCCGCACTGGTGGATGAGCACATCCGCCCGCACGTGGCGCAGTGGTACGAGGAAGCGGTGCTGCCGGACTCGATCTTCCCGGTGCTGGCGGAGGCTGGTCTGTTCGGGATGCACCTGGAAGGCTACGGCTGCGCCGGGCGCACTGCCGTGGAATACGGGTTGGTCATGCAGGAGCTAGAGGCCGGCGATTCGGGAATTCGCACGGTGGTCTCGGTGCAGGGATCGCTGGCGATGTCGGCCATTTATAAACACGGCTCGGAGGAACAGAAGAAGCAGTGGTTGCCTAAGATGGCCGCGGGTGACGTCATCGGTTGCTTCGGGCTAACGGAGCCGACCGCGGGCTCCGACCCGGCGGGCATGGCGACGGTGGCGCGCTACCGCTCAGGCGAGTGGGTTCTGGATGGCGCGAAGCGCTGGATTGGCCTGGCAAGCGTGGCCGGGGTGGCCATCATCTGGGCCAAGGTGTCCGAGGAGGATGCCTCCGCCGCCGGGGTGGAGGCGGGCGTGCGCGGGTTCATTGTGCCGACATCTACGCCGGGTTTTAGAGCTACCCCAATCACTCGCAAGCTGTCGATGCGCGCTTCCATCCAGTGCGATATTTCGCTGGATGGTGTGGCCGTGCCTGGCGACGCCCTGCTGCCCAAGCACCCTGGCCTCAAGGGGCCGTTCATGTGTCTTAATGAGGCGCGTTTCGGCATTAGCTTTGGCGCTTTGGGCGCTGCGCGCGATTCCTTGGAGGTGGCGCTGAAGTATGCCAAGGAGCGCAAGCAATTCGACCGCTCGTTGGCATCCTTCCAGCTCACGCAGCAAAAGCTGGTCGATATGGCGGTGGAGCTGAACAAGGGGCAGCTGTTGGCGCTCAACCTGGGCCGCGCCAAGGACGCGGGAACGTTGGAGCCTTATCAAATTTCGGTGGGCAAGCTGGCGAACTGCCGCACCGCCATCGAGATTTGCCGCCAAGCCCGCACCATCTTGGGCGGCAACGGCGTCACCGCGGACTACTCGCCGCTGCGGCACGCCGCCAACCTGGAATCGGTGCGCACCTACGAGGGCACCGATGAGATCCACACGCTGATTCTGGGGCGTGTGCTGACGGGGGAGCAGGCGTTTAGCTAAAAGTAGCCCGAAGTCCCTTGATGAAGAGGCTTCGGGCCTAGCTGTGTTTAGTTGGCGATGAAGTACATCTGTTTATTGATGAACTCCTCGATACCAAGTGAACCAAGCTCGCGACCGAAACCTGAACGCTTGACACCACCAAAGGGGAGTTCAGGACCTTCACCAGTTGGTGTATTGACGTTGCTCATGCCAGATTCGATGCGCTCAGCAATTGCTTGGGCTCGCTTGGAGTCTTGAGAGAACACTGCTGCGCCAAGGCCGAAGACATTGTCGTTAGCTATCTCGAGCGCTTCCTCATCAGTCTTAAACTTGTAGACCGTGGCGACCGGTCCAAAGAATTCCTCATAATAGGAATCGCTACCTCGAGGGATATCTGTGATTACTGCAGGGGAGATGTAGGCGCCCTCCTCTGAGAGTTCACCACCCGCCAGTAGCTGGCCTCCAGCAGAAACAGCGCGCTCGATCTGTTCTTTGAGGTTCTCTGCAGCGCTACGGGAAGATAGCGGGGCATACACAGTTTCCCCGGCAGTATCCGGTAGTCCTGGCTCCATTTGTTGCGCAAGATTAACTAGTTCTTGAACAAACTCGTCATAAATGTCTTCTGCGACAATAAGCCGCTTGTTTGAATTGCAGGCTTGGCCGGTGTTGTACATACGCGTACCCCAAGCGAGTTCGGCTGAAGCCTTAACATCATCCGTGTCGAGGATGACATATGGATCTGAACCTCCAAGCTCGAGTACAGCTTTCTTGAGGTGCTGGCCAGCCTGTGCACCAACGATAGCTCCGGCCCGCTCGGATCCGGTAAGAGAAACTCCTTGAACGCGGGGATCTGCGATCAAGGTAGAGATTTGCTCATGGGTAGCAAAAACATTGGTGTACACCCCTGCCGGAAGGCCGGCATCGAGAAAGATCTTTTCGATCGCCAGAGCAGAACGCGGGCAAATCTCCGCGTGTTTAAGGATGATGGTGTTTCCTGCGACAAGGTTGGGTCCTGCAAATCGCGCTACCTGGTAGTACGGGAAGTTCCACGGCATGATGCCGAGCAGAGGCCCGAATGGGCGGCGGCGAATGAATGCCTTACCGTCCGCCTCCGTAGGGATCTCTTGATCCGCGAGAAACTTCTCCGCGTTGTCCGCATAGTACTGGATGATGGCAGATGAGAACTCGGCTTCTTCAACGCCTTCCGGAAGTGGCTTCCCCATCTCTTCAGCAATGATGGCAGCGAGTTCTTCTTTGCGTTCTTCAAAGAGTGAAGCTGCCTTGGCCACAATTTCTGCTCGTTGTGAGACTGGAGTTCCAGACCATTCGGTGAAAGCTACGGAAGAAGCTTCGAGGATTGGCTCAATAGCAGCATCATCGAGAGCATCGAAAGTTTCAATGATCTTGTTGTTGACTGGATTCTGTACACGGTACTGAGACATTTTTCCTCCTAGGAAAAGTTTGGGGTTGTTGTATCTGAACTGGATTCACTACGGCTGATTACTGAGCCCGTGAAGAAATCTGGGTTGCGGAGTCGGGTAATGAACATGAGGATTAATCCGAGCACGAGGATGCTGGCGCCCAGGATGAAGACGATTCCGACCCCTCCAAGAGAAGAACCGGAACCAAAGCTCGGGTCCATGGAGTCATAAGCGGTGATGAAAAACATTAAGAGAAGGAAGCCACCGCCCAGCAACGGGCATAGAAACTTAAACAGGAAGTTCCTTACTGAAGTAAAGAGTTCTTTTCGGAAATACCACAGACAGGCAACTGCTGTGATGCCGTAATAGAAACAAATCATGAGACCAAGAGCAGCAATTGTGTCCCAAAGTGCATTCTCTGAGAGCACTCTTGTTATGGCATAAAAGGCTCCAGAAACGACGGTTGCGACAATCGTTGCGACGGTTGGAGTTTGGAATCGTGGGCTGATTCGAGCCAATTGTGGGGGAAGAGCTTTGTAATAGCTCATCGCCAGAATCGTGCGGGCGGGGCTAACCAGCGTGGATTGCAAGGATGCAAAAGAGCTAGCTAGAACCGAGATATAAATAAGGATGGCAAATGGGCCCATAACCGGGTAAGAAAGCACTGCAAAAATTGATTCCTGATTGTCTGGGTTACCGGCGCCTAGTCCGCTTTCGCCGATGCCCGCCCATGCCATAACGGCTACCGCTGTAAGTACATACAAAATGATCGTGATGACGATGACGACGGTAGCCGCCCGGCCAGGAGTTTTTTCTGGGTTTTTCGTTTCTTCATTCATAGTTAGGGTGACATCCCAGCCCCAGAACATGAAGATGGATAGGGAGATTCCGGCAGCAACCACCGAGAAGTCCTTGATTTCAAATGGGTTGAACCAGCTGAATTGGATGGGGGTGAAATCGAATCCATCTCCGTTGTAAGCCCTCCATAATGCTGCGACATCGAAGGAGACAATTGCGATGATTTGAATTGCAACGAGGATGTATTGCATCTTCTGCGTTGTGTCCATACCTCGATACGCGACCCAAGCTGCAGCAACTAAGAACACAAGTGTGGTTGGAATATTTACCCAGAGGTTGCGTGTGAGTTCAGCGAGCTCTGGTCTACCGGCAAGCTGTGCGATGAGCAGATAGAAGAAGTCAACGGCCACTGCGGCAAGGTTCGATAGGACCAATATCGTGGCGGCGATCAGACCCCAGCCACCCATCCAACCGACCCACGGGCCGAAGGCTTTGGTCGCCCATGTAAAAGTGGTTCCTGAATCAGGAGCACGGTTGTTGAGCTCGCGGTAAGCAAAGGCCACAAGCAGCATGGGGATAAACCCCAGAATGAGAACGGCTGGAACGAAGACGCCCACGGCCGAGATGGCAGGACCGATTCCCGAAGTGAGTGTGTAAGTTGGCGCCAAACAACTAATGCCAATGACGACAGCTCCGAGCAAACCGACTTTGCCGACTGCCAATCCTTTCTCTGAAACTGCTGGTTGTTCACTCATGAGGGAGCACCTCCTTTCAGCGACATGTAGCCCGAAGGGACAACAATGGTTGGAACTGGTAAGTGCTTGAGGATTCGATGAGCAGTTGTGCCAAGGAAGAGCCGACCATCGCCGGCAATACGCGCAGAACCAAGAACTGCCACTTCGCCCTCTTCCCAGCTAAGGTTTCGCAGCGCTGACTGGACACTTGATCCCGAAGTAGTGATGCGTGACGCTTGTCCCTTGGAAACCGCTCCTTCGATTGCCTCTGAGAGTGGGAGCTCAAATCCGTGCCCGGCATCTTCTCCGGAGATCTTCAAAGTAATGATGCGTAATGGAATCTCTCGGCGGTTTGCGCGGTCGAGTCCGATTGCCGCGACATCTGATCGTCCTCGGCGCGGGCCAACAAGGGCAGAAATGCTCGTTATCGGTCCTGGATATGAATAGCCTTGAGGAGCTAGCGCTACTGGTGTTTGTGCTGTGTATAGCAATGAACTTGGTACTGTACCGATGCGGAATCGGTTCAAAAGTCCGCCTGAGCGTGCTCCGACGACGATTAAATCGCACTCAAGTTTTTGCGCGGCATCATTCAAGGCAAGTGCGGGTTCTGTCCCCTCGACGACGTGCCATGTCGCAGAAATGTCAGCGGGAAGACTATTTAACGCACTGGCGAGACGCTGTTCGGTTTGTTCTCGCACAATCGCGTTGTAACCAGGATCTTGAGTCTGAACACCAAAACCTTGAGGACTAACAGGAGGAATAACCGAGACTATCTTCAGGTTGACCTGGCGCTCACGCGCGAGAGCAATTCCTAAATGGAGAGCATCATGACCGTCAGAGGTGTCGATGTATGCGACTAGCAGAGAGCCGTTAGCCCTGCGGCGCGGAAAATCTGTGGGTGGATTCATGAACAGTCACCGCTTATCCCTGCCCAAGAATCTGTTTCGCAACGGCTTCACCGATACGCACCGCGCCGTCGACGTGCTGGTAACCTGCACCAGCGATGTCAGAAGAGGAGTAATAGATAGGGCCGGTTGGTTTGTTCTGAAGATGGCCCCAACGCGATAGTCCACCCAAATCGTATGACGTTGCGTAGGCTCCGCGAGTCCATTCTTCGGCCGCCATATCGGAGAGGAAGAATGCGATTGGCTTCTTCACCTTGTCACCAAGGTAAATGGACATTGCATCGAGGATGCGCTCTTTGCGTTCTTCAGCGGGGAGAGCCCACATCTCTTCGGCGTAAACGTCGGAAACAAAGCCAACCAATGTGCCGAATGCGTCTTCTTTTCCTTCCTCACCGCCTGCGAAGTTTTTGCCGTAATTGGTGTTGTCATAGATTTCGGCAACGAGTCGATCGCCACCGAATGCAGTACCGGACAGTCCCTCTTCACGCCAGAAGGGAGTTTCATAGACTGCATGAACTTTGATGACGAGACCCATGGAAATGTGCTGATGGGCAACATGCTGTTCTCGCGGCAGGGGAGGCACGTAGGAAATGCGATTATAGAGGTTTGGCGGAACCGCAAGGATAGCGTTTTTAGCATGGACAACAGCGCGATCAGAATAGGCAGTTACGGTTCCCGGTCCACCATTGTTGTCCACACCATTGCGGACGTCCGCTTCAACATTGTTGGGGGCGTCTGCCGTAGAAGGATCTGGCGTAGCCCATTCGAGAGTGCGAACAGGTGAACTGAGAATGACGTCATCGCCGAGTTCCTCTGCCATCGTTATGGAAACTGACTGCATGCCGCCGGCAACTCGCTTATCAAGCAAGAAGTTTTCATCAACAAGGTTGTCGAAAGAACCAGCAGATGAAGCCATCAGAGCTGCTTGAAGTACGGAAAAGGTGCGGGAAGGCTTAGTAAGCATTCCAGAGGAAATGTAAAGCGAGATGTTGTCAATTGCCTCAGAATCGTCAGATAGGCTTTCTAACCAGTCACGGAAGGATTGGCTATCGAGTTCTTTGGCTCGTGGGTGCTCCCAAGGGGCGTTAGCGTCGACTTCCTCGGCCAGCTGATTGAGCTCAGCGATCAATCGATTCATCTCGGAGGCGGTTTCCTCTGACGTTGGGAAGGTATCTCCCTCAAATTCGTGGCGCGTGCCGTCTGGGGACACGTAGACTGATTTTCCTTCGCGGTACCGATCAAAAGTCTCGAGTCCGAGCTCTTGGACGAGTTCGGTGAGGCGCGTTTGATCGGGGGAAATCCACTGGCCGCCGATCTCAATGAAGTGTTCAGTACCTTGGTCGTCGAGTACCTTTCCGTTCCAGGTACGGCCGCCCACGCGATTGCGGGCTTCGAGAACGCAGACTGATTTTCCTGCTTTCTTGAGGGTACGGGCAGCCATTAGCCCTGAAGCGCCGGCGCCGATGATTACAACATCGACTGTGCGCTCTTCGGCGTTGGGATTACCATTACGTTGCGTGACCATTGGAGCGTTTCTCCTTCGCGTGCAGTAGGTATGCGGTGAGTGAGACCTTCGTATGGACGATGGTGTTTCAACGTTAAATTAAAGGGTTTAATTTAACGTTGTGACTACAGTAACAAACGCGCGGTAAGAATTGTAGGGATCACAGTGGTAAATGTTTCGCGCCCCAAAGGGCGGCCATTGAAAGCGCTGGTGAACCGGCAAAAAATAGCATCAGCCGCACTGCAAATTGTTGATCGCAAGGGGCTTGAATCCCTATCGATGTCAGCGGTAGCTCGGTCAATGAAGGTTAGTACGGCAGCGCTCTACAATCACATTTCCAACAAAGAAGAACTGCTGGCTCTGGTACAAGATGACATCATTGCAAAGGTCGATACTTCGTCGCTGAAGCACGCCCTTGCAGGGGAACTACCAGCAGCTGATGCGCTTCGGCAATGGGCATGGTCGTATCGGGATATTCTGGCTGATAATATTCCGCTGATTCGCGTAATTACTGAGCTTCCACTTTATGGTTCGCCCCAAACGATTTCGATGTACGAATTGCTCGTCCAAGTAATTGCACTCGCTGGAGTTCCCGAAGCGGAAGTTATTACGAGGCTTGTCGCAGTAGAGTCTTTTGTTTTTGGTTCTGCTTACGACGTTCATGCGCCTTTGAATATTTTTGAATCGCCTGGGCCTGGAGATAGTCCATTGAACAAGATGAATGACATCTACTTGGCTCAATTCCGAGAGCAGTCTTCGGAGGAGAGCGAACAATCTAAACTTCGTGCGGACAAGTCGTTTGAAACTGGTTTGGAAGCCCTGTTGGAACAGTTCCTATCATCAAATGAGGCTTAGATTTGTGACGTCTATTTAGAGAACACAGCC
This sequence comes from Corynebacterium sp. HMSC059E07, assembly GCF_001814395.1. NCBI lineage: Bacteria > Bacillati > Actinomycetota > Actinomycetes > Mycobacteriales > Corynebacteriaceae > Corynebacterium > Corynebacterium sp. HMSC059E07. Next base: position 70,166 of record NZ_KV816275.1, read on the forward strand.
CCACGGATAAAACGGATTCCATCCAGCAGCTTCTCGAATAGCTGACAAAGAAGGATGACGTGCGAAACCCTCCCCTGCAGCTAGGGGTGAACTGCTATTGGGGAGGGAAGCACCTTGGGGAATAAGCTGGTTGAGCTTAGGTCTCGCTAGATTTTGGAGATTCTTTGGATCCTGTGCGGTGGGCGTTCGGATCGATCGGGTGCCCGTCAGCGTCTAGATCATTGAGTTCTGCCAGCTCCGTGAAATCCGCCTGCGCGTCGGCGAAGCCTTCCTCCGGATCGATCTCATCGAAGTTGCGGATGGTGCCGTCGCGCTCGTCCTTGAACATGTCCTTGCCGTAGATGACCAGCACCATAATGATGCCGGCGGCGAATCCCCACGCGGCGCCCTGGGTGGCCAGCACGCCAGCGGTTATGCCTGCGATGCCGAGGTCTTTCTGGTTCTTGGCCTCCATGATGCCCACACGCACGGATACGAAGCCCTGGATGATGAGCGTCAGTGCCAAGCCCACCGGCAGGATAGGCTCAACGAAAGAGGTAATCGGTAGCAGGAGGAGGCCCGTGTTGGTGCCCCAGCGGAAGGAGCCCGCGCCACCGAATATGGTGCGCATGGCGCGCTTGCCCTGCTTGTAGCGCTCAACGATGACCACGTGCATCGCCGCCCACAGTGGACCACACATGGCGATGTCTGGGCCGATGATGGACATCAGCATGTTGCGGCCGCCGAAGAGGAGGTGTGCGCGCGACGGGCTGTAGACCACGGCCTCATCCGTACGGACATGGTCGGCTTCCTTGAGAACGGCGTTGGCTTGCAGGACGTCACCGAAGACGACGATGTAGGCAGCCAACACTGTGGGGATGGCGGTAAGGAACATGTGCGCCGGCGGCAAGCCAACGCCGAAGACCGTGTACTCAGACCACAGCGTGATGAAGTCAGGCTTGGAGAAGCCCCACTCCACGTCCGGCCACGGTGCCTCGCCGGCCAGCGGTGCGACGAAGACCGCGACGAAGATGGCGGGCAGGATGCCTAGCGAAGCCAGGAAGCGCCAGCCGGCGGCCTTCTGCCGCAGTGCCTGGAAGCCGCGCGAATACATGAGGAAGAAGGCCACGGCCACCGCGATGGTGATGGTGATAGGGAAGGAGTGGAAACGTCCGTCTTCTTGAAATACCGAGATAATCGCTGCAATACCGGCACCAAGCACGATACCGGCGCGCAGACCTGAAGGAATGAGGCGAACGACCTTTGACGCCCACCCAGTTATACCCAGTGTTAAGGAGAATATGCCCAGCAAGAGCTGGAAACTGATCAGCGCCCAGATTCGCTGCTCTCCTTCCGGGAAGGTCTGGATGTAGACCGTCAGCAGCGGAATAGCTGGGGTAATCCAGCCCGGGACAACCGGGTCACCCAAGAGGTGGTGGGTCAGGTAGAGAAGGCCGTTGAGCATGACGACGGCCAGTGCCGCCTCATAGGGCATGCCGAGGGCCTCAGTCATCAGGGGGATAGCGCCCAGATCGACCACGCACATGAACAGGCCTTGGGCAAAGTCCGGCCACTCAATGCGGTAGTGCACGAACGGCAAGCGGACATCAAATGGCCCCATTTTCCAGTGGGGCGAAGCTTGACCGATTCCCTGTTCTTCGGGTTCGGCGGCTTCGGTGGTTGCGGCCATGACGGCCTCCTTTCAAAGAAAAGGGACCAAGCCCCACGGGCGCGAACCGCGCAGGGCTTGGTGAGGAAAGGCGAAGTGGTTGAGGTTTAGACGAGTCTTGCTTAGTCGAACTCGATGATCTGGCGCAGTGCCACACCGTCGGACAGGCGGTCCATGGCGGTGTTGATGTCCTCGAGCTTGATGTGGTCGGAGATCAGGGCCTCGGCGTTGAGCTTGCCCTCACGCCACAGCTGCTCGTACTTCGGGATGTCCTTCGACGGAACGGAGGAACCCAGGTAGCAGCCGTGCAGGCGGCGTGCCTCACCGGTCATCACGAGCGGGTCGATGGTGATGGTGGAGCCCGGTGCTGGCAGGCCAACGGTAACGGTCAGGCCACCCGGTGCCGTGACCTTGTAGGCGGTTTCCAGGGCCTTCGGGTGGCCGGCGGCCTCCACGACGGCGGTGAACTTCTTGCCGGACTCTTCAGCTTCCTGCGGGGTCATGGCGGAAGTAGCACCGATTTCGAGGGCCTTTTCGCACTTGTCCTTCTGCATGTCGATGCCCACGATCTCTTTCACGCCGAGCGCAGCGGCGGTGATGATGGCGGCCATGCCCACGCCACCGAGGCCGACGACGGCGATGCTGTCTTCGGGCTTTGGATCGATTTCGTTGAGGATGGCGCCGCCGCCAGTAAGGATGGCGCAGCCGAGAATAGCGGCGATATCCGCCGGGACATCGGAGCCCACCGGCACGACGGAGAGCTCGGAAACCACTGCGTGGGTGGCGAAGCCGGAAACACCGAGGTGGTGCTGGACCATCTCACCATTGCGGGTGAGGTGGCGAGTACCGCGGATGAGGGTGCCCTCGTTGTTGGTCTTGGAGCCGACCTCACAGGGCATCTTGCCGTCGGTCTTGCAGCCGGCGCACTCGCCGCAGCGCGGCAGGAAGGTCATGACCACGTGGTCGCCAACCTTGACGTTGGTCACGCCTGGGCCGATCTTCTCGACGATGCCAGCGGACTCGTGACCCAAAAGCATCGGCAGCGGGCGGGGGCGGTTGTTGTTGACCACGGAGAGGTCGGAGTGACAGAGGCCAGCGGCGGTGATCTTGACCAGGATCTCGCCTTCGCCGGGGGCGGTGAGCTCGAGCTCGCTCACGGTAATTGGCTTGGAATCGGCGTAGGGACGCTCATCGCCGGAGCGCTCCAAGACAGCGCCGCGAATGGTAATCGTGTCAGACATATCTACCTCCAGACATCGGGTGGGGTTAATGCAACGTAATGTACGCCACAGGATGTCGATGAGGGCAGGAACGGTATGGGGGAATCTACATCAGACAGCTATTTAGATAGGGAATTCTCTACTTGCCGAGCATGTGGGCGCGCAGCGCCACGAAGACATCGAGCCCGCGCTGGCCGACGGCCCACTCATCACCCATCAACTCAGCGATCCGGTCGAGCCGTTGGCGCACCGTATTGGGGTGGATGAACATGGCGCGGGCCGTCTGCGGGATGCTGTGCCCGGAGAGCAGATAGTGGTGGGCGGTATCGGTCAGCTCCGTGGAATGCTCCTCGTCATAACGCAGCAGCGGGCCGATGGTGCGCGTGGATAGAGCGTTCAATGCGTGAGGGTCCGCACCCAAGATGAGGCCCACTGTGCCCAGGGAGTCCTCGGTGATGAGGCGGCCGCGCACTCCCAGGGCGAGCGCTGACTCCAGGTAAGACATAGCGGAATCGTGTGCGCTGCGCGCTTCACTCAGGCCATCAAAGCCGATGGCGGAGACCGTTAAATCGGGGAACTCAGATAGCAACGGGGCCAGCGCCGTATCGATGCCCCGATCCGGCTGGTACAGAACGCACACGTGCTGATCGTGGTGCGTAATAGCGGCATTGCCCGGCAAGAGGTGCTCCAGCTGCGGACGAGTGGGCAGGCTCTTTGCTGAGTGCAGGCCCACGAAATACAGCTGTGCTGAGGAGTTCAGGCTGATACCCGTCAGATGTCGCAGGCGAGCAATCTCCTCGCGCCCGGCATTGCCGAGAGCCACGGCATAGACCAGGTCATCGACTTTGCGCGCGGTGGCGTCGACAAGCGCCTCAGCAAAAAGGGCGATTGACGTAAAAGCCGCGGAGGCGTGGCTGATGACGCGCAATTCGGCGTCGCTGAGCTGCTTGTCCACACCAATCGTGCCCAGTGCACGGCCATTAAACTCCACGGGGAACGTGCTTGCTGGGAAAGTGTCCGGGGCATCCTCCGTGGTCCACAGCATCACCGGAGCGTCGAGACTTTCAGTCAGCACGCGTTCGAGTTCTTCGAAGCTGGCATTATTCATGAGCACGTGAAGCAGTTTCGCGTTGACCTCATTGAGCCACTGCAGCTCTTCCACATGGCGGCTCAGAGCTATCTGCGATCGGGTTAGCTCGGCAACGGATTCGCCCTGGCTCTCAATGACTTGCGCATTTTCCAATGCCACAGAGGTAATAGAGCCAAGCACCTCGAGCGCGGCAATTTCCTCGTGCGTGTAGTGGCGAGGGTGGCGGTCGCCCACGAGCAGCGCACCGATGGTGCGCCCGGCAATGCGAATCGGAGCGCCAAGGATACCGCGGATGCCTTCGGCCTCCACCGCGCGGTCCACGTAATCCACGTGCGTGACGTTGGGGTCGGCGGAATGGTCATAGGTCCACGCCGGGCGGTTGGTGGCGGCCACAATGCCGAGGATTCCAGATCCCATCGGCATGTTGATGGTGCGGAAGTCCTCGGTGACGACACCGCTGGTGGCCAGCACTTTGGTAAAGCCGGAGCCCTCATCGTTGAGGCTGAGATAACCCACGTCCGTGCCAATAGTGGTGCGCGCGTGGCGCACGATGGCGTGGAAGATATCAGATGATTCGCGGCCCGAGTTGAGCATCTGGGAAACATCGAGCAGCTTGGTCGACATCACCCGCCACGTGTGGTTGGCGCGCATGGTCTCCTCAACGGCCCGAAGCGAACTGAGCTCCTCGGCATCCAGTTGCTCTCGCAGCTCGTCGGGGACACGGGTGCCGCTGGCGAGGTGGGAGAGTACGGTGCCGAGGAGAGACATGCCTACAGTTTATTTGGATCAGATTATTAGGATCAGACTTTTTTCTTAGTGCGCGGAATGGGCTTGCCAGTGATGAGCGCGTGGAGCTTGCCATCACCAATCTGCAGCTCTTCGGGCACGTCCTCGGAATCGACCTCAGTCATGATTTCTCTGATGAAGTCAGATTCGGGAATGGAGGAATTGCGGGCGATAGCGGAAAGCTCGCGCATTTCCTCATCAGAGAGATGGTTGTCATTCTCAAAACGCTTCTTGAGTAGTTCGCGGGCACGGCGGCGCAGATCGGCCTCAGACTGCAGGTCCTTGCGGTTCTTCATCCAAGCAAAGCCGATGATGAACATGATGGCGATACCCATGTAGCCCAGAATCGGATATACCCAGCCGATGAGGTTAGAGAAGCCGACGAAGGAGAGCACGAATCCGATGAGCACCGAGATGACATAAACCTTGTAGAAGTGCTGTGGCTTGCCACGGGTCAGGCGCTTGGCAAAGGCATAGAACATACCGATGGCGGTGTTATAAATCATGCCGTAGATAGCAATGGACATGGCGACTCCGAGCGCTGGATGAATCTGCTCAATCATGGCCAAGGTTGGCATTTCGGCGTCGGTAATCGGGCCCACCGAAACGTAGAGGCCGCCCACCAGGACCGCGAGCAGGAACAGGAAGCACAGGCCGCCGAGGATGCCGCCATAGCCCACTTCCTTGGCATCGAGGAAGTTGCCGCCGATGACGATCATCATGGAGACCACCACGATGACGTTGAGGCCCAAGTTATTGATGGCGGAGACCCACCAGTTGGGCAGCGTGGTGGGAATGGTCTGCGCCTGCTCGTTGAGGTGTGACCAATCGGGGCTGGACGTCAACACGGTATACACGGTGCCGATGGTCAGCAGGATGATGATGAACGGGGTGATAGCGCCAATGGCGATGGTCACCTTGTCGACATCGAGCAAACCAGTCAGCAGCGTGAGAATGAGCATGAGGATCGCACCGATCCACACCGGCCAGCCCCACTGCTGGTTGAGGTTGGTGCCGGCGCCGGCGAACATGGCGAAGCCGATGCAGAAAAGACAGGTCAGCGTGGCGAAGTCAAGGATCTTCGACACAATTGGCGTGGACACCGCGTTGAACACAGAAGTGTGTTCTTTTGCGCGGTGATAAGAACCCAATTGGAGAATGGTGATTCCGGAAATGGTCATGGCCAGTGCGGTGACGATGGCACCGACGATGCCCATGTTTCCGAAGGCAACGAAGTATTGGAGGGCCTCACGGCCGGACGCGAAGGAGGCTCCCGCGAGCACGCCGATGAAGGCCATCGCGATGCCGAATGAGCGTTTAAGCATGGTGAACCTAACTGTGGATGGATTAATGCTTCTACTTATGCAGACGGGGCAGGCCGCCTAGGAAGGGTGCCTGCCCCGTGTGTGATGGAGCGATAGCTGTTATCTCGTCACTGCCTTGATGAACTCGGCGATTCCAGCAAGCTCCTCCTCGCCGCGGTCAATGATCGCCGCGGAGGTAAAGAGCCCGTGGTGGTAGCCCAGGAGGTGCTTGTGAGTGACGTCGACGCCAGCTTTAGCTAGCTTCCCGGCATACTCGATGCCCTCATCCGCCAGTGGATCGTTGTCCACCGTGATGACGAGCGACGGGGGCAGGCCCTCCGGCAGCTCTTCCAACAGCAGCGGAGAGAGATCCGTGGCGGTGCGCTGGGATTCCTCCGTGACGAAGGTATCGATGAACCACCGCATGGTGTCGGAGGCGAGAGGGAAGCCTTCCTCCAGGCGTTTGTAGGAAGCACCGTTCTCGGTGCGCTCGCGGGAGCAATCCGTGATCGGGTAGAGCAGGATCTGGGCGCTGAGCTTGGCGACGTCGTCAAGCACCGCGAACTCATTCGCCAACGTGGCAGCCAGCTGGCCGCCGGCCGAATCACCGGCGACCGCGATGGAGGTCACGGTCAGTCCGTGCTCTGCCTCGGGGTTGGACAGCCAGCGGTAGGCGGCGCGGCAATCGTCGATAGCCGCCGGGTAGGTGTGCTCCGGGGCGAGGCGATAATCCACCGCGACGACCGGGAGGCCGGTCAGCACCGCGATACGGCGTACCGAGGAGTGGTGGGTCTCCAGGTTGCCCATGAGCCAGCCACCGCCGTGCATGTAGAGCACCGCGGGGGTCTCCTGGCCGCGTTCTGCCTCCGGGCGGGGGTCATAAAGGCGAACCTGGAACTGGTCGACCTGGAAATCTGTGGTCGCAGGTTCCTTTTCTTCGTGGAGAGGGTTGGCGTGGGCCGAGGCTACGTAGTTCTCACGCACCTGCGGGATGGGGAAGTTATGGAAGGACTTCGCTCCACCATCGCGGAAAGGCTTCAGCGCCTTCCACGCATCCTCAGCGACGGGGCGCCCGGAGTATTCGTCGTGCAGAGTGTGCATCGTGATCACTACCTTCTAGACCAGCTCGTAGTCGTTGATCTCCAGCTTGTCGGTGAGCTCGTAGTACTCAGCAACGTTGCCGGACCAGTTGTTGATGACGCGGCCTTCCTCGTTCTTGTACCACGAGGAGCAGTCAGCGGAGAACGCAGATTCCTCGAGTTCCTTCTGGATGCGGGTGTTGAACTCGTCGATGACGTTCTTCTTCACGTCGAGGGCTGCCTCCGGGTTCTCGCGCAGGTAAGCAACGGCCTGGGAGATGTAGCGGTCCTGTGCCTCGAGCATGGCTACCACGGAGTGGTGGTTGAGGTTGGTATTCGGGCCGTAGAGCATGAAGAAGTTCGGGAAGCCATCCACGGTCATACCCAGGTAAGCCTCCGGAGAGTTGCTCCAGCGCTCGCGCAGGTCGATGCCGTCGCGGCCGGCAATCGGCAGGTCGCCCTGGAATTCCTGGGAGTGGAAGCCGGTGGCGTAGATGACCACGTCGAAGTCGTGCTCGACACCGTCCTCGGTGCGGATGCCGGTCTCGGTGAACTTCTCGATACCAGCGGTGACAAGCTCCACGTTGTCACGGTTGAAGGTCGGGTAGAAGTCATCGGAGCGCAGGATGCGCTTGCAGCCGAAGGCGAAGGTCGGGGTGAGCTTTTCCACCAGCTCCGGGTCGTTGACCTGAGAGCGCAGGTGCTCCATGGCCTGCTCGACACCCTCGGCGGCGGAGTCGGTGCCCTTGCGGGTGCGGTCGAAGCCCTCCTCGCGGACCTCGTGGATTTCCTGGCGGATGGCGCGGTAGGAATCCGGGTTCTCCTGGAACTCCTTGGTCTCCTCCTCGGTGAAGATGACCTGGTTGCGCGGCAGAATGTAGTTTGCGGAGCGCTGGAACACGGAGAGCTTCTCCGCTTCCTTGGCAACCTCCGGAACCAGCTGGACAGCGGAGGCCGCGTTGCCGATGACGGCAACCTTCTTGCCGTTCAGGTCGACGTCGTGGTTCCACTCGGCGGAGTGGAACTGCACGCCCTGGTATGCCTCGCGGTTCGGGAAGTTCGGGATCTTCGGCTTGGAGAGCTGGCCCCAGGCGCCGACGAAGACGCGGCCGTAGTAGGTCTCACCGTTGGCCTCAATCTCCCACGCCTTGAGGTCTTCCTTCCACTCGGCGCGGGTGATGCGGTGGTTGAACTTGATGTGATCGTAGAGGTTGAACTCCTCGGCGAGGGCCTTGAGGTAGCCCTGCATTTCGTCCTGACCGGCGAACATGCGGGAGACGCCGAGGTTGAGGAAGTAGGAGTAGCAGTAGATCAGAGCCTGGGTATCGCAGGCAGCACCCGGGTAGGTGTTGTCGCGCCAGACGCCGCCGACCTCGTCGGCTGCTTCGAGGATGAGGAAGTCCTGCTGCTCGTCGCGAACAAGTTGGGCGCCCATGCCCAGTCCGCCGTAGCCGGTGCCGAGGATGATGCAGTCGTAGATCTTCATAGTGGTGTGTCTCCTTGAGGTGTTGGTGTTTCGGATTAGTTCGCGCGGATAGCTTCAGCCAGAACCTGGAGGCCGTCACGCAGGGTGGACTCGTTGATGACCAGTGGCGGCAGGAGGCGGATGACGTTGCCGTCGAGGCCACAGGTGAGGATGAGCACGCCCTGCTCGCGGCAGGTCTTGGCTACCTTGGCGGTGAGGTCGGCGTTCGGCTGGTTGTTGTCATCGACCAGCTCGATGGCGATCATGGCGCCGCGGCCGCGGACCTCAGCAACGGTGGTGAGCTCAAGTAGCGGCTCCAGCTCTTCGCGGATGATGGCCTCGATTTCGCGAGCGCGGGAGTTGAGGTCCAGCTCCTCCATTTCCTCGAAGGCTGCCAGGGAAGCAGCGCAGGCCACCGGGTTACCGGCATAGGTGCCACCCAGGGAGCCCGGGTCCGGTGCATCCATGATTTCGGCGCGGCCGGTCACAGCGGACAGTGGCATGCCGCCGCCCACGCCCTTGGCGGTGGTGATGAGGTCCGGGATGATGCCCTCGTCTTCACAGGCGAACCAGGAGCCGGTGCGGCAGATGCCGGCCTGGATCTCATCGGCGATGAAGACAACGCCGTTGTCGGTGCACCATTCCTGCAGCGCCGGGAGGAAGCCCTTGGCCGGCTCGACGAAGCCGCCCTCGCCCTGAACCGGCTCGATGATGACGGCGGCCAGTTCTTCGGTGCCGACGTACTGCTCGATGTAGCGCAGGGTGCGCGCTGCTGCCTGCTTGCCGTCGAGGCCGTCGCGCAGCGGGTAGGACATCGGCGCGCGGTAGATATCAGCGGCCAGGGTGCCAAAACCCTGCTTGTAGGGTTTGTTCTTGGCGGTCATGGTCATGGTGAGGTTGGTGCGGCCGTGGAAGGCGCCGTCGAAGACCACGACGCGGTTCTTGCCGGTGTAGCGGCGAGCGATCTTGATGGCGTTCTCCACTGCTTCAGCACCGGTGGAGAAGAGGCAGGACTTCTTTTCGTGGGTCCCCGGGGTCAGCTCGTTGAGCTTCTTGCAGACCTCGACGAAGCCCTGGTACGGGGCGTTGAGGAAGCAAGTGTGGGTCAGGTGGCTGGCAGCCTCGGCAACGGCCTTGGCAACGCGCTGGTTGGACGCGCCGACAGAAGTCACGGCAATGCCGGATGCGAAGTCGACGATGGTGTTGCCGTCGACGTCGACAAGCACGCCACCATCACCGTCGGTGACGTAGGAGGGGTAGCCCGGGATGACGCCAGCAGCGACGTCTGCTTCACGGGCGGCATTCAGCTCCTGGCTGCGGGGGCCAGGGATTGCGCTGGAGACATTCCGCTCCTGGGGGAGGCGGTGCTTGAGATCCTGCATGCTGTCTGCTCCTTAATACTCGGGATTTTTTATGACGTAGGTCATTCTGGCGGCTAAACTTCATAAGGGCCATAGACAACTGGGTGAAAGAATGGTGAGAATTTGTCCACATTGGATACGGGAGTAGCGGTCGGGCTGGAAGAGGGAAGCGTTTCCCTGAGATGGTTGGCTAATCAGCCTGATTTGGGGATAGAAATTCTGCACGATTGTGGGCGTTCCTTTTCCGTGATGCACCCGTGTGAACTGCGCGATCCGCGCGAATTCGTGGGATCCGGGGCCGTCATTTTGCTCACCGGCATGGCATTTGAAGGACGGCCTGAGGAACTGGAAGAGTACATCCGCAAGGTGGCCGAGGGTGGGGTGACGGGGGTGGGTTTCGGCGTTGGACTGGCCTTTGCCGAGGTTCCGCCCGGCATGCTGGAGGCCGCTCGGGAATGCAATATCTCGCTCTTCACGGTGGCGCGGCGCGTACCTTTCGTCTCGGTGCTCGCGCGTTTGCACGACGAGCTGCAGCGCCAGCGCGAGGAAGGGTTGGAGCGCTTCATTGCTCAGCAGGGCGCGCTGAACGACGCTGCCGTGGCCGGCCTCGATGCCCTCGTGGACAAGACCAGTCGCCTCCTGGGTGCGCATTCCTGCCTCGTCGATAAAGACGGGCGCGTCTTTGCGCAGTCGAGCTACCCGGGGCTGCCTCCGGTGGATTGGGCAACGGTGATCGCCGATACTCGCGCCCAGAACTTCTACGCCGCGCGCCGCGTGGGCGGGTGGAGTGTTTTGGCCCAGCGCTTGGCCGACCACGGTGCGCGCTCCTTCGGGCTCTTGGCAGTGTCGCGTGATGGCTTCGGTGTGAACGAGCGCGCGCTGCTCAAGCAGGCCGCGGGCCTAGCGGAGCTTAGCGTGAAGCGCCCACAAGAGCTGCGGCGCACACAGAATGAGCTCAACTCCATGGCTTTGGCCATTCAGCTGGGGTTGGACGAACCCGAAGATCCCATGCGGCGCATCTTCCACCTCGTGGGCGATGCGCAGGGGAGGGTGCGCCCGGTCTTGGTGAAATCCGAGGGGGAGCGGGCTCACCAGCGCTTCATCCAGGCCCTGGACGCCCGCCTTCAAGACCACGGGCGTTTGCTCTTCGAGTACGCGCTGGATAAGTCCTCCAGCCTTCTGCTCTTTAGGGGAAACCGAACGATGAAAAACCTGCAGGATTTGTTGCGCGATATTCGCGGGAGCAAGCGGATCGTCGTGGGCCAACCCATGCCGTGGGCCGAGCTGGGGGTGGGGATTGTCCACGAGCTGGAGTCTTTCGCTTTCGGGCTGCAGCCGGGGATGCTTGCGGGGCCGGAATCGCGCACCTTGAGCTGGACTAGGGACCCTCGGGTTAAAGGAGCGGTGCACAACCGCGCGAAGGAGACCTGGGGCAAGGTGCGTTCCTTTGACGCCGAGCACGGCACCGACTTGGCGGAAACACTGGAGGTTTACTTGCGCGCCGGCGGGCATGTAAGCCGCACCGCTGAGGAGCTGCATTCGCACCGCCACACCGTGCGCAAGCGCATCGCGGACTTGGAGGAATTATTGGAGGTGGACCTTAAGGATCCTCTCGTGGCGGCGGAACTTCTCATCCTGGGCGTGAGCGTTCCGGACTGAGTTCTTAAGAGTCAAGGCTGAGCAAGAGCAGCTCCGCGCGGGTGACGGGATTGCTCAGGTCCACGCCGCAGAGTTGCTCGATCTTGTCCAAGCGGGCGCGCACGGTGTGGCGGTGAACGCCGAGTTCCGCGGCGGCGGTGGCCAAGTTGGCGTTGCCCACGAGGAAGGAACGCAGCGTGGCGCACAGCTCTGTGTTGTGCTGCGCATCGTGCTCGGTAAGAAGGCTGACTGTGGCCGCGCGCCGTGCAGCGAGGGCCTCGGGTACTCCGGGTTCTGCCAGCCAGGTAGGGGCAGCAGAATCGAAGGTCGCCACAGTACCGAGTTGCAGGCTGCGCGCGTGGCTCTGGAGAGAGGACAAGAGCGCCGGTGTCAACGCTTGCCATTGGGTGTGCTGCAGGATGGACGTTCGGAGGTAGCGGGTGTGTTTCCCGCACAAGTTCGTGTGCGCGGTGCCCGGGGGAAGAGCGATAAGCGCGGAATCGTGTTCCGGGCGGATGAGGCTGAGAGGCTCGGCTTTTCCAATCTCGCTTAATGCCCGCGCGAGGCGGGAGGGTGATGGTGCCGTGAGAAACAGAACATCCACGAGGTCGTGGCTATCGACCGTATGGAAGGCCGCCTGTAAGGCAGGGGAGTCAACCCCGGCCAGTTGGGCGTCAAGCGCCAACGCCCCGAGGATCGTGTGCGCAGTGGTGTCGGGATGATCTAAGAGCAGGCTGGCCAGGCCCGCGAGGTGCCGGATGAGCGCGCGGGAGTAGGAATCGAACTTCTCTGCACGCGTTACCGCGATGGCCCAGCGCCGTCCCGCCGAGCCGAAGATGCTGGTGATGGTTGCGCCTGTGCTTGTCGACGTCCCCGTTCCCCGCCCCGTCTGCTCCGCGGCCTCCACCGCGGCGTCGGCCGCACTGAGCTGACCGCGATCGCTGCGGCTGACCACCGCTCCGGAGGAACTTGCCACCGCCACTGCGGCGCCGAGTTCTTTGCTGGCTTGCATGACGAGCACCCTGATGCTCGTGGCCGCGGCCTGGTTGAGACGCTCCTGCTGGCGGTGGAGTGAAAAGTGCGCGTTGTTGTCCAAGCGGGCCTGTTCTTGAGCCACGGCCGTGGTGATGGATACAAAACGGGTGGCGCGCGGGACCTCAAAGAGGGTGAGATTGTGCTGGGAGCAGGCGCGGATAAGTTCTGTAGGAACCTCGCCGAAGGCCAGTCCAGTGCCGAAGCCAATGCCCTGCACACCGGCCGCGGCCAGGGCCGCACCATAGCGTTCGAAGCCCTCCGGTTCTTCCTGGAAGGCAAGCCCCAATGTGAGCATGAGCGCGCCGGGGGAGGTGAACTCGCTGGGGTCCGCGAGCTCGGAAGCGTGGATGGTGTTGAATGTGGCGCTACCGGTGACGATGCTTCGCAGGTTCAATGAGCGCTGGTTGAGCAGCCAGCGGAAGGAAATCTCACGCATGGTGGACAGAGTACACAGCTATGGGGAGGAAATTTATACATCTCGTCCATAGTGTGCGGAGGGTGGTGGAGACCACACTAAGGGGCACACTATTCATCCGAGCACAAAAGGAAGACCATGCAGGAACTTCAGTACCACATTGAGCAGTCTCGCCACCTGGGCCAGCAGGTCCCGGGCCCGAAGAGCGCCGCCCTGGATGAGCGCCGCAAGAACGCCCTCCCCGCGGGCATGGCGCCGTCGCTTCCGGGCTACGTAGTGGATGCCGATGGCGGCATTCTTGCCGACGCCGACGGCAACCGCTTCATCGACCTCGCCTCCGGCATCGCCGTGACCTCCGCTGGCGCTTCGAACCCGGCCGTCGTGGCCGCGGTCCAAGAGGCCGTCGCGCACTTCACCCACACCTCCTTCACCGTTTCTCCTTATGAGTCCTACGTGGCCGTGGCAGAAAAGCTCAACGAGGTCACCCCGGGTGACCACCCGAAGAAGACCGCGCTGTTCAACTCCGGCGCTGAGGCTGTCGAGAACGCAGTAAAGATTGCCCGCAACTACACCGGCAAGCGTGGTGTGGTGGTCATGGACCGCGCCTTCCACGGCCGCACCAACCTGACCATGGCGATGACCGCCAAGCAATCGCCCTACAAGAACGGCTTCGGTCCCTTCGCCCCGGAGATCTACCGCGCACCGATGTCCTACCCGCTGCGCGATGGTCTGAGTGGTGCCGAGGCAGCCAAGAAGACCATCACCATGATCGAGCAGGAAGTCGGCGCGACCAACCTGGCCTGCGTCGTTGCCGAGCCGATTCAAGGTGAGGGCGGATTCGTCGTTCCGGCTGAGGGCTACCTCGCAGCAATCCAGAAGTGGTGCAACGACAACGACGTCGTCTTCATCATCGACGAGATCCAGGCGGGCATGATGCGCACCGGTACCTGGTTCGCTTCCGACCATGAGGGCATCGTGCCGGACATGGTGACCATTGCGAAGGGCATTGCCTCCGGCATGCCGCTGTCGGCAGTGACCGGCCGCGCGGAAATCATGGATACCCCGCAGCCTGGTGGCCTGGGCGGTACCTACACCGGTAACCCGGTGGCGTGCGCCGCTGCGCTGGCAACCTTCAAGGAGTTTGAGGAGAAGGACTTCGGTGCGCGTGCTCAGAACCTGGAGAAGGTCGCCCGCGAGGAGCTGGAGCCCATCCTGGGCGATGAACGTGTGGCCGAGTTCCGCGGCCGCGGCGCCATGCTCGCACTCGAGTTCGTGACCGCTGAGGGCGAGCCGGACTCCGAGCTGGTGCACAAGATTGCTGACGGTGCCAAGGCCGAGGGCGTCCTGCTGCTGACCTGCGGCCTGGACCACAACGTCATCCGCTTCCTGCCTTCGCTGGCTATCCCGGAGGACCTGTGGCGTGAGGCGCTGCAGGTCGTCGTCAAGCAGTTCAACGAATACAAGTAAGGCCAATGCAGTTCTCACCCGGCGATGGCCGGGTGAGTTCACGTTTTAATAGCCATTTAGTAGTCATCGGAGAAGTCTTTGTCCAACAACATTTCTGTGCCGCAGAAGGATGAATCCACGAAGGAATTCAAACCCGCGCTGTCCTTCGTGCAGGGCATTGCCCTCATCTTCGGCACCAACATCGGCGCTGGAGTTCTCTCCATTCCTTATGCCGCTCGCAACGGTGGATTCCTCGCGCTCGTCATCGCCCTGCTCGTGGCTGGCACGCTCACGACCATTTCCATGTTGTACGTGGCGGAGTCCGCCATGCGCACCAAGGCCACACTGCAAGTCTCTGGGCTGGCCGAGCATTACCTGGGGCAGTGGGGGCGGTGGCTGGTCTTCGTCGCCATCATCGTCAACGGTATCGGTGCGCTCATTGCCTATGCTGCCGGCTCCGGTGACTTGATCAACAACATTTTCGGCCTGCCGCCGCTTCTGGGCACGTTGATCTTCTTTGGGTTTGGCTCGTGGGTGATGTACCGCGGTCTGCACACCACGGGTGCCACTGAGGGCGCCGTTACCGCCGGCATGGCCATCATCATCGCTGTCCTCTGCGGATGGACCATCCTGGGCCCAGGTATCAAGGTGGACAACCTATTGGTTCTTCACCCCTTCTTCATCGTCCCGATTCTGAACCTGGCGGTGTTCTCCTTCCTGGCGCAGTATGTGGTTCCGGAGCTGGTCCAGGGTATGGATCCGTCGAAGCCGCAGGAGACCGCGCGTGCGATCGTCGTTGGCATGGTCATCACGGGCTTTACCCTGGCGCTGGTGCCTTTTGCAGCCCTCGGCCTTCTCGGCATGGAGGTCACCGAAGTGGTGACCATCGCCTGGGGTGAGGCACTTGGCCCGGTTGCCTACTACCTAGCCAACATTTTTGCCCTGGCGGCCATGCTGACGTCATTCCTGGCGATTGGCTTCACCACCATGCGCAACGTCCTCGACATCTTCCACTGGGAAGGCGTGAAGGGGCAGCGCATCATCGCGGTGGCGCTGACGGTGGTACCGCCACTGGTGATCTCGATTGCAGGCCTCGGCGGCTTCGTTGCGGCGCTGTCCTATGCGGGCGGCTTTGCGGGTGCCATCATGTCCGTCATCCCGGTGATGCTGCTGCACGCCTCCCGCAAGAAGGGCGACCGCGATCCCGGCTGGACCGTGGGCGGTCTTGCGCACCCGGCTATTCAGGCAACCATCATCGTGGTGTATTTCTTGGCTTTCATCTATTCGATCATCTCCATCGTCGGGCTGGTGCCGGCGGGTTGGGCTTAGTACAAACGATTAGTCCTGAGAAAGGTACGAGATCCTAGACTCAGGCGAGCGATGTTCTCGGGCGGTGATGGGGCTACTGCAAAGTCGCCCCATCACCGCTCGTGTCGTTACCGGCAGATTTCGTTAGCTCTGCACAATCGGGGCGTACGTCCATGAGGTTTTCTATACGGGATCAGCACCGTAATCACGTTTTCGTGCTTTGGATCAATCTTGTGCTGATGCGACTAGTTGAGAGGTTTGCGGCTTAGCGGTTGTCCTACTCTGCACGCGGCTTTCGCCTGGGGGATGTCCAGAACCGATGTTGCTATAGATATGAGGATGAGAGCGCTTGAGCAGCTCGCCGCGAACAAAGCCAGCTACTCCACACAAGAGGATGATGGTTGGAATCACGAAAACCAAATACCACAGCTCGGCATCGCCAATGAGGTTCTCGAAGTTGGCCAAGATCAGCACGAACATTGCGCCGAATCCAATGATGGCGATAGTTGGCGCCACTTTTGTGACGAACGTTGGGTAAAGCCCTTTGTGCTTCCTAAAATAGAAGTAAACCGAGACCGAAGTGGTTAGAAGCAAGAAGACGAGTCCGAAACCACCAGCGTTACTCATCCAAGAGAACACGATTGCTGATGGAAAGCTTTCGTCATATCCTGAGAGCTTTTGAGCAAGCAGTGCCGTGGCGATGGCAAACCAACCGAAGCAAGATTGGAAAAGCGATGCCGCAACAGGGGCACCATTTTCGCTAGTCGTGCCGAGGTTCTTCCAAATAACCTGTTCTCGCCCCAGCGCCATGAGGTAGCGGGAAATAGAATTATGGAAGGCTGTAACGGCTGCGAAGAGGGAGGTGACCAAGAGAAGCTGAATTAGCGGAACGATGGACTCGTATCCCTGGCTCGCAATAAAGTTGAAGAACAGATCCGAACCAGATTCTTGCGCAGAATCAACTACCTGAGACTCTCCAGTGCTTTGGGCAATTGACCATGAAGAGAATCCATAAAAGCCGGAAATAATCAGAATTGATATAAGCGTAGCGTTTGGGATGGTTTTCTCCGGATTGATTGCCTCCTCAGAGTACATAGCACTGCTTTCAATACCCATGAACCCGGCGATAGTGAACGCGAGAAGAGTTCCTGTGCCAGTTCCAATGAGCGCTGATGGAGATAAGGTGCCAATCGAGAGTCCATCTGCAGGGTTGCGGATTGCGAGAACACAGAAGAACACGATGGCACAAGACTCTAAGAGGAGAAGAACTCCTAGAATTCTCGAAGTGGCATCGGCAGATTTAATGCCTAGAAATGCCACTAGGCCTAAAGCTATGAGTGCCCACACCGCCCAGTGGATATAGGTGCCTACTATCGATTCAAATAAGCTAGATGCTGTGTATCCGAGAAGACAGTAAAGTGCGATCTGCATAGCAGTGTAAGAAACGATAGCCAGTGAAGAAGCTGCTAAACCGTGACTTTTCCCGAGGCCGGCGGAGACGTAGGAAAAGAATGCAGCAGTATTGGGTATCTCCTTGGCCATAGCGCAGAAGCCGACTGAAAAGAATGCCACGAGTGCTCCGCAAAGCAGGTAGCCGAGAGGAACTCCTGGCATTCCAGATGTGGCGTATGCTGCCGTTACTCCGGCGGAAACCACCGTTAAAGGAGCAGCTGCTGCAATTACTAGAAAGACAATGTTGTGCGTCTTGAGGGTACGAATCTTTTCGCTCATACGGCACCATCACTTGTAGCAGGGGAGAGGCTTTCAAGCGCGGGGCTGTCTTCTTTGAAGTGAGTGGTATATGCCTTTCTCAGATATTCGATTTGTTCGTGTGTGAACGTCTTTCGAATTTGTCCTTCCACGATTTCGGCGTATTCATCCTTGAAACCGGAGTCTTCATCGGTCAGGCTTTCCAATACTGCAAGACCGCAGAAAGGAACGTAGTACTGGCAATAGCCGCCTTCTTGGACCACGACTAGATTTCCTTCAGAAAGGCTGTCTGCAGCAGCTGCAAGAGCCTGAGTCATGTTGTAGTAGCCCGAGGTTGTTACCATCATGCGGCCTAGAGGGTCCATCATCGCGGCATCGTAGCCTGTACTAAGGATGATTAATTCTGGCTTGAATTCTTCAAGCGTTGGAATGACGATCTCATTAAGCGCGGTTTCATACACTAGGTCGCCACTTCCTGGAGGAAGGGGGATATTCAGATTGAAATCCTTGCCTTTTCCGGAGCCTCGTTCTTCGACGAAACCACTGTCGACCGGGAAATTTCTATCTTGGTGGATGGATACTGTGAGAACACGGTTGTCTTCCCACCAGATGTCTTGGGTTCCGTTGCCATGGTGAACATCCCAATCTACGATTGCAACTCTTTCTAGACCGCGTTCCTCGAGAGCAAAAGACGCTGCAGCCGAAGCGTTATTGAAAAGGCAGAAGCCTAAGCCACGGTTCCGCTCAGCATGGTGTCCCGGAGGATTAATCAAGGCATACCCTCGGTCAACCTCTCCGTCTAGTACAGCTCGAGTCATTTCAATTGCGCCGCCAGCTGAGAGCTTCGCAATGTCGGCGCCTCCTTGTCCGAACGGTGATCCTCCATCTCCACAATCGCCACCTTTCGGTAGTTGAGACTGTTGGAGCATCGACTCGATGTGTTCGTTGGAGTGAATTCTTTCGAGTTGCTCTTTCGTCGCCGGCTTTGCCGAAAGATTGGTGAGGTGTTTGCGGAGCTGAGAGACCTGCACTAATTCGTTTAGGCGTCGCTTTGGTTCCGGCGAAGAGAAGTGGCGGTTCACGGGTTGTAGGCCAAGGGCTGGGTTTGCCGGTGCATTTCCACCCGTGCCCGTGTCGTGCCATCCGTAGAGCGTGTCCCAGAGATAACCCACAGAGACTTTATCTTGCTTTTTGGTTGACATTTACAATCCTTTCTTTCGGCTGTGGTGTTGCAAACCATAGTACTTGCCGAGTGTGATTTGGGAGACTGCTTTCGCCTTAATTGCGGGGCAAGTTGATTTCTCTAAGGTGCCGTTATGTTTTTTAATATTGGCGGTGGAGTCCGCTGTTTTGGAGCTGCTATTAGAGGTCTTTACTAACGGAAATATAGCCATTTCGAATCGAATAAAATCCACAACTAGCTACCCCGTTGTGGGGGTGGACTGATTGCAGGTTGGGTGATCTATCGTTCGTAAATATTTGTAACTGTGCAGGTGAGTGGGTAGGAGTGAAAGTTTTTCGCGATTATTTCGTTGGAGATATTTGTGAGTAATATTATCTTGCGTGGAGGATTGTAGGTTTTTAATTTGGTATAAGAATTAATCCAACCTTGATGGGGGTTTTAATGCCGATTGCAGGTGGACTCGTTTTGAGCTTGGTGTGACAGGTGTTACTTCAATTGGGGCGTACGAAAAACCAAAAGGGTGTTGGATTATCCGTCGATAATCCAACACCCTTTTGGTGATCTATTTCGGGCTACTTCTCCACGTAGTAGAGCTGCTTATTAACGAACTCATCCATGCCAAGTGGGCCGAGCTCGCGGCCAAAGCCGGAGCGCTTTACGCCACCGAATGGCATTTCTTCGCCTTCGCCTGCGGGAGTGTTGACATTGGCCATGCCGCACTCGAGACGGCGGGAGACAGCGGCGGCACGCTCGGTGTCCTGGGAGAACACGGTGCCGCCGAGGCCGTACTGGGTGTTATTAGCCAAATCGAGGGCTTCTTCGTCGCTGCTTACCTTGTAAACGGTCGCGACTGGGCCGAAGAACTCCTCGTAGTAAATATCGGAGCCAACCGGGATATCGGTGATGACAGCAGGGGAGACGTAAGCACCTTCCTCAGAGAGCTCGCCGCCTGCACGCAAGTTAGCACCGGCAGCAACGGCACGGTCCAGCTGGTCACGCAGCTTTTCGGCTGCCTCACGGGAGGACAGCGCAGAGTATGCGCCTTCAGTCTGGTTGTCCGGAGTGGACTTTACTGCAGCGTTGGCGAGGCGCTCGAGCTCAGCGACGAACTCGTCGTAGATGTCTTCCATGACAATCATGCGCTTGTTCGAGTTGCAGGCCTGGCCGGTGTTGTACATACGCGTGCCCCATGCCAGCTCCGCAGCTGCCTTGACGTCGTCAGTATCGAGCAGGACATACGGGTCAGAGCCGCCGAGCTCGAGAACAGCCTTCTTGAGGTTTTCGCCGGCCTGCGCGCCGATGATGGAACCTGCGCGCTCAGAACCGGTAAGAGATACACCTTGGATACGAGAGTCCGCGATGATGGTGGAAATCTGGTCGTGGGAAGCAAAGACGTTCTTGTACACGCCTTCAGGAACGCCAGCGTCATCCATGATCTTCTGAACGGCGAGGGCCGAGCGCGGACAGATTTCCGCATCCTTGAGAATGATGGTGTTGCCCAGCATCAGGTTGGGCGCCACGAAGCGGGCGATCTGATAGTAGGGGAAATTCCACGGCATGATGCCGAGCAGTGGGCCGATAGGCAGGCGGCGGATGACTGCCGTGCCGTTGGAGGCAGTTGGGATCTCCTGGTCCTTGGTGAAGTCTGCGCCGTTATCGGCGTAGTACTTGATAATGGCGGAAGAGAACTCAGCTTCCTCGATGCTCTCGGAGTGGAACTTGCCCATCTCCTCGCCGGCGATTTGGGCTAGTTCTTCCTTGCGTTCCTCGAAGAGTTCGCTGACGCGGGTCATGATTTCTGCGCGCTCAGAGATGGGGCGTGCAGACCACTCTTTATAAGCCGCGGCGGACTTTGCCAGTGCTGCTTCGACTTCAGCGTCGGTAGCGGTATCGAAGGTTTCGACTACCTCATTGGTTACGGGGTTCTGTACGCGATAGGTGTTGGACATTGATTACTCCTTTTCTCGTGTGTAGTTAGACCAGCGGTTGCTGGTCGTCGTCGCGCGAGGAAATTCGCGTGAGGGTTTCGCCCTTGAAGAATCCTGGGTGGGCAAAGCGGGTGAACAGCATGATGAATACGCCGAGCCCTAAGACAGCGACGCTCAATATGAAGACCATGCCGATACCACCGATATCAGACCCGGATCCGTAGGACGGATCCATGGAATCGAATGCAGTGATGAAGAACATCATGAGCAAGAATCCGCCGCCCACAGTGGGGAAGAGGAACTTGAACACGATGTTATGCATCGAGCTAAACAGTTCGGTTCGGAAGTACCAGATGCAGGCCACGGCCGTAATTCCATAGTAGAAACAGACCATGAGGCCCATCGTAGCGATGGTGTCCCATAGCGCGTTTTCCGAAATAAGGCGGGTTACCGCGTAGAACACGGCTGCTGCTGCAGCGGAAACAATGGTGGCCGTCGACGGTGTACGGAAGCGGGGGCTGATCTTTGCGAACACCGGCGGCAAAGCGCGGTAATAGCCCATAGCCAGCAAGGTGCGGGCGGGGCCCACCATCGTGGACTGCAGGGAGGCGAAGGAAGAGGACAGAACCGCGATATAAATCAGGATCGAGGCCTTGCCCAAGACAGGCTCTGAAAGCGCCGCGAAAATCGATTCCTGATTCTCTGGATTACCAGCGCCCAGGCCTGTGTCACCTGTGCCGGCCCAAGTGATGACTGCCAGCGCGGTGAGGATATACAGCGCGATGATGATGAGCACGGTGATCGTAGCTGCACGACCCGGCGTCTTTTCGGGGTTTTTCGTTTCCTCGTTCATCGTGAGGGTTACGTCCCATCCCCAGAACATGAAGATGGACAGTGAGATGCCCGCAGCAATGAGGGAAAAGCTTCCGATGCCAACCGGGTTGAACCATTCGAGCGAAATCGGTGTGAAGTCGAATCCGCCGTTGTTATAGGCGTTGTGGATTGCGACGACGTCGAAAAGCACAATGGCAGCAATCTGAATCGCTACGAGTACATACTGCAGCTTTTGTGTTGAGTCGAGGCCGCGGTAAGAGATGTAGCCCGCGATAGCGATAAAGACGAAGGTAGTCGGGATATTGACCCACAGGTTCCGGGTCAGATCACTAATAGCCGGGTTGTTGAAGAGCTGACCAAGAAGTAGGTAGAAGAAGTCGACGGCCACCGCCGCCAGGTTTGATAGCACCAGAATCGTGGCGGTGATAAGCCCCCATCCTCCCATCCAGCCGGCCCACGGGCCGAAGGCCTTTGTAGCCCACGTGAAGGAAGTACCTGAATCAGGGACTGCGTTGTTGAGCTCGCGGTAGGCAAACGCTACAAGCAGCATGGGGATAAAGCCCAGCAACAGCACTGCCGGGACGTATTGACCCACAGCTGAAATCGTTGGGCCAATACCGGAGGTCAGCGTATAGGTAGGGGCGATGCAACTGACGCCAATGACTACTGCGCCAAGCAATCCGACGCGGCCCGTAGCTAGGCCTTTGTTCGACGCTGTCTCATTTACCGAGTGGGTGGTTGGCGTCGAAGGGGTCGTGGTGGTCATGTGTTGTCACCACCTTTCGATAGAAGATTGTTTTCTTTGCCGGCCTGCATATAGCCGGCGGGCACAACAACCATGGGGACTGGGATCAAGCGGAGCATTCGAGACGCTGTTGAGCCTAAGAAGAGGCGTCCAGGAACGGCCATGCGGGAGGAACCGACAACGGCGATTTCCCCGTCTTGCCAGTTCAGCTTTTCCAACGCAGTGCTGACATCCTTGCCAGACGCCACCTCGGTGGTGGCGTGCCCGGCGTCAAGCATGTGTTGAGCGGAGTCAGCCAGTTTTCGGTTGGCATAAGCATTGAGCGCACTGGGCACGTCGGTTCCGAGCCCATGCATGTCAGACTCACCGCTTAGGACGAGCGAAACGAGCCGCAAGGGAATCTCACGGCGACGCGCACGATCAAGGCCGATCGCAATGACGTCGGAGGTGCCACGACGAGGACCGAAGAAGGTTGTGACTCGAGTGATAGGGCCTGGGTAGGAGTATCCGCGTGGTGCAAGCGCGACAGGAACGGGGGCAGAGTGCAAGAGCGCATTGACCGCGGAACCCATCTGGAAACGTCCGAAGAGGCCGCCCTTCCGGGCGCCAACGACGAGCAAGTCAGCACCAAGGGTCTCCGCAGTTTCGCAGAGCGCGGCAGCTTCGGAATCTCCCGTCACGATGCGTGCGGTTGCAGTGATTTCTTCAGGAACCTCCGCGAGAGCCTCCTCCAGCCATCCAGCGATTTGTTCCTCCACAATGGAGTCATAGCCACGGTCGTGCGGGTAAACGCCCGAGAAGGAGCTATGCGCGGGGGCTACCATAACGAGTTCGAGGTGCACGTTGCGCTCTTTTGCGAGAGCAATTCCTAAGCGCAACGCGTCTTTGCCGAAATCGGTAGCGACGTAGCCCACGAGGATGCAACCACTAGTGCTGCGGCGAGGGAAACTTGCGGGAGCCATGTTTAAGCCTTCGCTGCTTGCTCTGCGATAGCCAGTGCGGCGATCTCGCCCTGGCGTACTGCGCCGTCGACGTGCTGGTAACCTTCCGCAGCGATGTCGGAGCATGCGTAGTAGATGGGGCCGGTCGGCTGATTCTGGAGGTGCCCCCAGCGCGAGAGTCCACCGAGATCATAGGAGGTAGCGTAGGCACCACGCGTCCACTCTTCGGCTGCCATGTCAGACAAGTAGAAAGCGATGGGCTCTTTGGTCTTTGGGCCAAGGTAATCTGCCATGGCGTCGAGAATGCGTTCTTTGCGCTCTTCAGCCGGCAGGTGCCACATCTCCTCTGCATAAACGTCGGAGACAAAGCCCACGAGGGTGCCGTAGGTGTCTTCCTTATCTGCGGTCGATTCGGCAAAATTCTTGCCGTAATTGGTGTTGTCGTAAACCTCCTGAACGAGGCGACCGCCACCAAAGCCGGTGCCGGAGAGTCCTTCTTCGCGCCAGAACGGGGTGTCGTAGATGGCATGGACCTTGATAACCAGTCCCATGGAGATGTGCTGGTGCGCAATCTGCTGGTCGCGCGGCATCGGCGGGACGAAGGAGATGCGGTTGTACAGGTTTGGCGGAACAGCCAGAACGGCGAAACGGGCCTTTACAGTGACCTTCTCCGAAATGGCGGTAACATTTCCGGCTTCGCCATTGCCGGCGACACCATTGCGAACATCTGCCTTGATGTTGTTGAGTTCGTCCGCGGTAGATGCATCCGGCTCCGCCCAGTGAAGCTCGCGCACAGGAGTGCCGAGGTGGACATCGTCGCCCAAGCCCTTGGCAAGAGTTAAGGAAACGGACTGCATACCGCCGACGACGCGCTTATCCAGGATGAAGTCCTCATCGACAAGGTTGCTGAAGGAGCCTGCGGAGCAAGCCATGAGCACTGCTTGAAGAGTGGAGAACGTGTAGGAGGGCTTGGTCAGCATGCCGGACGCCACATAAATCGAAACGTTGTCGATGGCCTCAGTGTCGTCGGAAAGCTCCTCAAGCCAAGAGCGGAAAGAGATGGAGTCTAGCTCTTTGGCGCGCGGGTGGGACCAAGGGTTTGCGGGGTCCATTTCCGCTGCGAGTTCATCCATGATCTTGATGAGGTGGTCCATCTCAGCAATGGTCTTCTCATCGGCTGGGAATACAGTGCCTTCGTACTCGTGGCGGGTGCCATCAGGGGAGACGTAGATCGACTTGCCCTCGCGGTAGCGGGAGAAAGTTTCGAGGCCGAGTTCATCAACGAGCTCGATGAGGCGGGTCTGGTCGGGGGAGATCCACTGGCCTCCGAGCTCTACGAAGTGCTCGACTCCCTGTGCATCCTTGACCTTGCCGTTCCAGGTACGGCCGCCGACGCGCTCGCGAGCTTCGAGGACGGCTACGCTCAGGCCCTTCTTCTTTAGGGTATGTGCGGCCATGAGGCCAGCGGGGCCGGCGCCGATAACGACGACATCGCGCTCGATAACGGGATTGTCTGGATTGACGAGTGAAGTCATGAAGGTGTCTCCGTTCCTATGGGACGATGAAGGGGCAGGTGTGGCAAAATGAACATCATTCATTTTGTGTCTCATATCACTGTACAGAAGGAACGTAACGTGAGACAAGGGTTCGGAGCTGTGAATTCGCATCGGCCTAAAGGTCGCCCCCATAAAGCGCTGGTTACGCGCGAAAAGATCGCTAAGGCTGCGCTCACCATTGTGGGGGAAGAAGGATATGAAAAACTCACAATGGCGCGCATTGCCCGCCGTCTAAACGTGGGAACCAGCGCGTTGTACAACCACCTTTCGGGGAAAGATGACTTGCTCGCGCTGATCGAAGATGCAGTCATGGAGCAAGTGGAATGCAGTTCCTTGTATGCCGCATTGGAGGCCACCCCGACACTCTCACCCCGCGATGCACTCATACGTTGGGCAACGTCCTACCGCGATGTCTGCGCACGGCATGTTCCGCTCGTGCGGATTATTGCGTTGACACCTATTTCTGGAGCACCTCGTACGGTTGAAATGTACGAAGTGCTAGCCCGAGTTTTGAAGCTGACCGGTCTTCCGAGCTCGGCCATCATGCCACGCATCGTGGCGTTGGAATCTTTCATTTATGGCAGTGCTTACGACGTCCACGCCCCCGAAGACATCTTTGACCTTCCGGTGGATAGTGAGGCGCGCGCACCGGCACTGGCCGATGCGCGCGGTGCTTTTTCACCGGACGCCTCCATGGCAGAGAGTCAGGATCAGAGGAATCCCTACGCCGACGAGCCGTTCCGCTTAGGCCTTGAAGCCCTCCTGTCAGATCTCCCCGACGAGAAGAATAGCTAGCTCCTCCAAGGCTCAATGCCCGCGCGCCTCCAGGCCTCCAAGAACTGGGTGGTCTCGGCCTCATCGGTGATGGACACGCGCACGCCTTCGTCGAGGTAGCGGCGGATGACCACGCCTTCATCGAGCATCTTCGTCTCCACCTCCGAGGCATCCGCACGCGGCAGCCAGACGAAGTTGCCGTAGGACTTCTCAGCCCCCAGCTCCGCGCAGACGCGGTCGCGCTGTGCTTTGGTGATCTCGACGGCGTCGGCAAGCTCGTCGTGGCGCTTGAGCACCTCCACGGCGGCGGTTTCCGCCATGGCGGTCACCGTCAGTGGCAGGGAGAGCAGACGCAGCGCGTTGATGATCTCTTCGCCCGCCACCGCGTAGCCCACGCGCATGCCGGCCAAACCCCACGCCTTGGAGAAGGTGCGCACGCCGAGCAGGTTGGGGTAGCGCTGGTATTCCTCCACCGAATCCGGGGTATCGGGGGCGTCGTTGTACTCCCAATAAGCCTCATCCAGCAGCACGACCACGTCCTTGGGCACCCTGTCCATGAAGGCGCGGAATTCACCGCGGGTAATCACGGTGCCCGTCGGGTTATTGGGGTTGCACAAGATGATGAGCTTGGTCTTCTCCGTTAGCGCCTCGAGTACTGCTTCCAGATCGACGCGGTAATCCTCCGTGAGTGGGACCAGAACCGGTTCCGCGCCGGCCATGCGCACGTACAGGGGATAGGCCTCAAAGCTGCGCCAGGGCACGATGACCTCATCGCCTGTATGGCAGGACGCCAAGATGGTGGCCTGCAGGATGGGCGTGGAGCCCGCGGAGACGAAGATATTATCCGCCGGCACGCCCAAGTAGTTGCACAGTGCATTGGTGAGCTCCAGGCTGCCGGGCTGTTGGTAGCGGTTGGTGGTGCGGGCGGCGTCGGCAACCGCGGCGATGATGTCCTCAGCTGGCGGGAAGGGGACCTCATTGGATGAGAGCTTGAGCGCGTTGGGGAAGTCCTTGCCCACCTTGTACTCGGGGAAGCTCGAGAGATCATTGCGTAGCATAATCACGTCCTTTCTAAATCATGTCCCAGATGGTCACGGCCATAATCAGCAGGCCCATGCCGAAGACGAAGTAGTTCCACGGGTCATTGCGGAAGTGCTTGTACACGTCCAACTTCTTGAACATGTACACCGGAACCAGGTAAACGATGAACGCCACGAAGACACCGGAGACCACGGAAATCATGGAAATAATGGAGGGGTTGAAGATCGCCACGAGCGTGGTGCACACGAAGGCGATGACATAAATGATGTTGAGCAGCGTGCGGTGCGAGACCTTCTCCGCCAGCTTCGGAGCGGCGTTCTTCAGCAGGTACTCCGTGCCTTCTTCTGTGCCGAGCATGTGGCCGAAGTAAGAGGAGACGATGGCGCAGATGACCACGATGGGCGCCATGTAGGCCATGAACGGCGTGCCGGTGACGTTGGCGAAGTAGGAGAGCACCGGGATGTTTTGCTCGAGGGCCTCATTCATGCCGTCGGCGCCGAGCGCGAGGACACAGGACCACACGAAGAACATGGTGAAGACCACGAGCAGGATGGAGGTGTAGAACTCCGTGCGGGAGACGCGCTTCTCGGTCTTCTCGCCGTACTGCGGCTGCATATCGAGGGCGAATTGCGACAGCGCTGCCATGTGGGAGAAGGAGAAGACCAGCACCGGCAGGATGAGGAAAATTCCCTTGAAAATGCCGCCGTAGCCATCCGAGCCGTCATCAAAGTGAAGGAAGCTTTGCAGGTCCCAGCGCGGGATGAGGTAAATGGAGGTGACGGCCAGCGCAATAATCAGCGGGTACACCAGCACCTGGGCCAGCCAAATCATGGGCTTGCGGCCGATGGCGAAGGCACCGGTCATGACGCCGACGCAGAGCATGGCCAGTAGCCACCGGTCGAGCGAAGGCCCGCCCAGCTGGTTGACGATGAAGCTATCCACCGCGTTAGTGATGGAGACACCGTAAATCAGGACCGTGGAAAAGACCGTGATCCAATACAGCACCGCGAAGACGATTCCTTGGCCCTTGCCCAGGTACTGCGAGACCAGCTCGAGGATGTCCTTGCCGTGGTCCTCTTTGGGGGCGCCCGCGACGATGCGCGCGTAGGTGCGGTGGGAGAAAAACACCAGCGGGAAGATGAAGACCGTGGCGAAGACCAGCGGCCAGAACCCGAAACCACCGGCGTTGAGCGGCAGGAAGAGGATGCCGGCACCCACGGCGGTACCGAAGAGCGTAATGATCCACGATGCGGTGGATGCGGCGGGGCGCTGCTTGGCGACGACCCCATCGCCCACAATGTGCTCGCCCTCCTTCAGCTCAGTAGTGGGTGGCGTGGTTGTTGGGGGAGTGTTGGTAGAGCTCATGATGAGCCTCCTTTAGTTGGTGGGCGGAATAGGCAGGGAATGCTCTTGGTCGGTGATGACGTTGATCAGTGCCGGTACCCCGTCGTTGGCGATGGCGTGCAAAGCGCGGGCCACGGCCTCCGGTGCTTGTGCGTCATCGGTGACGAGCTCGCCGTGGGCACCGAAGCCGCGGGCTACCGCCGCGAAATCCGGGTTCACCAGCTGCGTGCCGGATACGCGGTCGGGGAAGTGCTTCTTCTGGTGGTCGCGGATGGTTCCGAACTCGCCATTGGACATCACGATGATGAGGAAAGGCGCGCCGTATTGCAGCGCGGTGGCCAGCTCCTGGCCGTTCATGAGGTATTCGCCATCGCCAGCAATGGTGACCACGGTGCGCTCCGGGAACTGCAGCTTGGTGGACACAGCGGCCGGGATGGAGTAGCCCATCGAGCCGTTGCGCACGCTGAACTGGGAGGGGTAGACCGTCGAGCGCAAGAACTGTTGGGCCCAGATGCAGTGGTTGCCGGCGCCAAAGGTGTAGATCGAGTCCTTGGGCAACTGCTCGTGGAGCGCTGCGAGGATGGCCTCCATGTGGGCGGTGCCCTCTTTGCCTGGACGGTAGTCTGCGGGCTCGGGGAGGGTGGCGAAGTTGAGGTGGTTCGCGTGCGCGGAATCAAACCACTCGCCGCGCTGCTCCGTGCCCTCGACGGTTAGACGGTCCAGCGTGTTGGCGACGGCCACAGGGCTTGCCACGATGTGGCTCTCGAGGGGTACCGAGTGCCCGCGCAGGCTGGTGTCGGGATTGATGGCGATGTTGCGCGCCTGCGGTGACTGGCGCAGGGTATAGCCGTCGGTAGGAACATCACCGAGAACGGCACCAACTTCAATGACGAGGGAGGCGGCTTCCAAAAGTTGCGCCGCGCGGGGGTCGCGGCCGTAGCCGAGCCAGCCGGCGTTGGCGGGGGAGTCGAAAGGCACGTGGTCGGCGGCGCGGAAGTCTTGAATGATCGGGATACGGTGCTCTTCGGCGAAGCGAGTGATCTTCTCCGCGGTCTCTGGGGTCCAGCGCGGACCGCCGGCGAAAATAAGTGGTCGCTCTGCGTGGCTCAGTTCGCGGGAGAGGAGGCCCAGGTGATCGTCGGAAAGCGCGCCTTCCGCAACCGGGATGGGCGGGTGGATGGTGCCGGTGAACTCCTTGTGGAGAACATCTTCCGGCAGGCCCACGATGACGGGGCCGGGGCGGCCCTGCTGGGCCTGGAAGAAGGCTTCGGCCACGACGCGAGAGGCGCGCTCCGGATCGTCGAGGACGAAGACCTGCTTGGCCTGGGTGCCGAACCACGCCTTGGGATCGAATTCCTGGAAGGATTCGCGGTCGCGGTCCGAGGTGGGGATGAGGCCGACGAAGAGGACGAGCGGGGTAGCGTCCTGCCAAGCGGTGTGGATGCCGACGTAGGCGTTGGCCGCGCCGGGCCCGCGGGTGACCATGGCGACGCCGGGCTGG
Source organism: Corynebacterium sp. HMSC059E07 (assembly GCF_001814395.1). Taxonomy (NCBI): domain Bacteria; kingdom Bacillati; phylum Actinomycetota; class Actinomycetes; order Mycobacteriales; family Corynebacteriaceae; genus Corynebacterium; species Corynebacterium sp. HMSC059E07. Next base: position 99,518 of record NZ_KV816275.1, read on the forward strand.
CCGGTGGCTTTGCCCTGGGCTTCGGCCATGTAGGTGGCGCCGCCTTCGTGGCGGCAGACGATGGCTTCGACGGGGGAATCGTAGAGTCCGTCCAACACGGGAAGGAAGCTTTCGCCGGGTACGAGGAATGCGCGGGGCACATTGTGCGCGGCAAGGGATGCGGCAATGGCGGCGCCGACATGTGACATGGAGAACCTCTCTGACTTCGTTGTGGTAGTGGTCTCACTATTCTTTGATGATGTCATGTTGTCTAATGTTGCTAAAGCTCTAAAGCCATGCATATAGGGCATGGGGGCTGGTAAAAGTAGGGGAATGGACATGGTGAAGGCCAAATATTTCCTCGCGGTGGCTGAGGCCGGGACGGTGACCGCTGCCGCCTCACGCCTCGGAATTACCCAGCCGGCGCTGAGCCGCCAACTGCGGCGCTTTGAAAAGGAGCTGGACCTTGAGCTCTTCGTGCGGGCTGGATCTGCGCTTGTGCTGAGCGACGCAGCGCATGCCCTCATCCCTACCTGCCGCCGCCTCCTCGCTGCATCCGCGCGCGCCGGGCAGGCGGTGGAGGCACTTCGGGCTGGCAGAATTCCGGCGCTGTGCGTGGCGGCCACGCCGACGACGATGTCGACGCTTCTCGCTCCGTTTATAGAGGCCGCCGGCTCGTCGATTCCTCTGCTTACGACGACTCCGGTCTCGCACTACGACGTCTTCGACGCTCTGGAAGGAACCGCCGACATGGTGATTGCTACCATCCCGCCGGGCAATGACGTGGCTTCCTTGCCGCTGGGCACGATTCCGGTGCGCGCCTGGGCGCCGCCGACGCACCCGCTGGCGCTGGAATGCGCGGGTTCGACAAGCGTGGAGGTTGAGCGCTTGCTGCAGGAAAATGTGGCGTTGCCCTCGCGGCGCAGCGTGTCCCGCGGGGTGGTGGATTCCTTCGTAGGCACGGCCGGCTACGCCTTAGGTTCGCACGTGGAGTGCGATGATACGGCGACGTTATGCGCCTTGGCGCGTGCCGGGCGAGCTGTAGCTTTAATGACGGAGCTGCAGCCGGCGCGGCTGGTGGGCTTTGATGTCGTTGATGGCGAGCGCGCGCTGGGCGGTGTGCCACTGGTGGCGGCATGGTCCCCGGGCCACTTCGCGGGGCAGGAGATAGAGCAGATTGCTCGGCGGTTCCGCAGTTTTATTGAGGGGTCGCTTCGCTAGGGTCTGCTTAGTTTGCATTGGGCATAACTGTCGTTGTTGCCAAAAATCAGGCCAGATCTTGAATCAGAGGCTATAACTTTGGCAGAACGGGCAGTTGCTCGGCATGTGGCGGGGCGCCATGTTAGCGTGGAGGCCAAACTTTCCGGGGGGAATGACATGAACCATGGCGTTGTGCGCGGCCTATCTAAAGGCGCGCTTGCAACTCGCGTGAGCCGTGGGGAGATTGCGAGAATCGCCAAGGGAATCTACGTCTGGGGCAGGCCCGAGCCTTTAGAGCTTTTGAAGCTGTTGCAGGAGCACCGTCCATACCTTAAGGCGACAGGTACAACGGCTGCCCAGGTACTCCTTGGCGAGCCTGTCACTTTTCCGCTGAGGCTCGCCAGCGTGGAGCGAATGCCGGCATCGACCTTTTATGTGCATTCACGGGTGAGCGTCACTAGTTTTGTCACTTTGTCGGGGATCCGGATTCTTAATCCTCTTGTCGCTATGAAGTCCGTTAGTCCTGATCAGGGGATTCGCGTCTTCGAATCTATCTATTCTTCTAAGTCGGGGCGTGCTCGCTTGGACAGCCACCGCGAAGCACTCAATGTCATCCCTGTTGCAAGCCAACGGATGCTGGAGCAAGCCGCCCTGTTCACGGATTCCGGTGCGGAGGTCAAGGTGGCGAAGGGACTGAAGAGGCGTGGGCTCAAAGTTGAGTGCAACGTTGTTATCGGCCACTACACCTGGGACATCGTGCTCCCAGAGCTCAAGGTTGCGGTAGAAATCAACGGGATGAAATTCCATTCCCAGCGAGAGGCATGGCTACGAGACCATTGGAAGAACAACGAGGGTGCGCTGATTGGGTGGCTCACGTTGCGCTACACAGGTCATTGCGTGGCACATCATCTGGACTATGTCATCGACCAGATAGCCAATGCCAGGAATCCGGACTTCGAGAAGCGCTACTTCAAATTCATCGGCTTCTGGCATGAGGGAGTGTTGCCGCCCAAGCCAAAGCCCTGGGAATACAGCGAGCACTTGGGGTATCTGCCACCGGACCCGCCTGAGCCGCCCGACGTCCCGCAGCCGCCCGACTGCCCTAGTTGACAAAGTTATTGACAGATCTTGAGTCGGAGGCGAGAACTTTGGCAGAACGGGCAGTGTGGAGCGTGGTCCTGGCAGTAGGCCGCGGACGCTAGGCAGCAACCAGCCCCTCAACAATGAGCGCCACAGCCGCGCTGATGGCCACGATGATGACGATGCGGTTGAGCACCGTGGCGTTGATGAATCGGTTGAGGTATCCGGCAGCGATGAGGCCCACGATGGCTACCGGCAGGTAGGCCGCGGCCGCGGTGAGCTGCAGGCTGGTGATTTGCCCGCTTAAGGCCAAGATCGCCAGCGAGATGGCGCAGCCAATGATGAACGTGCCCGACAGGGTGCCGCGTATGCGGGCGGGGTCGTAGCCCTTTAAGACCAACGCCATCGGCGGACCACCGATGGAGGTGGACGTACCCAGGAACCCAGAGGCAACGCCCGCCACCGCGATGTTGGTGGTGGTTCGCTTCGGCGACCAGCCGAGGCTGGACAAGGTCATGGCAAAGATGACGGCGCAGCCGATGAAAAGGGAGAGCCCGCGGTGGGAGAGGGAGGCAATGGCCCATGCACCGAGCAGGGAGCCGGGTATTCGCGCAATGGAGGAAATGGCCACGATGTCCCACGACACCGCTGAGCGTGACTTGAGCATTGTCGTGGTTGAAATGACGAAGGCCAGCAACAAGATGAGCGTGGGAACGAGCTCCGGCTTAATCAGCGCCAAGATTGGGGTGGCGATGGTGCCTAGGCCGAATCCGATGGTTCCCTGGCAGATTGTGCCCACGAGGATGAGCAGACCGATGAAGACGTAGAGCCAGCTGAACATCGCTCTACTATCTCACGACAAGCTTTAAGCGCGGACAGTGACCTTCTCGTTGGCCGCGATTTCCTCCAAGCGGTCCGCCGAGCACAATCCGGACACGATGACGGCCGAGCCACCCGCAGCCAGTGGCTCTAACACAGCACGTTGGAAGGAGGCGGTGTCGCTCCACCCTGGAGACAGCACGCGCTCAGCGCCCAACTCGGTGGGGAAAAGCTCCGGAAGCGGAGTGGTGGAACCATAGAAGTGATCGCCATAAAAGCGCACCGTGGGGCCGAAGTCGATGGTGCCGAGCGGCAACTCGCCGCCGCTTTCAACCACGCCGCGGCCAAAAGGATCCTGCGTGACCAGCACCGTGTCGACCAGTGGGGTAGAAGCCGAGCCGGCGGTGGCCTCGAGGTAGGCCTCCGGGGAGGTGAAAACTACGGCGACATCATCGGCGTGCGGCTCTGGGGCAGCCGCACCATCCGTAATGTCAAAGGGGATGCCCGCGGCTAGTGCCCCAAGCGCAATGACCGCTGCCTGCCACGACACCGGAAGGCCGATGAGGATGCGGGAATCGGTGCCGGGCTCAAGGTCGAGCTCTTCCAGCAGCATGTTGGCAATCTTGGAGGTCCAGTTCTCCAGCGTCTGCGCCGAGAAGTCCATGCGGGTGCCGTCAGCTTCGTTGTAGACGCTGAGGCGGGGAGCGGAGGCATCGGCGGACAAGAGATGCTGAAGGAGTTCCATGTCCGCCCATCGTAGGTGGCGGGCGCTCAGCCCGCCACGACGCTCTTAATTCACGCAGCGCGGGCCGTCGCCGCCGGCGTCGATTTCCGGTGCCACCTCGGCGGTACCGAAGTCATCGCCCGGAGTACCCACCTGCTGGGTGTCGCCGCCTTCGCTCGTCTCGGCGGTAGCCTCCTCTTCTTGCGCGGAGTCGTCCTTCGGACCGGAGTAGTCATCGGTAGCCACCACGATGAAGGTATCCGGCTCGAGCTCCTCGTTGGCCGTGACCGGCAGGCCACCGAGCTGCTCAGCCAAGGCCTGGGCGCGCTCATCGTTGGCATCCGCGGCCACAATCTGGGACTCGGTATACAGGCCCGACTGCGCATTGGCGGTGCGCTCAACGGTGTAGCCCACGTTCTTCAACCACGCGCCGATTCCGCCGGCCATGCCGTCGACGGTGCCGGCGTTCAGGACGTGGAGGTTGAGGTCCTCGGCCACGGGCTTTTCGCCGTCTTCGCCTTCCTGGTCGGTTGGGGCATCCTCAGACTTCTTTTCTTCCTCAGCCTTCTCTTGGGACTTGGCCAGATCATCCATGAAGCGGTGGACCTCCGCGGTATCGATGGTCACCACCGATTCGCCATAGTCACCCACGCCGGTAATGGAGGTCACCGGGATCGTCGTAAACGTCACGTTGCCGCCGGCCAGTCCGGCCAGCTGGGTGACGAATCCCATGATGTCCCAGCCATCATCGATGACAACGGAGCGCTCCACGGCATCGGCGATCTTGTTGAGCTTGCCCGGGGACGTCAGCGTTCCCGAATCCAAAACCTTCGAGGTCAGCGAGGCCATGTAGGCCTGCTGGCGCACGATGCGGTCGAGGTCGCCGCGCGGCAGGTCGTAGCGCTGGCGCACGAAGGACAAGCCCTCGGAGCCCTTGAGGGTCTGGCGCCCCTTCGGGAACTTCGCCCCGGACATCGGATCATCCACATCATTGTTGAGGCAGACGTCGACGCCCCCGACGGCGTCGGTAAGCAGCACGAAGCCCAAGAGCCCCACCTCAGCGTAGTGATCAACGCTGACATCCGTGAGCGTGCGCACCATCGAGATGAGACCAGCACGGCCGGCCTCCGTGCTCTCCTTCTCCATCTCCTTCTCCGTGTAGGGAGGCTTTTTACCTGCTGCCTCAGCTTCAGCGTTCTCCTGCTGGAGCTCCTCCATCTTGGCGGACTTGTGGAGCGCGAAGACAGCATTGATCTTGGTGTTTCCGAACTCGCTGTCGTGGACATAGGTATCGCGCGGGATAGACACGGCAGTCGCGCGCGAGCCGTCGTTCGGAATACGGATCACCATGATGGTGTCCGTGTTTTCCTCACCTTCGTCCACGCCGGCATGCAGATCTGCCAGCTCCTGTTCGGAAAGCGGATTCCCCTTGGCATCGGTGCGGGAGTCCTTGCCCACGAGCAGGATATCGACCGCGCCATCGAGACTGCTGTCCTTGAAACCACCCTGGTTACCCAGTGCCAGGTTCGACGCAGAGGAGATGTCATTTCCCAGCTTGCCCACGGTGAAGTAACCCACGCCGGAGACCACGAGGACAACGGCGGACAAGAAAGCGACGATGGCTTTCACCGGCGTCGATCCTCGTTGGGCGGTGGGCGCGGACTGCGAGGGCGCGGCCTGGATATGGCGGGCGGCGCGCGGGGAGTTCGGGGAAGTCACGGGACTAGTTTAGGTGAGCTCGCTGCAAAAACGTGAAGCAGTGTCGCGGGCGCGTGCGCGCGTTGGCGTTGGGTACGCTCAGATTCATCGTGAAGAATTTACAGAAACCCCTGGCCGTGGTCACCGTGACCTTTTCTCCTGGCCGTTACCTCAGCGACTTCTTGGCATCGCTGCGCTTGGCGACGTCCCGCCCTACCCTCACCATCCTTGCCGACAACGGCTCGACCGACGGGGTGCCGGAAGCCGCCGCGCGGGAACACGTGGACGTGGAATTCCTCGATACCGGCGGCAACATCGGCTACGGCGCGGGGATGAATGCCGGCGCGCGCTTTGTGCGTGCGCGTGGGGTCGATGACGAATTTTTCCTCATCGCCAACCCGGACGTGACCTTTAGCGAAGGCTCCCTGGATGAGCTGATTGCGTGCGCACGCCGTCACCCGGATGCCGCGGCGGTGGGGCCGCGCATCGTGGAGCCGGACGGCAGTAACTATCCTTCGGCGCGCGCAGTGCCCACGTTGCTCACGGGAATTGGCCATGCGCTGTTCGGAACGATCTGGCCCTCCAACCCGTGGTCGCGCGCCTACCGCGATGACGCCGACATGGACAGCGAGCGCCCCGCCGGCTGGCTATCCGGCTCCTGTCTGTTGGTGCGCTGGGAGGCTTTTGCACAGATTGGCGGCTTTGATGAGCGTTACTTCATGTATTTGGAGGATGTGGACTTAGGTGACCGCTTCGTCCGCGCCGGCTGGCGCAATATCTTCTGCCCCACGGCGGTGATTACCCACGCCAAAGGCCATTCGACGCAGGCGCACCGCGGCGCAATGCTGCGCGCGCACCATGATTCGGCCTATCGCTTCCAGGCGGACAGGCACCCGCACTGGTACCAAGCGCCCCTGCGCGTGGCCTTGTGGCTGGGGCTGCGCGTACGTGGGCTGGTATTAAGCGCGTGCCGCGACGGCTCCTGAGCTAGGTGCGCCTATACACTAACGGTGGCTTATCTGAAAAGAGATTAAGGAACGATATGACTGAATCAGCGCCCCAGTGGGGATCGACGGCCGATGCCGTCATTCTGGTGGGAGGTCGCGGCACTCGCCTGCGCCCGCTGACGATTGGCACACCGAAGCCGATGCTGTCCACGGCCAACTACCCATTCCTTCAGCACCTCCTCGCCCGCATCAAGGACGCGGGGATTGAGCACGTGGTGCTCTCCACCTCCTATAAGGCGGAGGTTTTTGAGGAGTACTTCGGGGACGGCTCAGATCTGGGTCTGGAGATCGAGTACGTCGTGGAGGAAACCGCGCTGGGTACGGGCGGCGGTATCCGCAATGTCTACGACAAGCTGCGCCAGGATACGGTCATGGTGTTCAACGGTGACGTTCTATCCGGTATGGACCTCAACGGCATCCTCGATACTCACCACTCGAAGGATGCCGACGTGACGATGCACCTGCTCAACGTTGCCGATCCCCGCGCGTTTGGCTGCGTCCCGACGGATTCCAACGGGCGGGTGACCGCTTTCTTGGAGAAGACCGAGGATCCGCCGACGAACCAGATTAACGCTGGCTGCTACGTGTTCAAGAAGGATGTTATTGCGACCATCCCGGAGGGCCGCGTGGTTTCCGTGGAGCGCGAGACCTTCCCGCAGCTGCTGGAGTCCGGCCGCCTAGTTGTTGGTCACGTGGATAATTCCTATTGGCGCGACATGGGCCGCCCGGATGATTTCGTCCGCGGTTCCTCCGATTTGGTGCGCGGCATTGCACATTCACCGTTGCTGGTGGGCCGCACGGGCGAGTCCGTGGTGGATGGGTCCGCGGGTATTGCCGGTGGCGTGCTGTTGCTGTCGGGTACGGCTGTGGGCCGCGGGTCTGTCATTGGGGCGGGGTCGCGTCTGGACGGCACGGTGGTCTTCGATGGCGTGACCATTGAGCCGGGTGCCATCATTAATAACTCCATCATTGCCTCGGGCGCGCACATCGGTGCCAACGCGCATATCGATGGCTGCGTTATTGGTGAAGGCGCCACCATTGGCGCGCGTTGCGAACTGCAGGGCGGCATGCGCGTCTTCCCGGGTGTGAGCATTCCGGACGCTGGCGTGCGTTTCAGCTCCGACGCCTAAGCGCTGCGCCGTAAAAGGAGGACAAGGCACCGAGGAGGAAGGAACCTTCTCGGTGCTTTCCGTATCTTTTGGGCGTGACGCATGGTTTTCATGGTGCGATTGAGATCCATGTGTTTTGTCCAACTGGGTGGCGACACGCCGAAGCAACCTTAGAATTGTTCACAGGGTTGGGGGTGGCCACTACATGTAGTACCCCCGATGATTGCCCCCTAGATAGGTAAACTGTGACGGATGTGAAAGTTGAGGATGATGTACAGCGTTTTCGCTGGAGCCGCCGAAAAATCTCCCGCGACAGGTTGACGATATTTAGTGATTCGGTGTGAAATGACATCAGTGTAATCAACGGCACGGCGGGCACGGCACCGGAAAATCTTTTCGGTGTAGGGTCGGTGCCATCGAATCAAGAGAGAAACGACCTCGGAGAAAGGAAGCGGCGTGGACAATACAACGAATAACAGCGCTATTCTCCGTGGCGGTGCTGCTGCAGAGATGTCGCTCGATGAACTCTTTGGTGCCGTCGAGCAGGAGTGGCAAGACCAGGCGCTGTGCGCCCAGACGGATCCAGAAGCATTCTTCCCGGAGAAGGGAGGATCTACCCGCGAGGCCAAGCGCATCTGCCAGGCCTGCGCGGTGCGTGATGAATGCCTCGAGTATGCCTTGGAGCATGACGAGCGCTTCGGTATCTGGGGCGGGCTTTCGGACCGTGAGCGTCGCCGCCTCAAGCGTGAGATTGGTTAGAGCTCAAAGCAGCTACTAACCAGCATCAGTGCTCCCCCTCACTGCACAGTCCTATGTCATTTGGCTCGGGTCTCGGCGGTGAGGGGGAGAAGTGGTTTTAGGGCAGGGTCGCTCTGCACCCCTAGCCTTTACCAAGTAAAACGCGGATCGATATCACCGGGATCGACGTTGAGGTAATTGGCCACCAGAGCGGTTAGCACCGTGGACAGTAGCTCTTCACGCTCCTGCGCGGAGTGCACGCGCTCCTCCACGGGCATGCGGAAAATGACGAGTCGGGCGCGCGTGGGTTGGCCTTTGGAATCCACGCCCGCCGGGACGATGCGCCCGAGCGGAACAGGGCCATCGGCGATGATTTCATCCGGCAACACAGTCATATCAACTGAGAGGCGCATGCGGGGCACGGTATCAACGGCGAGATCGAGTCCGGTGAGCTGCTCGGCAAAGGCATTGTGAATGGGGGCGTAGGCCTCGAGCGCGGCCATGTCGAAGCGCTCGGCGCTGCTGCGGTAGCGCGGCGTATTCTGCGGCAACAGCGGTCCGCGGGCACCACGGCCATGGCGGTGGCGGGCCGGGCGAATATGCGGGCGGGGCGTGGTCATGCGGCTTAGTCTAAGCCGCATCGAGGTGGGCTCGCGGCGAGACGCGCCGCGCTGAACTATCTAAATCTCAAGTTAGGGTTTAGACTTGGGCCCGTGAATAGCTCTCGCCATTGCTCCCGCCCCGGCTGCGGCCGTCCCGCCGTGGCGACGTTGACCTATGCCTATGCGCAGCAAACCGCCGTCGTGGGCCCGCTCTCCGAAGAAACCGATCCCCATGCCTGGGATCTGTGCGAAAAGCACAGCGCACGAATTACCGCCCCGCAAGGATGGGAAATGGTGCGCGTTGACCGCATCGAGCTCGATGAGGATGATGACCTTACAGCTCTCGCCGAGGCGGTCCGTGAGGCTGGGCGCGTGACCACTGGCTTGGTGGATGATTCCACTGCTGGTTCCGGCGCCGATCCCATTGACTATTCCGCTACTTTCGACGGCGCGGATCCGCGGAATTCGAACCACCCCGTGTTCCGAACCCGCCGCGTCCACGATGCCCGCCAGCGCCGCCGCGCTCACCTGACGGTGGTTCCGGACGCCGACTAGTTCGTCGCACGCGGATTACCGCGACCGACGGGGGTATGCTTGTGGGCTATGCGAACTCGTGAACAGCTCAATGCAGTGATCAAGGCCTATGACGTCCGTGGCGTGGTGGGCGAGGACATCGACGAAACCCTCGTCCGCGATACTGGAGCGGCCTACGCCGCCATCCTCCGCGGGGAAGGGGAGACCACCGTGGCAGTAGGCCACGACATGCGTCCGTCCTCCCCGCAGCTGGCAGCCGCCTTTGCTGAGGGCGCTGCCGCGCAGGGCCTTGATGTTATCCAGCTCGGCCTCACGTCCACCGATGAGCTGTACTTTGCCGCCGGCCACCTCAATTGCGCGGGCGCTATGTTCACCGCCTCCCACAACCCGGCTAAGTACAACGGCATCAAGCTCTGCCGCGCGGGCGCTGTTCCGGTGGGGCAGGAGACGGGGCTGGAGCAGATCAAGGACATGCTGATCGACGGCACCCCGGCCTTCGACGGTGAGCCGGGCACCGTCACTGAGCGTGAGGTTCTTCCGGACTACGCGGCATTCCTTCGCGGCCTGGTGCCGCTGGAGAACTCCCGCCCATTGGTCGTGGCTGTCGACGCCGCGAATGGCATGGGTGGCCACACCGTCCCGGCGGTCTTTGAGGGCCTGCCTTTCGACGTTCGGGATCTCTACTTTGAGCTCGACGGCACCTTCCCCAACCACGAGGCTAACCCGCTGGATCCGAAGAACTTGGTGGACCTGCAGAAGTTCACCGTCGAACAGAAGGCGGATATCGGCCTTGCTTTCGACGGCGATGCGGATCGCTGCTTCGTGGTGGATGAGAAGGGCCAGCCGGTGTCCCCGTCCGCCATCTGTGCGTTGGTCGCGGAGCGCTACCTGGATAAGTTCCCTGGTGCCACCGTCATCCATAACCTGATTACGTCCAAGACCGTTCCGGAGCTCATCGCGGAGAAGGGCGGCAAGGCCGTGCGTACCCGCGTGGGTCACTCCTTCATCAAGGCCCAGATGGCCAAGGAGAAGGCGGTCTTTGGTGGCGAGCACTCCGCGCACTACTACTTCCAGGAGTTCTGGAATGCGGACTCCGGCATGCTCGCTGCCATGCACGTGCTGGCTGCTCTGGGTGAGCAGGACAAGCCGCTGAGCGAGCTCATGGCGCAGTACTCGCGCTATGAGGCCTCGGGTGAGATCAACTCCACCGTGGATGACCAGAAGGCTACGACGCAGCGCGTGCTCGATGAGTTGGCGGACAAGATTGAGTCCGTCGACGAGCTCGACGGCGTGACCGTACAGCTGAAGGGCACCGACGCGTGGTTCAACGTCCGCGCCTCCAACACTGAGCCGCTGCTGCGCCTCAACGTTGAGGCCAAGACCGCTGATGAGGTGCAGGCCATCGTCGACGAGGTCCTCGGCATCATCCGCGCCTAGAAAACCGCCACCGCCCCTCCAGCTGAAGGCATGAACATGACAAGCGAAGGAGCCTCCATGCGTGACATCGAAAGCCTCATTGCCGTCGACGAACCGGCCTGGCCCCACTTGCAGAAGCCACTGGCTGAATCTGATGCAGTCGTGCTGCCCATTGACTCAGAGCGAGGGCGGCGCTCTCTGTGGGAGCTGCAGGTTACCGCCGCATCACCGATGGGAGCCGTTGCTTTGCACACCGGCGGTATCGTCGTCGACCACGGCTGGATACGTTTGTACGGCGGCGGCAGCGAACACCTGCCGAGTATCGCGGAAGCTAACGGGTTGGGCGGCGACATGTCGGCGCCGCCCGGCGAGCTGATTGTCGGGCATGATGTCCTCGGCGGCCTATTCGCCATCGATGGCGGTGCGCTGGGTGTTGCGCCCGGCGAGGTCTGCTATTTCGGGCCTGACACCCTCACATGGGATGGGCTTGGTGGCGGCTACTCGGCTTTCCTTCTTGCTGCGCTGGGTGGCGGCCTCGATGTGGTCTTCGAGGGGCTGCGCTGGCCTGGCTGGCAGGACGATGTGGCGTCCTTGGCACTGACGCAGGGCATTTTCCTCTACCCGCCGCCCTCCTCTGTCGAGGGCAGCGACGTGAGTAAGGCGACGAAGTCGGTCGTCAGCATCCAGGAGCTACTGGGCACCAAGTAGGACTGCACCGCCTAGAAGTGGGCACGGGTCAGCTCAATTTACTCAAACTGCTTTCACCACACGTGCAACCTTGAGACGTGAGCTATGAAATATCTAGTTTGTTCCACCCAGCGGTGGAGTGGTTGGGGGGGCAGTCATCCAGGTGGAGAGTTCTTGGATGACACTTGCGGCGTCGTTCTTATCGCACCAGTAGTGGTGCAGAGCATCGCCGAGGCGCATTTCTACGCGGTAGTTGTTGCTGTCTGGGCTGAAGTAACACTGGATGTAATGCTCAATTTTGGTGTTGTCACTGATGATCAGGAAATCCCGCGGATCGGTTCCCACATTGAGGTTCGCTAGCGACCAAGCATTTGTAGTGATGTAATCAATCCAGTAAGGAATGCTGCGGAGACTAGCCCAAGGCGCTTGGTACTCCATCGTTTCGGTGGTGAAGTTTGAGTTTTCATCACCAAATGTCCACACCAACTGCTCGTTCTCGAGGACGGTGAACGTTGCGAAGTAGGAAAGCACGGGGCTGACGGATAGGAGTAACTGGGCGATGTGGTCGTCGAAATCGCTGATGGCAAGGCAATTTGATCCGGTGAGCTCCACAGCTATCTTGTGTGGCGCTAATACTTTGGTGAGGTATTGGTAGAGCTGCAGAGCTTGTTGCGAGAAGTGGTTTTCTGCCTGGCTAGCGGAGATCACGAGGTTGTAGATCTCATCTGGCGCGGCTGGAGTGGTTGGGAGGTGGATGATTACTCGTTCTGTGCTCATTGTTGCTCCGTCGCTGGTGCCATTGTTGGTTGTAGAGTAACTCAGTTTCCCATGCGAGAGTAGTATTCCTCCCACTCCTCTAGAGTCAGTTCTCGGTTTGTGACGAGGAAATATCGTGCACTTCTTGGTGAAGCTGAAGACATGGCAACGTCGAGGCCGTTTTCTTCAAGGAATTCGAGAATGCGCTGTTCGTTCATATCTTGAGCTTTTACTGGAAAGTCGGGAGCCATTGAATCTTCGGTGGTCTCTTTCCCGAGCCAATGTTGGGAGTAGGAACGCGTCATCGCATCTAGCTGATTCGAGTAAGCAATGAGTACCCATTGCCGGGAAACCTCGGTCTTCGTAATCGCCATCCCTAGGGGCGGATGTTCGAGTTCTTCATGTGTGTGAATGAGGAGCTGGAACAGGCGATCTGACTCGTCGAGCGAATAGCTCACCGCGGTTATTCCGTTTTGCTCTTGGAAGATCCAGACTCGATCGAGATTTGATAGTGGCTTAGCGGGTTTGTCAATTTCAACGAAGTTGAGAAAAAGCGGATCAAAGTCGCTCTTGACGGTGGCGATGGTGGATTCAAGGTCTTGCCAGAAAAACGCTGTGGGCTGGTTATATGCAATCTCGAAAGTCAAATCTTATCCGCCTTGTATGAGGGTGGGCTTCATTATAAAGACGAGCGCGCCACCATCGTAACGATTGGCTGCGCGGGCCTCCCGAAACGCACAGCGGGCGCAGGGAGAAGCGTGTGTGCTTCCTCCCCGCGCCCGCTGTGTTTGTCTTAGACATGCACGGTTAGGTGCTCGGCGCGTGCGCCTTAGTCACGAGAGTGGGTGACCATCTCTTCCCACTCGACGAACTTCTTGCGCTCGCGGCCCTCGGCCTCACCCAGTGCGCGCTCGGCGGCGTCGAGCTTCTTCCAGCCCTCCCAGGTCAGGTGCTCCAAGCCCTTGGACTTGAAGAGTTCCACGATGTCCTCCTCGCGGGAGTGGGAGAGGTTGCCCGCATCGGCGTCGGCAAGCAGCATGCCGATGGTTTCCGTGGCATCGGACTTGGTGTTACCGATGAGCCCCACCGGGCCGCGCTTGATCCAGCCGGTGGTGTAGAGGCCCGGCACGACGTCACCGTCGAGGTCGACAACGTGGCCGCCGTCATTGTTGATGACGTTCTTCTGCTTATTGAAGGGAACGCCCTCGATGGCATCAGAGCGGTAACCCACGGCCAGGTAGACGGCCTGTGCCGGCCACTCGGTGAACTTGCCGGTGCCGGTGACGGAGCCATCGCCGTTGAGGGCAGTGCGCTCGGTCTTTACTGCTGTGACCTTGCCGTTCTCACCGATGAACTCCACCGGCTGCTCGAAGAGGTGGATCTGCAGGGTGTGCGGCGCATCCTTGGGCTCACGGATGGCGTAGCCCTCCAAGGTCTGGCACACCAGATCGCAGGACTTGGCCTCTTCGCGGGCCTTGAGGGAGGCCTCGTCGTAGTCGATGTCCTCCGGGTCCACCACCACGTTGATGGTGGGGGAGTGGTCGAGCTCCTTGAGCTCCAGCGGGGTGAACTTAGCCTGTGCCGGACCGCGGCGGCCGAAGACTCGCACGGTGGTGGCCTGATTCTTGGCCAGGGACTCGTAGACGTTATCGGGGATCTCGGTGGCTTCCTTAAGCTCATCGCCGGTCTTGGCCAGGATGCGGGCCACGTCGAGGCCCACGTTGCCCACGCCGATCACGGCGACGTCGGTGGCGGACAAGTCCCAGGAGCGCTCGAAGCGCGGGTTTCCGTCGTAGAAACCGACGAACTCGCCGGCGCCGTGGACGCCCTCGAGATCGGAGCCCGGGATCTGCATGCCCCGGTCACCAACGGCGCCGGTGGCGAAGACGACGGCGTCGTAGTATTCCTCAAGCTCGGAGACGGTGACATCGCGGCCCACAGTGATGTTGGACAGAAGGCGGATCTGTTCGGTGTCGAGCACTCGGTGCAGGGAGTTAATGATTCCCTTAATACGCGGGTGGTCCGGAGCCACTCCGTAGCGGATGAGCCCGAAGGGGGCTGGCATCTGCTCGATGAGATCGATCTGAACGTTGCCGCCGGTCTTCTTCACCAGGATGTCGGAGGCGTAGATGCCGGCTGGGCCGGCGCCGATGACGGCTACTTTCAGGGGCTGCTGGGTCATGATGGCCTTTCGGAATGTTGTAGTAACTAACGAAAGCTTAGGTCTAAACAAGCGTGGGTTTCATTGAACCGGCTTGTCTGCTGTAGGGCAACTGGGCCTAATTACATTCGGAGAACATTGTGGCATAAACCCAGCGTGCTTTGCATATTCGGGCGAAAATAAAAAAGACTGCTTTGTCTGTTTTGGCTAGACCGGTAGGTTTTCAGTAACCGACGAAAGGCAGCAGATTATGACCACCGCCACACAGCGAAAGCCACGCACGAAAAAACCGGAAGGCCAGTGGAAGATCGACGGCACCGCCCCGCTTAACGCTGACGAGGAGATCAAGCAGGCCGACGACGCTTTAGCCGTGCGCCAGCGCGTCATCGATGTCTACTCGAAGCAGGGCTTCTCCTCCATCCCCGCCGAGGATCTTGCCCCGCGTTTTAAGTGGTTGGGCCTGTATACCCAGCGCAACCAGAACCTGGGCGGTGAGATGACCTCCAAGCTCACCAACGCCGAGCTGCAGGATGAATACTTCATGATGCGCGTGCGCTTCGACGGGGGCCGCGCGGATCCCGCCAAGCTGCGCGCGGTAGGCGAGATTAGCCGCGATTATGCCCGTTCCACCGCGGACTTTACGGACCGCCAGAACATTCAGCTGCACTGGATTCAGATTGAAGATGTCCCCGCTATTTGGGAGAAACTGCGCTCCGTCGGCTTGGATACCTTGCTGGGCTGCGGCGACGTGCCCCGCGTCATCCTTGGCTCACCGGTAGCGGGTGTGGCGGCCGACGAGATTATCGACGCCACCCCGGCCATCGAGGAGATTAAGAACAACTATCTCCCGCGCGAGGAGTTTCACAACCTCCCGCGCAAGTTTAAGACCGCCATTTCTGGTAACTCCCGGCAGGACGTGACGCACGAAATCCAGGACATCGCTTTTGTTGGCACCGAGCACCCCGAGTACGGGCCGGGCTTCGATTGCTTCGTGGGCGGAGGCCTGTCCACCAACCCGATGCTCTCGCAATCCCTTGGCGCGTGGATCCCGCTTGAGCGCGTCCCGGAGGTGTGGGCCGGTGTTGCGCGCATCTTCCGCGACTATGGCTTCCGCCGAAACCGCAACCGCGCGCGCCTGAAATTCTTGGTGGCGCAGTGGGGCATTGAGAAGTTCCGCAGGGTCCTAGAAGAGGAGTATCTGGACGCGCCGCTTCTCGACGGCCTCCCGCTCCCCATCGCCCCCGGTAACCGCGACCACCTCGGCGTGCACCGCCAGCGGGACGGCAAGTTCTACGTGGGTGTCAAGCCCACTGTGGGGCATGCCACCGGCGAGCAGCTCATCGCCATCGCCGACGTGGCCGAGAAATTCGGAATCAACCGCATCCGTACCACCCCGATGAAGGAGCTTCTCTTCCTCGACGTCGCGGAAGAGGATATCCCCGCCCTGTCCCGCGCTTTGGATGAGACGGGCTTGTACTCCCAGCCTTCGGAGTTCCGCCGCGGCGTCATCTCCTGCACCGGCCTGGAATTTTGTAAGCTCGCCCACGTGACCACCAAGGCCCGCGCCATCGAGCTCGTCGACATCCTGGAAGATACCCTCGGTGACCTCGACGTGCCGCTGTCCATCGCCCTCAACGGCTGCCCCAATGCCTGCGCGCGCTCGCAGGTATCGGATATCGGGCTTAAAGGACAGATCGTGACCGATGCCGATGGCAATCGCGTCGAAGGATTCCAGGTCCACCTCGGCGGTGCCCTCGGCCTATCCCCGGACTGGGGCCGCAAGCTGCGCGGGCACAAGGTGGTGGCCGATGAAGTCCCCGACTATGTCATCCGCTTGGTCAATAAATACAAGGAGCAGCGCGAAGATGGCGAGCAGTTCCGCCACTGGGTGCTACGCGCGGACGAGGAGGACTTGCAATGAATTTCCGCCGCAAGCCCAACCCCAACCGCAACCACCCGGCGTACTGCCCCTACTGTGCCGGCACTGATCTTTTCCCAGACGAGGAAGACGACTTTGCGTGGAAGTGTCAGGAGTGCCTCCGCATCTTTTCCGTACGCTTCCACGGACAGGACGATGCCCCGGTAGCGCCCGCGCCGGCGGTGTCCTCAACGGAGGCTTTGCAGCGCTCCCTCGCTCGCCGCGGCCACTCCACCGCCACCGCCTAGGAAAAGGACACCGCCCAGCCATGACAGCCCCGACTTCCACCACCGCACTGCTGACCCTCTCGCACGGCTCGCGCCATCCCGCGGCCGCGGCGAGCGTGGCGGCCCTGACCCGCGCTGCCGGCGAGCTTGCCGGTGCGCCAGCCACCGCCGCGCACCTCGAGTTCAACGATCCTCCCCTCGAAGAGGCCGCGCGCAACCTTGCTGAACAAGGCGTGCGTGAGGCGGTGGTCGTGCCCCTGCTGTTTACTGAGGGCTACCACCAGCGCGTCGACGTTCCCGCCGCACTGGCTCAGGCCTCCGCGGCTTCCGGAGTCGCCCTCCGCCAAGCACGTGGCCTCGGCACCGGGGAGGATATGGCCAGGCTGCTCGCGCAGCAGGTGCCGGAAGGAACGGATACCGTCGTGGTGTACTCCGTCGGTTCCTCCGATGAGCGAGCGAATGCAGCGGTAGCTGACCTAGCAAGGCGCGTGGGAGAGCTCACCGGTTGTGCGGCGCGGGTCTCTTTTGCCACGCGCGGCGAGCGCCGGCCCGTGGGCTCGGAGGGGAGCCAGGAGGTCGTCGTGCCGCTCTTCGTGAGCCCAGGACTGCTCCTAGACCGCCTCGACACGGATTCCGGGGATGGCGGCGGCCAGTCTAGGCGTGTGCTCCCGCCCCTGGGGGAGGCGCTCGCCGGAATTGTGTCGCACCGCTATGCGGAGGTGGTCCATGCGTAGCCTCATCCTCATCGCGCTGGCAGGTGCTGCTGCGCAGCTTGTCGACGGCGGCATCGGCATGGGCTTTGGCGTAACTTCCACGACCATCCTGCTGCTGGCTGGTCTGGGGCCGGCAACAGCCTCTGCGGTAGTGCACACCTCGGAGCTCGGCACCACCCTGGTCTCCGGAATCAGCCACTGGCGCTTCGGCAACGTGCACTGGCCCACCGTGCTCAAGCTCGGTGTGCCGGGAGGCCTGTCTGCCTTCATCGGGGCGACGGTTCTGTCCAACCTCTCACTGGAAGCAGCCGCGCCCGTAACCTCCGCCATCCTCATCGCCTTGGGCATCAACCTGGTCTGGCGCTTTTCGCGAACGCGCAGCGCCGCACCGCGAGAATCCCGGCCGCATTCGACTCCTTTCCTCGCCGGCCTCGGCGTGGTGGGAGGCTTCGTCGACGCCTCGGGTGGCGGCGGATGGGGCCCGATTTCCACCTCGACACTGTTGGCGGTCGGCCGCGAACAACCGCGGCGCATTGTCGGCACCGTCAACACCGCAGAATTCCTTGTTACCTTTGGCGCGACGGCAGGCTTCATCGTCGGCCTCTGGGAAGAAATCGTGGCCAACGCCGCCGCGGTCGTGGCCCTGCTTATCGGCGGGGCGATCACTGCGCCGGTTGCGGCGTGGCTCATTTCCCGCATCAATCCCACGCTCCTCGGTGGATTCGTAGGAACGGTCATCGTGGTGCTCAACATCCCCAAAGCTCTGGGTTGGGCCCTGCAGCACCCGCAGACTCTCATCGTGCAGTCCATCGCGTTCGTTCTGGGCGTGGCGGTGACCGTATGGGGAAATGCCCGCCGTGCGCGCCGCGCTAGCGGCAAGGAAAACGAGCACAGCGGTTCCAGCACCGCGCCCCAGCGGGGCGGCAGCCGCGTTGTCGAAACCACGGAGCCGACCGGACGCGATGGCTTTCCGGCCGGCACTCCAGCGGAGGATTCAGAACCCGTCGGAGTGAGCTCGCCGCGATCCTAGGAACGTGCCGTATTGGCGTTGACTAGAGTCCGGCGACCTTGCCGATAACGATGACCGCTGGGGGAGCCACCGAGTTCTCCTCCATGGTTGCGCCTAGCTCGGCGAGTTCGCAGTGGAAGGCCCGCTCACCATCGAGGGAGCCCTCCTGGATGATGCGCACGGGGGTGTGGGGTGAGAGGGAGGCGTCGATCAGCGCGGTGGCAATGGCCGCCGCGTTCTTCACACCCATGATGACCGAAAGCGTGGCCCCAGACCGCGCGAGTGCTGCCCAATCCACCAAGGACTTGGGGTGGCCTGGCGGCAGGTGCCCGGAGACTACAGTGAAGGCATGGACGACGCCACGGTGGGTCACCGGCGTTCCTGCCAGCGCGGGGACGGCCACCGCCGAGGTCACGCCGGGGATGACCTCCACTGGGAGACCCGCGGCGGTAAGGGCGGTGAGCTCTTCGAAGCCGCGACCAAATACATAAGGATCGCCGCCCTTCAGACGCACCACGCGGCGGCCTGCCCGGGCGTGCTCGATGAGAATCTCGTTGATACGCTCCTGGGCCACTTGGGCGCGGTAGGGGATCTTGGAGACGTCGATAAGCTCCTTGGCGTCAACATCACACAGCTTATCCAGCTGGGCGGTGGGGCCGAGGTGATCAGCCACGATGACCTCGGCTTCCTGCAGCGCCCGCATGCCGCGCACGGTGATGAGATCCCACGCGCCAGGGCCGCCGCCGACAAGGACTACCGGATGAATGCTCATGGCCACTCATCCTAGCTATGCTCGGGCCTATGACTTCCTATGATCCCGAATCCGTGAGCTTCTTTGACATCGCCCACGAAGGTGCGCAAGCTCGCGTGGTGGCCGCCGCCGTACCGGAGCTGGCTCGCGTGCTGGGTGGGCTGCGCCCGCGCAGCATCGTCGTCCTTGCCGCTGACCAGGTTTCCCGCGCCGCTGCCCACGTCGCCGTGGGCCTAGCCGAGCCCGCTGAGGTTCCCATCATGGTCAGCGAATCGCTGCCGCTCTTTGTCGGTGCCCTCGACGTCGTGGTGGTGGCGGGGGATAGCCCATGGGCAGAGCGCGCGCTGCACGACGCCGCGCGCCGAGGGGCGACGACGATTCTCCTGAATGAGTTCGAGGATGCTCCCGAGGACACCGTCGTCATCGACACCCTTCCCACGGCCGAAGGGATTTCACCGGTGCGCGCCATCACGGCAGTGCATGCGGTGAGCGCGGTGTTAAGCGAAGACCCGGTGTTGGTCTCCCGCCGGCTGGAGGACGTTGCCGATGCCGTGGACCGCGAGCTGGAAGCGCTGTCACCGCAGCGCGATTCCACGACGAACCCCGGGCGCGCGTTGCGTGAATTTGTGGAAGGCGGCCGAATCATCCACAGCTGTGGACCCGATCCCTATGCGTTCTCGGAGGAGCGCACGCGGGTGCACCTCGACGCTCTCGTTGCCCGCATGGCGGGCACGCTGTGGACAGTCCATGGGCTAGGAGGGACCGTCGTCGACGCGGAAGGCTTAGGGCCGATTCTGCAGACAAATCCGACGGACATCTTCTATGACCCGTTTGAAGCGGAAGAGCCTTTGGTACCCTTGAAAGTTGTTTTATGGGGACAGGAAGAGGCGAACCTTCCCCACTCGTTCGCAGCGGCGAGCACCGATACCTCCTGTGGGGAATTGGCTCGCGCGCTGCAGTTGATTACGCGCAGTTATGCCGCGACCGCCTACGACGTGAAATAGAGGAAGTCAATGAAGTTGCTCACCAGTGCTGCCCGCAATTACTCGTGGGGCTCGCGCACGCTGATTCCGACGCTGCTCGGCGAGCCCGAGGCTCAAAGCCCGGTTGCTGAGCTGTGGTTTGGTGCGCACCCGGCGGATCCCTCAACGATTGAGGGAGAAAAGCTGGATGAGATCATCGCGGCGAATCCGCAAGGCCAGCTGGGGCAGCGGGTGGCTGACAAGTATGGCGCCGGCCTTCCCTTCTTGCTGAAGATTCTGGCGGCTGCAGAGCCGCTGTCGCTGCAGGCGCACCCTTCGAAGCAGCAGGCCGAGGAAGGTTTCGCCCGCGAGAACGCGGCGGGAATCGACCTCACGGCGTCAAACCGCAACTACAAGGATGACAACCACAAGCCAGAGCTCATCGTGGCGCTCACGGAGTTCTACGCCATGGCGGGTTTCCGTCCGCTAGCGCAGACCCGCAGCCTCTTTGCGGCCTTGGACTGCGAAGAACTGGCTCACTACGAGGGCATGCTCGACACCGATCCTGCCGCTGAAGGCGACAGCCTCCGCGCGCTGTTTACCACGTGGATTACGATCCCGGGTGCCAAGCGCAAGGAGCTGATCAGCGCGGTGGTAGCGGCGGGCGAGCGCCTGCGCGGCAACCAGGCGGGCGAGCCGTGGATGGCCACCGTGATGGCAACCGTGGCCAAGCTCAACGAGCAATATCCGGGGGATATCGGCGTGTTGGGCGCGTTGCTGCTCAATCACATCGTCCTGCAGCCGGGGGAGGCGATTTACCTTGACGCTGGGCAGCTGCATGCCTATGTCTCTGGCCTGGGTGTAGAGATCATGGCTAACTCCGATAACGTGCTGCGCGGTGGCCTGACCCCGAAGTTTGTTGACGTCCCCGAGCTGGTTAAAGTCCTCACCTACCAGGCGGCAGAAGATCCGCGCGTGGACCTGAAAGACGCAGCCGAGACAGGAGGCATAAAGGGTGCAGAGGCATGGTCCTACCCAGTGCCGATTGAGGAGTTCCTGCTGGATCGCGTCGAGCTTTCTGGTGAGGAGAGCGTCGAGGTCGACAGCGATGGCCCCATGATTGTGTTGTGCACCTCCGGCTCGGTGGCATTGAGCAATGCCGAGGCAGAAAACGTCAGCCTTGGCGCGGGTCACGCGGCGTGGATTCCCGCTAGCGACCCGGCCGCCACCGTTCGTTCCACCGGTGGCGAAGACGCCGAGGTATTTATCGCCCGCGTTTAGTCTGCGGCTGTTTCGTTAACTCTGCTGCCGTTTAGTTAACGGCGCGGGTAATTAGGCGGACTGCGTCAATGCTGATGCGGCGGTAGTTTCGCCGTTGTCGGCCGAATGAGAAGCGGAGGGGGTCGCAGCGGAAGGCTCCTCCGCCGCGGGAGCATCATCCGTCGGCGCGGCGGGAGTCGGGGCGGCCTCGTTGGTGCGGTAAGCCGCGGATTCGCGCTCCACTGCTTCCACTACATCGGCGCCTTGTACCTCGCCGCCCTGTGGAGCGGCATCGATAGGCTCGCCCTGTTGCGCTTTCGGCTCCGCATCAGGCGCGGGCGCGTTCTGAGTGAACCCGGCGGGGTGCGGGATGAAGGAGCCAAGCGGTTCAGGAACTCCAGTGTTCTGCGAGGGCGTAGGTTCCTTGGGTTGCGGCTGCTCAGCGGGCTGGCTGCCGTCCTGGTCCTCCACTGGGCCCTCTTGCGGCACGGCGGTCTGAGATTCCGGCGTGGCCGACGGCTGAGTGGGCTCGGAGCTTTGCTGAGGAGTACCCGGAATCGGTGTTTCGGAGGCCGGAGTAGAGCCGTCCGTTGGCGGCACGGCAGGGGCCATGCTGACCGGCGCCTGCGGGTACGGATTGTTCGGAGTTGCCTGCGGCTGCTGGTTCTGCAGTGAGGAAACATTGTCTGGGCGGTAGACGGCCGTGGGGCCAACCGGCTCCGTGCGGTTCACCACGGCATTCGGCGCCAGGTAGGGATCCTCTGCCGGCGCGGCGACATTAGTTTTCGATTGCTTCGACTGCGTGGACGTCGGGGTAGCCGTGGTCGTATAGGAATGCGTTGTCGAGGGAGCGGAAGATGCGGTGCTCGACACAGCGGTGGCAGCGGAGGGCTTAGACACGACGGATTCGGGCGCGCTGATGCGCCACACTGCGACGCCTACGGCGACGGCGCAGAGGAGGCCGGCCGCGACAAAGACCAAGATGCGGCGTGAACTGCTCGTCATGCGGGGCGCTCTCCTTCCTGCACAAAAGCCTGCGTAAATGTCACAAGTCGGTAACAACGATAACACGAATCTGGAGATAGTAAATGGCCTGGGCAAAATTCCCCGTTCAGGCGTGGTATAGGGCAGTGGGTGAAATGCAACATATGGAGGAGGGCAGGAGGAGGGGCAGTCGGAAGACGGCACGGAGCGATGTGACCGTAATAAAACCGCGCTCTTGACCGAAGCCTTGCATGAGGGCATCTAAAGAATGGTAGAAATTGGATTAGATACCGGCTGCGCGGAGCGCCCGCCCGTAAAGCTGCACCGGCCCACCGTGGATACAGGAACGCGGATAAAAACACAGACCCCTAATTCACTTAAGGATGAAGGAGAAAGCAATGAGCTCATGGGATGAGGACATCTTCGCCGACGAGGTCAACGTCGACTTCCTGGATGAACTGGCAGACCTCGAGGATGAAGAAATCGTTGCCGCGGTAGATGATGCCTGCGCGCTTGCGGTCTCGGGCGAAGAACAGACCGAGGAGGAGCAGCGTAACGCCTTGGCGGCGGCCACGATAGCCGCGATCTGGGCAGGCGCCCCGTTCAGCGCCGGGGAAGTCGTCGAAGACTATCCCTTCATCCGGGATCTCGCCGGATCCGGCAGCGAAAACCTCAACGAACATGCCCTGGAGTTGCTCGAAGAGGTCGAGGAAGACTACGACCTCGAACCCTTTATTGAGGCCCTGTCCTAACGGCAGTACTAGGTACACGCTAGATATAACAGCATGCTGATCAGTATTGAAGGAATCGATGGCGCGGGTAAAAACACCATTACCCAGCGCCTGCGGGAAGAACTAGCCTGCGATGTCGAAGTCTTGAGCTTTCCCCGCTACGAAGAGTCCATCCATGCGCAGCTCGCGCAGGAGGCCCTGTATGGGCGTATGGGGGATCTGACCGATTCGGTCTATGGAATGGCTACGCTCTTTGCGCTGGATCGGCACGGAGCCAAAGAGCAGCTCCTTGCCGCCGCTGAGTCCACGGATACCCTGCTCATCTTGGATCGCTATGTGGCTTCCAACGCCGCGTATTCCGCGGCGCGGGTTGGCGGTGAGCTCATCGTCGATTGGATCTATGAGCTCGAGTTTGAACGCTTCGGCCTGCCGGTGCCGCAGCTGCAGATCTTTTTGGATACCGACGTCGCCCTTGCCGGCCAGCGAGCCGTGGCCCGTGCAGCAGAGGATGAAGGGCGCAACCGCGACCGCTATGAGCGCGATGCCGCGTTGCAGTCTCGCACGGCGGCCGCCTACCGTCGCTTAGCAGAGCAGCAGTGGGCAGGGCGGTGGATCGCCACCGCGGATGCCGATATGATTATCCAAGCTGTCAAGGAGCTTGTAGGAGAACAATAAAGTGGCACCGAAAATCTTGGTCGTGGATGATGACCCGGCAATCGCCGAAATGCTCACCATCGTGCTCGAGGCAGAAGGGCTGGAGCCTATTGCCGTTAACGATGGAAATGAGGCGATCCCGGCCTTCCGCGAGCATGACCCGGATCTGATCCTGTTGGATCTCATGCTTCCGGGCATGAATGGCGTGGATATTTGCCGCGCCATTCGTACTGAGTCCTCGGTGCCCATCGTCATGCTGACGGCGAAGACAGACACCGTTGATGTGGTTCTCGGCCTCGAATCGGGGGCGGATGATTACATCACCAAGCCCTTCAAACCGAAGGAGCTCATCGCCCGTATCCGCGCGCGCCTGCGTCGAATCGATGGAGGTACGGGAGAAATTATTGAGGTGGGGGACCTGCTTATCGACGTCCCCGAGCACACCGTTACCCGCAAGGGC
The DNA here is from genome assembly GCF_001814395.1 of Corynebacterium sp. HMSC059E07. NCBI lineage: Bacteria > Bacillati > Actinomycetota > Actinomycetes > Mycobacteriales > Corynebacteriaceae > Corynebacterium > Corynebacterium sp. HMSC059E07. The sequence goes on from NZ_KV816275.1 coordinate 123,697, forward strand.
GGCGAGGAGATCTCGCTGACTCCGCTGGAGTTCGACCTTCTTCTGGAGATGGCGCGCAAGCCCGGCCAGGTGCATACTCGCGAGGCGCTGCTTGAATCTGTCTGGGGTTACCGCCACGCGTCCGATACGCGCCTTGTCAACGTGCACGTCCAGCGCCTGCGCGCGAAGATTGAGCACGACCCCGAGGATCCACACATCGTCCTCACCGTGCGCGGCGTGGGGTATAAGACCGGGAAAACCGCCGAGTAAAGGACTGCCGCTATTTTTGGTTGGTTAAGGCGAGTCCGGGATGGCGTCGTCGAGCGCTGGCGCACCTCCCTGCAGACACGTGTCCTGGGCATGATGTTGGTGGCCTCCACGGTGGTCATGATCATCCTGGCCTACGCGCTGGTGTCGGTGCTGACGCAGCAGCTGGTGAGCCAGAAGGAGGACACGGCGCTACAGGAGCTCGATCGCGCCCGCGTGGCCGTGGAACAGCAGATCGATGCCACCGGTACGGCAAACTCAACGCAGGTGCGCATCAATTCTGCACGCGCCGCCTTGGGCCAATTATCGGCGCAACAACCCGACGCCCAGGCCGTGTATGAACCGGTCATCGTCGTGGAGAATTCCGACGGCACGGCCACGACGTCCCCGGAGGGCTACCGCATCCCCGACGGGATGCGCGAGCTCGTTGGCCGGGGCCAAGTCGTGCAGCAATACGCCACGGTGGACCAGCAATCGGGAGCAACCTACAACGCGCTGATGGTGGGCACGCCCATTGAAAGCGACATCCCGAATACCCAGGTCTACCTCGTATTGTCAATGGAATCTGAGGAATCCACGATGGCGCTCATGCGTGGTTTGCTCTCGGCTGCCGGAGTGGTGGTGGTTGTCCTCCTCGTTGGCATCGCCTGGCTGGCCACCCAGCAGGTGATCGTCCCGATTCGCTCCGCCTCCCGCATTGCGCAGCGCTTTGCTGCCGGCCACCTGCGTGAGCGCATGGTGGTCAACTCAGACGATGAAATGGGCCGCCTCGCCTCCTCCTTTAACGACATGGCAGATAAGCTGTCTAAGCAGATCACCCAACTGGAGGAGTATGGCGATCTCCAGCGGCAGTTCACTTCTGACGTGTCCCACGAGCTGCGCACGCCATTGACAACGGTGCGCATGGCGGCGGATGTCATCGCGGAAGATGCGGATGAATTCAACCCTTACACCAAGCGCTCGGCGGAGCTGCTCATCAAGGAGCTGGATCGCTTCGAGGACTTGCTCGCGGACCTGTTGGAGATCTCTCGCCACGATGCCGGCGTGGCTGACCTCTCCACGGCCTCCATCGACATTCGCTCCTGCGTGGACTCCGCGCTGAGCCAAGTGGAGCACCTCGCCTCGGAGCTCGGAGTGGAGGTCGTCGTTCATGTGCCGGAGGAACCCGTCGCCGTGGAATGCGATTCGCGTCGCGTCGAGCGCATCCTGCGCAACCTGCTCGCGAACGCCATCGACCACTCTGAGGGCAATCCCATCATCGTGGACGTCGGCGCGACTGAGGACGCCGTCGGCATCGCCGTCACCGACTCCGGTGTGGGGCTCAAGGAAGGCCAAGAAGAGCTGGTGTTCAACCGCTTCTGGCGCGCGGATTCTTCGCGCAAGCGCCATTCTGGTGGAACCGGCTTGGGCCTTGCCATCGCTCGCGAGGATGCCGTGCTCCATGGGGGCACGCTCGACGCCATCGGCTACTACGGTATAGGCTCGCGCTTCCGATTGATCCTTCCACGCACCCCGGGGCAGCAGGTGGAGTCCGAGCCCATTGCTCTGGAAGAGCCGGGGGCACCGAAGCCCATAGAAGCAGAGGAACAATCCGCTCTTGAGCTGAGCGCTGATCCGGAGGCTCCTGCGGTTAAAGCAGAAACGGACAACGGGATTGTGTGGCCCTCCGAGCGTGAGGCCCGCGCCGTGGAGCCGCCTTTTAACCAAGACAGCGTGTCCGACTTCGAGGAGGAGGCTCAGCGATGATTCCAGCCCGCCGCCCGCTCGCAGTACTCAGTTGCGTCGCACTCACCGCTCTCGTTGGTTGTTCGACGTTGCCACATAACACCGATCCGCAGGTGATTAGTACCTTCGAACCGCATGACCGGGCCGACGATGCCGTCGTCGAGCCGCGCGCCGATAGCGAACCTGACTTGCTTGTCCGTGACTTCTATTCGGCCGTGGCGATTCCCACCGGAAACTACGCTGCCGCACGCACCTTCCTTTCCTCTGAGATAGCCAATTCTTGGGACCCTACTGACACCGTTCTCGTGGTGGACTCCATCGATCTGGTGACCTCGAACATGGAGGACGGTGCCCTGGAGTATTCGGTGCGCGGCAATATCATCGGCCGTCTGGCCAACGGCGGGGCCTATGTCCCCGATAACTCGCGTCTTGAGGCGACCGTTCGGCTGCGCCAATTCAATGGGCAATGGCGCATTACGGATCTGCCTACCGGTGCCGTGATTGAGCGCACCGAATTGCGCAATCGCTATCGCCCGCAGTCGCTGTACTTTTTCGATACGACTCAACGCCTGCTTGTGGCGGATCGTCGCTGGCTTTATTCGGGAAAGGATTCGATTGCCTCGGAGCTGGTCACGCTGTTGCTGCAGGGACCATCCTCCGATATCGCGCCGGCAACTTCCAGCCTGATCCCCAAGGACGCCACCTTTTTGGGAATCAATGATGGAGTCTATGAGTTCAGCGGCATGGCTTCGATGACTCAGGAGGAGCGCCTTAAGTTCGCCGCCCAGCTGGTGTGGACCCTCAACAACGCCGAGATCACGAACTCCGTCCGCGCCACCATCGATGGCAGCCCGCTTGTGGATGGCATGGAGGAGATGACCATTGATGATTTCGCGGAGTTTAACCCCGAGGTAGCCGCCCAATCGGTGCCCAAGCTTTATGCAGTCAACGATGGTTCGCTGCTTGAGGTTAAGGGTGAAGGCAGCGCCGAGGTGCCGGGCATGGCCGGGCAGATTCATGACATTCAGTCCGCCGATATCTCCGATGAGGGGATGGTGGCCGCCGTGCGCAAGCGCTCCGAGAAGGAGTCGCAGCTAACGATGGGCGAGCTGGGCCACGAGCTCGAGAATTCGATCAAGGGCGAGACTTTGGCCCGCCCCACTTTTGAGGTGGGCGGCCAGGTGGCGTGGACCGTCGTCGACGGCAAACACGTGGTCCGCGTGACGCGTTCTCCGGCCACCGGAGAGCTGAGCACCGCCGAGGTTGACACCTCTGCGTTGGAGAACGTGGAGGGAGAGATTTCGGTCATCCGTCTGTCACTCACGGGAGCGCGTATAGCCATGATTATCGACGGCAGCGTGTACACCGGTGTGGTTGCCCGCGCGACGTCGGGAGAGCGCCGCATTGTCAACGTCCACCAGGTGGGCCCGGAGCTGACCGGTTCGGCGCTGTCGGTGGAGTGGCAGACGGACGGCTCCCTGCTCGTGGGTACCTCCGCTTCGAATTCTCCGGTGTGGCGCATCGAGCAGGATGGTTCTTCGGCAACAACACTGCCTACCGGAAACATCACCGCGCCCGTGGTGGCGGTGGCGTCCTCACCGTCGACGCACTACGTCACCGATGCGCACGCCCTGTTGCAGCTTCCTGCGGGCGGGTCCGAGCGCTCCTATTGGCGTGAGGTCGAAGGTCTGCAGGGCGTGCGCTCCTCACCCATCATCGCGCGCTAGAGTCGCGCTAGAGTGGGGCGCATGCCGAAAAACCGGGGGATAGGGGAGGCCGCCGCCGCATTTCTGGAGCTGTTCCTGCCGCGCCCGTGCGCGGGGTGTGGCGGTGAGACCACTGCAGGCGGGGTGCTGTGCACGGCCTGCCAGGAACACCTTCGACAGGTGCCACGCCGCGTGGAACGTCCGCAGCCTCTAGGTTTTCCGGCCTGGGCCCTTGGCCCCTATTCCGATACTCGCCGTGGGGTCATCATCGCAATGAAGGAGCGCGGGCACCAGGCGGTGCGAGCTCACCTCGGTGCGGTGTTGGCTGCCGGAATCGAGTACCTGCGCGCACGCGGCGATATTCCGGAGACCGCGCTGCTCGTGCCGGCGCCCACACGCGCGTCGTCGGCCCGCCAGCGCGGTGGTGATCCCGTCGCTGCGCTGTGCCAGGCGGCGTCCGCCCGGCTTCCGGGCTGGGACGTGGTCAATGCCTTGAGCACGGCCGAAGGTAGTGCGGACCAGTCGCAGCTCGGCGCGGTGGAACGCGCCGACAATATGCGCAGGGCAGTGCTCTTGCGGCCTTGTGCCCGCGAGCTGGTGGGACGCAGTGTGCTGCTTGTCGACGACGTCATCACGACCGGAGCAACTCTTCGCGCCAGCGCCGCTCGCGTGTGGGCCATCGGGGGTGACGTGGCCGGTGCGATTGTGCTGGCAGATACGTAGGGAGGGGCGTCGCCAAGCATGCGCAGAGGGGGCCACTGACCGGGTTGGTTATGACCAGTGGTAGCATGAGGGGTGTCACAGGGAAGCGGGCATCAAGCCCCTCATCACAGGGCTGTGAGCGTCCGCAGAATGTGCAGTCATTCAGTCCCCACGAGAATAGGGAGGCATTTAATGTCCCAGCAGACCAACGCTCAGGTCACCATCACCGGCCGCAACGTGGAGGTTCCGGAGCACTTCCAGGATCGCGTCACTGAAAAGCTGGCCAAGATCGAGCGTCTTGATCCGACCCTGACGTTCTTCCACGTGGAGCTGCAGCACGAGCCGAACCCGCGCCGCGAGTCCGAGGCTGAGCGCCTGCAGATCACCGCCACCGGTAAGGGCCACATCGCACGCGCCGAGGCCAAGGAAGATTCCTTCTACGCGGCGCTCGAAACCGCCCTGGGCAAGATGGAGCGCTCCCTGCGCAAGGTCAAGGTACGTCGCGAGAACGTGAAGTCCGGCCACCGCGCTCAGAAGGGTACTGGTGAGATTGCTGCTGAGCTGGTCGCAGAGGCTGAAGCAGCCAAGCCGGCCAAGGAAGAGCGCTACATCGACCCCTACGCAGAGACCGTCGAGGACGTTCGCCCGGGCCAGGTTGTGCGCTTCAAGGAGCACCCAGCTACCCCGATGTCTGTTGATGATGCACTCAGCGAGATGGAGCTGGTTGGTCACGACTTCTACCTCTTCATCAACGAAGAGAACAACAAGCCTTCCGTGGTCTACCGCCGCCACGCATTCGACTACGGTCTCATCTCCCTGACGGATGCTGATGCTTAAGGCCTAAGCCTTCAAGGGCCTAGCGCCCCAACCCACAGGCTCCCTGCCCCGCAGCGCACGCGCGCAGCGGGGCAGGGAGCCTTCTTATGCCTCTATTAACATCTATTAATCCCTGTCTGCTGAGCTTTGCGTGGGGAGGAGGCGGCCGCAAGAGGGGTGCCGGGCAGTGGCCGGATTCGCCCTTTGGGTTGGGTGGCGAATCATTACAGAAAAGCTAGTGAGTACAATGGCGACGAGTTAACTTATTTGTCGCGACAAGAAGGATTATCTAGACGTGTTTGGACTTTCCAAGCTGCTCCGTGCCGGTGAGGGACGCACCGTCAAGCGCCTGGCTAAAATTGCAGATGATGTTATTGCCCTAGAAGATAAATTCGCGGCGCTGTCGGATGATGAGCTAAAGGCTAAGACTGACGAGTTTAAGAAGCGTCTGGCGGACGGCGAGAAGATGAATGACATTCTTCTCGAAGCATTTGCCACCGTGCGTGAGGCAGCCTGGCGCGTGCTCGACCAGAAGCACTACAAGGTGCAGATCATGGGCGGTGCAGCCCTGCACTTCGGCAACGTCGCCGAGATGCGCACCGGTGAGGGCAAGACCCTGACCTCCTTGCTGCCGGCCTACCTCAACGCGCTGGAGGGCAAGGGCGTGCACATCGTGACGGTCAACGATTACCTGGCCAAGCGTGACGCCGAGATGATGGGCCGTGTCCACCGCTGGCTGGGCCTTACCGTGGGCGTCATCCTTTCTGAGATGCGCCCTGCGGATCGCAAGGAAGCATATGCGTGCGATATTACGTACGGCACCAACAACGAGCTGGGCTTTGACTACCTCCGCGACAACATGGTCCGCTCGCTGAATGACACGGTCCAGCGCGGCCACAATTACTGCATCGTGGATGAGGTTGACTCCATCCTTATCGATGAGGCCCGTACCCCGCTCATTATTTCCGGTCCGGTTGACGGCTCCTCCCAGTTCTACGGCGTCTTCTCCCAGCTGGCGCCGAAGATGCGCGAAGGTATCCACTACGAGGTGGACCACAAGAAGCGCACCATCGGTGTGCTGGAGGAAGGCGTGGAATTCGTTGAGGATCAGCTGGGCATTGAGAACCTCTACGCCCCAGAGCATTCCCAGCTGGTGTCCTACCTCAACAACGCCCTGAAGGCCAAGGAGCTTTTCACCCGCGATAAGGACTACATCGTCCGCAACGGCGAGGTTCTCATCGTGGATAGCTTCACCGGCCGCGTGCTTGCTGGCCGTCGCTATAACGAGGGCATGCACCAGGCCATTGAGGCTAAGGAAGATGTGGAGATTAAGAACGAGAACCAGACTCTGGCCACCGTTACGCTCCAGAACTACTTCCGCCTGTACGAGAAGATTTCCGGCATGACCGGTACCGCAGAGACCGAGGCAGCCGAGCTGCACTCCATCTATGGTCTCGATGTGGTGCCGATTCCGACCAACAAGCCGAACCAACGTATCGACCACTCCGACCGTATCTACAAGACCCAAGAGGCGAAGTTCGCCGCGGTGGTTGATGACATTGAGGAACACGTCGCCGCAGGTCAGCCGGTGCTGGTGGGTACAACCTCTGTGGAGCGCTCCGAATACCTCTCCCAGTTGCTGAGCAAGCGCGGAATCAAGCACTCGGTGCTTAACGCCAAGCACCACGAGGAAGAGGGCCAGATTGTCGCCCGTGCCGGCCGCCCCGGCACCGTTACCGTAGCCACCAACATGGCCGGCCGTGGTACCGATATCGTGCTCGGCGGTAACCCCGAGGTCATCCTGGATGAAAAGCTGCGCGATCGCGGCCTCGATCCCTTCGAAGATGAAGAGAAGTACCAGGAGGCCTGGGACGCCGAAATCGATCGCGAAAAGGAACACTCCAAGAAGCTGGGTGACCAGGTCCGCGAGGCCGGCGGACTGTACGTGCTGGGCACCGAGCGTCACGAGTCGCGTCGTATTGATAACCAGCTGCGCGGCCGTACCGGACGCCAGGGTGACCCGGGCGAGACCCGCTTCTACCTGTCCATGCGTGATGAGCTCATGGTGCGCTTCGTGGGCCAGTCCATGGAGAACATGATGAACCGCCTCAATGTGCCGGATGACGTGCCAATTGAGGCCAAGATGGTGTCCAACTCTATTAAGGGCGCACAGGCGCAGGTCGAGAACCAGAACTTTGAGATGCGTAAGAACGTGCTCAAGTACGACGAGGTGCTGAACGAACAGCGCAAGGTGGTTTACGCTACCCGCCACGACATCCTTGAGGCCAGCGACATCAAGGACAACATCCGCGAGATGATCGACGACACCGTGTCTGCCTACGTGGCGGGTGCTACGGCCACCGGCTATGTGGAGGACTGGAACCTGGACGAGTTGTGGAATGCCTTGGAGTCCCTGTATGGGCCGACCAAGACGCATGAGGAGCTTGTCGACGGTACCGAGTACGGCTCCGCCGGCGAAATCTCCGCTGAGCAGCTGCGCGATGCACTGGTGGCTGATGCCAACTCCGAGTACGACAAACTTGAAGAGTCCGTCAGCGCCATCGGCGGCGAGAGCCAGATGCGCAATGCAGAGCGCATGATCATCTTGCCGATCATTGATCAGAAGTGGCGTGAGCACCTCTATGAGATGGACTACCTCAAGGAGGGCATTGGCCTGCGTGCAATGGCACAACGTGATCCTCTGGTGGAATACCAGAAGGAGGGCGGCGACATGTTCAACGCCATGAACGAAGCTGTGAAGGAAGAAACTGTGCGCCAGCTGTTTATGTTGCGTAAGCAGTTCAAGGCGCAGGAAGAGGCGAATGCCGCGGACGAGGCGGAAGCCTAGTAAATGCCAACGCCACAGCGTTATTGAGCGCTGAGGCACTTCCGAGACGCCGTGTGGGAAGTACTCCCCGCGGCGTCTTTTTTATTGGAGGCACTTAGGTATATACTGGCAAATTAGTAATTATTATTCTTCGGAGGTTGAGTGAGTATGCGCCGCTTGTCTGTGCGAGTAGGTCTATCCGTGTTCGCATCTGCCACCCTGCTGGGTGGCGGCGCGGCTGCATCTGCTGTGGAGCTTGCTCCCGAAGAACAGTGCCAGCTCTCTTCCGTCTTGAGCTCGCAGGGAGATGTATCCGCCAAGGACACGGTACTCAGCTCCCAGGACATTGTCCCCACCGAGTGTGGCGCAGTGGCCACGCCGGAAAGTGTGGAAGAAACCACCAAGAAATCACCGGTAGTGGGGGCCACGATGTTCGGCGGTATCAGTTTGGCTTTGGTGAGTGCTTCCGCTGCATTCGCGGGCATCGACTGGACGCCAATCTTGATCAAGCTGGGGTCGCTTTTCTAAACTTCCGGCTCCCCGTTGCCGTGGGGATGCATGCCGACTGAAAGCAACCGGAAGGAACTCAGGTGCCGTCCAACGGCGGCGCCGGTAAAGGCGCGTCGCGTCGATCCCATCAGCACTGAGCCGAAGAACTCGCCATTCGAGCGCGCATGCAAGCTACGCAGCGCCATCCCTCCGCGCCACTCCGAGGACGCCTGGGCCTTCCGCCAAGCGCGGACATGGTTTGCAATTTCCGGTGCAAAACGTGGGTTGTTGAGGTGGCTTAAAGGCCGCAGCGCGGCGGCAACTTCTAGAACTATGACTACAAGCCCGTGGATCTCTTTCCGCGTAGCGAGGTCACCCGCAGTAGGTTGACGCTCGTAGCGGATACGCTGTGGGGCGACATACAGCTGCAAATGGCTCATGCCAGGGATGGGGGTGTACATGGGGATCGCGTCCTCTTCCGCGATAAGCGGGGCGGAGGAGTGCACGAAGGCTAGGTTCGGGGCGGGCGCGGTGAAGGAAGGTGGACGCACGTTCATTGTGCCACGGTAGGCCTATATGCGGCTAGAGCACTGCAGTGCATAAGCCGGTGAGAGCGGGCAGGCGGTATGTTCGCTATACTTTCGGACGATAAACACAGTTCAATGCGAAGGGTAGATAATATGCGTGGACTCATCGTCGATTTTGTAGGCGTTCTTGACGGCACCGAAGAAGACGTCAAGCGCTGGCGGGATCTGTTCGCCGCCGCGAAATCAAACGGAGTTGCCACCGCAATCCTTTCCAACGATCCGGGCGGCCCGGGCGCTGAGCACATTCGTGAGTGGGAATACCGCGGCATCGTTGATGCCGTTGTGCTTTCTGGTGAGGTCGGCGCTGAGAAGCCGGAGCGCGCTGCTTTCCAAGCCGCAGCGGATGCCATTGATCTGCCGATTAATGACTGCGTCATGGTGGATGACTCCATCGTTAACGTGCGTGCGGCGGTGGAAAACGGCATGGTCGGCATGCTCTACACCGTCTTCGACCGCACGAGCGTAGAGGTTCAGGCAGTCTTCGACATTGAAGGTGAGTTCTAAGTGTCGAAGGATGTGCGCGTCTTCCTGCCGGCAACCTTTTCTATGCTGGCTGAGCTCGAGGAAACCGGCCAGCTTGCTGCCCGCAGCGGTTGGGGTTTTGCGCTAACCCCCGCGCTGCGCGAGTTCTACACCGAGGGTGACGAGGAAGAGATCGAATACTCCGCGTTCCTCGAAGCATCTATGGCTTCGCTGAGGCTCTTGGCTATCGGTGATGAGGAGAAGTTTCCGCACCGCCGAGTCGTCATTTCCGTCGACGTGGACGAGTCCGTGGTGACCCCGAAGCCGGACATGGGGGAACCGGTCGTGGCGCTGGAGCCCGCGACCATCACGAAGGACAATCTTCAGGCCATCCACGTGGACATCGAAGAGTCCGAAGCCGCTACTGCCAAGGCTATCGACGCCATCGATAACGCCGACCTTGGTGACGAAGATGCTGAGCTCGCCGTCGGTGATGCCCTGGATAATTTCATGGCCTTCTATGACCCGACCGAATTGCTTATCCTCGTGGAGCTTCTCTAAGTATTTTCTGGGCTTTCATCGCCGTGGGTTCATGCATGGTGCTAATCTGAGCCTTTATTGTCGTCGCCAGAAAAGGAGCACCATCATGAAGGCAACTCGCTTTGCTAGCCTTGTCACCGCTCCGGCCCTGAGCACCGCATCTCTCGTCTCAGTGCCAGCTGCCGGAGCTGAGGAAGCAGTAGCGCCGACAGCGCAGACTACTCAGACCGCGCAGGGGAGCTCTGCTCAGGGAACGGTTCACAACGAACCGAATCCCAGCAATCCGGACCCCGACATGGCCGTGATGCCTAAGACTCCGTGGTTGCGAATTCTTGAGGGTTCCTCGCAGGGGCCGGCAGGCGTGATCATCGCGATCCTTTTCGGCATCGTGAGCATCGGCCTAGCCGCGTACAAGGAGTTCGGTGATTACCTGCCCAAGCTGGGCTAAATGCTGATAGCCTGCAGGGGTAATAGTCAGCCTGATCGAAAGGTCCCCTCAGCATGTCTTCCTCTCGTCTTCGCCGGGTAGTTGCCGCCTCTACCGTGTCTGTTGCTGTCCTAGCCAGCGGTGTCGTTGCCCCCACGGCCGGAGCCGTAACCACTTCCATCAAGGATGAGAAGTGCACCATTACCTTGAGCGAGGAGGAGGCGAGTGATCTTAAGAATGCGGAATCGAAGGACAACGATGTCGATAGCAGCCTGCTGAAGGATGGCCTGAAGATTCTGCCCAAGGACGCCGAAAAGCGTGCACGTGACGTGGAGAATCAGTCGGAAGAGCTCTACCGTGCCCTAGCTGGCTATGAGGTAGACGCTGAACTCGATGGTGAGGAATCCGCCAAGCGCGCCAAGAACAACATTGCGGTGGTGGAGGCCTTCCGCAAAATTGCGCCCGACTACGTTAAAGCTCTCAAGGCCTGTGCGAAGAAAGAAGAGCTCAATAAGGAACAGGAAGGCGGTGGCAACACCTCTTCCAACATTGACACGGGCGGCGCTGTCATTCTCGGGGTTTCCGGTGGCTTGGCCGTGATCCTCATGGCTCTTCGCGCGGCAGGCCCCTACCTGAAGACCGTCCTGCCACCGCAGCTGACGGCAATGCTCCCGATCTAAAGCCTAGGTGCCTTAAGAACGCGCAAGCCCCTTCCTATAGGAAGCTTCGGGCTTAAGGCCCTATAGGCCTTAAGCCCAGTCAACATTGGTGCGCAGGGACGCCAGCAGGGTGCGCACTGCATCGCGACGGCGCGCAGAAGCCGTGCCCTCTTCGATGCGTAGGTCGAGCCCGCATTCGGGGTCCGCGGGTGGCCCGGCATGCGTGCAGCCACGCGGGCAGTCCTCGATGGCTTCGGCAAGATCGTCGAAGACCTCAATAACGTTTTCCGCGTCAATGTGGGCTAAGCCGAAGGAGCGGATGCCGGGGGTGTCAATGATCCAGCCGCCGTGTGGTGTGCTTCCTTCAGCGGGCAAACGCAACGCTACCGACTGCGTCGACGTGTGCCGGCCCTTGCCCACGGCGGAAACCTCGCCGGTCTCCCGGTTGGCATCCGGAACAAGCCGGTTCACCAGGGTGGACTTTCCCACGCCCGAGTGGCCGATGAGGGCGGTGACGTGGCCGTCGATTGCCGCACAGACTTGCTCTAGCCCGTCGTCGACGCCAGCCTCCACCACGGTGACATCCAGATCCGCAAACTCCTGTGCAAACGGGGTGGGATCAGTGAGGTCTGTCTTCGTCAGACACAGCACCGGCTGGATATTTCCGGCAAAGGCAGCGATCAAAGCACGCTCCACGAACCCGGAGCGCGGCGGCGGATCGGCCACGGCGCTCACGATGAGTAGGCGGTCGGCGTTTGCTACCACGATGCGCTCATAAGGGTCGGTGTCATCTGCGGTGCGCCGGAGGACGGAGCGGCGCTCCTCGAGCTTCACGATGCGTGCGAGGGTGTCTTTCTTACCCGAGGTATCGCCTACGACGCCGACCCGATCACCAACCTCGACCGGAGTGCGGCCCATTTCGCGGGCGCGCATAGCGGTAACCACGGGGCCGTCGTTATCAAGCGCGACACCCCAGCGCCCGCGGTCTTTGGTGATGACCATGCCAAACTTGGCATCCTTGTGCTTCGGGCGGTCCTTCGTGCGCGGTCGCGACCCCTTTCCGGGCCGGATGCGGACGTCGGATTCGTCGTAGCTACTTGCGCGCCTAGCCACGGATCATGGCCTCCCACATATCAGCAAAGCCAGGCAGAGTCTTGGACGTGGTGTCAATATCCTCGACCTGGACGCCGTCAACGGCCAACCCGATAATGGCTCCGGCTGTCGCCATGCGGTGATCCGCATAGGAATGCCATACCCCGCCGTGGAGTGGGGCAGGGGTGATGCGGAGGCCGTCGTCAAGTTCGGTGACGTTGCCACCAAGGGCGTTGATCTCCGCAGCGAGAGCCGCCAGGCGGTCCGTCTCGTGGCCACGCAGGTGTGCGATGCCAGTCAGCGTCGACGGGGTGGAAGCTAGCGCGCAGAGCGCAGCCACAGTGGGGGTGAGCTCACCGATATCGCCCATGTCGAGATCGATGCCGCGCAGGCTGCGCAAGCCTTCCTGCGGGCCGGTCACCTTTAGGTAAGACTCTTCGCCGGGAGCCTGGGGGACATACTCGACCTTCGCGCCCATCTGCTCCAGGATGCCTCGGAAGGCATCACCCGGCTGGTGGGTTTCCTCCGGCCAGTTCGGAATGCTCACGCTGCCGCCAGAGACGGCGGCAGCGGCAAGGAACGGAGTGGCGTTGGAAAGATCCGGTTCAATGCGCCACTCGCGGCCTTCAATCTCACCATGGCGCACGTCCCAGGTGTCCTCGCCCACCTCGACGTGGACACCGGCTTCGCGCAGCATACCGACGGTCATCAGGATGTGTGGCTGGGAGGGCACTGTGCCGCCTTCGTGGCGCACGATCAGTCCATTGCGGTAGTGTGCGCCGGCTAGGAGCAGACCGGAGACGAACTGGGAGGAGGCGGACGCATCGATGGTGACCTCGCCGCCCTCCGGAACGCCGTGGGGGGTGATGGTCAGCGGCAGGCTGTCGCCCACAATGTCCACGCCCAGCTCACGCAGAGCCGCGGTCATCGTGGACATGGGGCGATTGCGGGCATAAGGGTCACCGTCGATGACAACGGGGCCATCCGCTAGCGCTGCCACCGGTGGTAAAAAGCGCATAATTGTGCCGGCTAGGCCGCAATCTACCTTCGCTCCATGCAGCTTTCCGGGAGTCACATGAAGATGCGAGCCTTGTTCGGAGATACCCACGCCCATGGCCTGCAAGGCCTCCTTCATCAGGTTGGTATCGCGGGAGACCAGCGGGTGATAGACGATAGACGGGGAGTCAGCCAGCGCAGCAAGGATGAGGGCGCGGTTGGTCATCGATTTTGACCCGGGGAGGTTTTGCGCCCAGGACAATGGCCCAGACGGTTGGGGTGCGCTCCAGAATTCAGACATGTAGTCCATAATAAAGGGCATGTGCGGAAGATTTGTTCTGTTCACCGAGTCCCTACTGGAACAAGTAGGCGCGTGGGAGTCCATCACGGAGGTCCACGCACCGGAAGGTCTGCCACCGGCGCGGTATAACATCGCCCCAACCCAGACCATCGCCATCGTCCGAGTTGAGGAGCATACCGCTCGCGTGGAACCTGCGCGTTGGGGGCTTATTCCGCACTGGAAGAAAGATCTGGACGGCCCGCCGCTATTCAATGCACGCGCGGAGACCGTGGCGAAGAAACCCTCCTTCCGCGATGCCTTCAAGGCACAGCGCTGCGTCATCCCGCTGGACGGCTATTACGAGTGGAAGGCTGGGGAGGACAAGAAATCCAAGAAGCAGCCTTATTACGTCACCGGCCCTGATGGCCTGCTGTGGGCAGCAGGGCTATGGGCCACGGGCATGGATAGGCTGTCGGCCACGATGGTGACCACGGTTGCCACGGAGGAGATGGCATGGCTGCACCACCGGCTGCCCAAGTTTTTGACCACGGAGGAAATCGCGCCCTGGCTGGCGGGGGAGGCGCTTCTGGAGCCGAGCACCGTGCGGGGCTTTCAGGCACGCCCCGCGGACCCGGCGGTGGGCAATGTGTGCAACGACTACGCAGAGCTTATCGACGAACCACCGTCGACCACCTTGTTCTAACTCGCCCGGCGACCGGCTAACGCCGGTGGAATCTGCCAGACATGTGGTTGGATACTGGTATGGACAGAAGGCATATTGTCGACCGATTGTCGGATGCTCGCATGCAACCGTTTTTGGATGAGTGTGGCGGGAACTGTAAGCGCGCGCTGGCGTTATATGGATGGCATGCAGAGTTATCGTCTGCTGTTAAAGATGTTTTGGCGTTAACAGAAATCTTTCTGAGAAACGCAATTGACAAGGAATTGCTTGCTTGGAACGCCCGTAATAATGGTCCTCAAAGCTGGCTACTTGATCCGCCTCCTCGCCCCTTGCGTTCGATTGTCGGCTCCCAGAGGGAAAGGGCGATTAAGCGTGCACAAGCAGCGGTAGATTGCCGTCCTTCATCTCATCCTCGTCACGGTTGTGCTATCACTCATGATGATGTGCTTTCCCATACGACTTTCGGTCTTTGGCGTACGCTACTACCGAATCATCACCCTAATGCTAATCATGCTGCACCCGAGAATGTAGGACGACAAGTTTTATGGAATCAGGCTATTAAGTCTGCGTTCCCTAACGTGACCGACCCCGACGGATCGATTACGTATTGGAACGTATCGCACTGTAACGATTTGCGTAATAAAGTCGCTCACATGGACAGTCTTCTGAATGTGAACGTGATTGTCGAATCGCGGAGAGCGTTTGAATTGATTGATTCGATGGATCATCAAATTGCAACGTGGGTGTCGTCCCGAAGCCAGGTATCAAAGGTATTTAATAAGCGTCCTGGTCAATAAAAAAGAGCCATCTGGCGCATACGTCCAGAAGACCCTTTTTAGTCATAGCAAGGGACCATGTCCTTGCTTTCTGACTCTGACTATAGGTGGCACGTCCCCGTGATGTCAAGATTTTTGACTAGTACGGCTATTCCACCGCCGTAAACGTCCAAAAAGCCACTAGACATCACAGTTCTAGCGCGTGAGGTTTAGGCGGCGAGCACGTCAGCGAAGGAAAGGTCGAGTACACGAGGGAGATCCTCCGGGTTCATCTCGATGTCGAGTCCCCGTTTGCCGCCGGAGAAAAAGATGGTGTCGAAAAGCAGTGCCGTTTCATCAACCACTGTCGGGAGGATGTGCTTGTGTCCCAGCGGGGAGATGCCGCCGGGGATGTAGCCGGAGGATTTGGAGGCGTCGGCAGGCGCGGCCATCGTGGCCTTAGAAGCGCCGAAGGCAGCGGCGGCCTTCTTGAGGCTGAGCTGGTAGGTAACCGGAAGGACGCACACGGCGAGCTGGCGCTTGGGGCCTTTGCCGGCGCTCAGGTCGATGACGAGGGTTTTGAAGATGCGCTCAGGCTCGACGTCGAGCGCCGCCGCGGCCGCGTCGCCGAAGTGCTCGCGGCCACCGTCGAAGGTGGAGACACTGTGGTCGATTCCTGCCTCTTCGAGGATTTTGAGAGCGGGGGTAGCGGCGTGCGGGGTCTTCTTGGCCATAGAATCCACCCTAGTCCGGAGCGCTAGGATGGTGAGCATGGCCACCGAAACGACGAGCGAGACGCTTCAGAAACAGCGATTGTTTGAGGAGCAAGCCTTGCCCTTGCTGGACCAACTGTACGGCGGAGCGATGCGCCTAACGCGCAACCCCCAGGATGCAGAGGATCTCATCCAGGAGACCTACCTCAAGGCCTATAGCAACTTTGATTCCTTCAAACAGGGGACGAATCTCAAGGCCTGGCTGTATCGCATCATGACGAATACCTACATCAACTCCTACCGGAAGGCCAAGCGCCGTCCGCTGGAATCCTCAGCGGATGAGCTGAGCGACTTTCAGCTGTATACCACGGCCGGGCATGACTCCACGGGCTTGGAATCGGCGGAGGTCGAGGCCCTCAAGCAGATGCCGGATTCGGAGATTTCCGAGGCCATGAATGACCTACCGGAGGACTACCGCATGGTGGTGTACTACGCGGATGTAGTGGGCCTGGCCTATAAGGAAATCGCGGATGTGATGGGTACACCGTTGGGAACGGTGATGAGCCGCCTCCACCGCGGAAGAAAACTGCTTCGCGAGGCGTTGAAGGACGTAGCACGAGAAAAAGGCATTGGTCGCAACCACCCAGAGATGGAGGAGAAGTAATGGAACGCGCAACAGGACGCAATTGCGGTGCGTGTAACTCTCCGGAGGTTGAAGCGCTCTTTAGGGAGCTGTTCGATGAATCGACGAGCTACGCGCGAGCTATGGCAATCCGCGAGCATCTTGCGCAGTGCGATGCCTGCCAGCAACGCCTTGAGAGCGAGGAAGTAGTTCGGGCACTCGTACGCAAGTGCTGTGGGGGACAGGCCGCGCCGCAGTCGCTGCGCCAGCGCATTAGCGTGCAGATTACGAGGACTGAAATTACCTGGGGATAAGCAAAGGACTCGTTCCCGCCCACGGTGGTGGGGTGAGGAACGAGCCCTGAATGCTGACGTTATGCGTTAGGACGCTTGCCGCGGTTAGCGGACTTCTTGCGGCGATCCTTGCGCTTACGGCCACGCTTGCTCATCGCGTACTCCTTCTGTTAAGGGTAAATGAACTTATTCAACTGTAGCGGCAGGGTATGCCTGGGTGTTAATCGGGGGTGTGTCTGTTTAGGCAGATACGCGGGCACGGCCGCGGCTGCGGTTGCGGCGCTTGATAGCGCGGCGCTCCTCCTCAGAAAGGCCGCCCCACACGCCGGCATCCTGGCCGGACTCGAGGGCCCACTTGAGGCAGGAAGAGGCAACTGGGCAGCGGTTGCAGACCAGCTTGGCCTTAGCGATCTGGGTGAGTGCGGGGCCGGAGTTACCGACAGGGAAGAAGAGCTCCGGGTCCTCGTCGCGGCAAACGGCTTCGTGGCGCCAATCCATGATTGAAATCTCCTAACAAATTTTTGACAGCAGTGGGCGAAGTAGGCGCACCAAGGGCAGTCCACGGTGGTGAACTGAACTGAGTGCTACTGGGTGTAAGTGGACTGGTCTGCGGTCAGTGGGGCCCTGTCTCGAGTTAGGGCCAGCGTCGACGCCGCCGTGGTTCACTTTCTGTTAACTCGAAGGATTCTCCGGGTTAAGAACTGATTTAACAGCTCGTTGTTTTTGCTACCTGAGAATAATGACACGTTTACTCAAAGTCCGCTAGGGGTAAAGGGAGAAAAGTGTCCAACGTCACTAAATAAATTCTTCCAATTTGCACTTTTCTAATGGGTGGGCGGCTGTAAGAAACCTGTCAGTAGCGTCTCTACCTGCGGCGACGGGGAGATTGGGGTGAGTGTGGTGACCTGGATCGCGTCAAATCCAGATCCTCCTCGCTGCCCCCGAAAACACAGCAGGAGGAAAGCCGAAGCTGAGTACAGGACGTGCGAGTACCGCGGCGGCCGAATTGGCAGAGGGTGAAGCTTTGGCGTGGAGACTGCCTAAACCATGGGGCAGGGAAGTAGACTAAACGCCCGTGAATAAGAAGAAGAACCAGCCCTCAACGACACCTGACCGAGCTGCCGGAAACCGTGCACCGCGTACGGTGATGGCGGCTGCCGGCATCGCCGTGGTCCAATCCATCGCGGTTATCATTTTCGGCATCTTCCTCATCGTCCGTGAGGTTGCTGGCGCTGAGAATGGCTCCATGGTGTCCGACTCCGGCGCATCGAGCTTTGTGGGCCTGGGCACTGCCATCTTCATCTTCATCGTGTTCGGCTTTGTCATCGTCGGCTCGTGGGCCTTCGTCAAAGGCAAACGCTGGGGCCGCGGAGCCATCGTGCTTGTGGAATTCATCCTGGGCGCCATGGCTTTTCAGATGTTTAGCGGCGGCTCAGCGCTGCTAGGCATCGTGACCTTGGCAAGCGCCGGGCTCGTCCTATACCTGCTTATGGCGCGGCCCGAGACGGCGCAGTGGGCTGAAAGCCACTTTTAGTAGGGCATGCCTAGGCGGCGGTGAGCGCCACAGCGGTGTCGCCGCGCTGCTCAACGATGACCGTGCCCGCTAGCGTTAGCGAAATCGGGCCGGAATAGCCGTCACGGTCAACGGGGATGGTTTTCTCGGTTTTCCCGGTAGACCAGTTCACCACGTCGATCCCCTCCTCAGTGGGGACGAGTAGGCGTTCGTCGACTGCGACGCCGGTTCCCACCGCTTGCTCGAGAATGTGATCCACCTTGAGCTCTGTAGGGGTAAAGAGGTAGAGACGCTCGCCGTCGAACCACGACATGTGGTGCGGCAGATCCGCAATCGCGGGCGCAAAGGGGGACGCGGCGTTGGTGATGGACTTCGAAGGCTCAACGTCCGTGGACGACAGTGTTTCACCTTCAAAGCTATAGGAGACGATGCGCGGTGAATCGCCGGGGAGGAAGACCGCGGCTGCCTCTTGGCCGTAGGCGATGAGGCGCGCACCAGGATCCTCAATATCGATGTCCTTTGAAATTTCCGGAGAACGGGAATCCTCAGGGGTGGTATTTTGAATGCGCAGCCAGGTGGAGTCCGGGGAATCTGGGCAGGTTTCGGTGACACCCAGTGTTTCGGTGCGGGTCAGCGCTGAGGTGATGGCGCAGTCCTCGTGGGGCTGTAGGTTCGGCTCCTGTTTGGCGTCGACATCACCGTACTCAACCGAGCGCACGAGATCCGAGCGCCAGAGCTCTACGCGCTCTGCGGAAACGGTGCCCACGCGGTCATTCGACATGATGGGGACCACCTCTTCGGAATTGCGGGCGCTACGGGTATCGGAGTATTGGCCGGTGGCGGCGTCGATCGCCACTACATCGCCGCAACCATTGCCTGCGTCATAGGAAGCCACAATTTTGTTCCACGCTGTGGTGAGCGAACACAGGTCGGCATCGCGGCGTTGATAGGTCCAGACTTCGTCGCCGGAGGCGTTCGAAGCGCTGAGCATATCGCCGTCATGGGTGATTAACAGGCCGCTGGAGGATACCGCGCGAGCCTGTCCCGGCACGAGAGTGTTGGGAAGGCTGAAGGCTTCGGTGAGGGAGCTCGGGATGGCATCGAGAAGCGCCGGTTCATCGCCGGACGCGGCGTCCACCGCCGGGGTGAGCTCCGCCTTATGAATGGGTGCGGTGATGACCGCGCCGCCGATGGCGATGGCGCAGACCGCACTGATCGCGCCCACGGCAATCCAGTCCGCCTTCGTGGAGCGCAGGATGGGAGCCTTCTTCGACGAGTCGACCTTTGCCCGGGCCTTATCCAGCTGGGATTCCTGGGTGTGCTCGGTGCTCATCGGTGCCCTCCTTGACGGGGATTGCGTTTGCGGGAACGGGTGCGGCGAGAGGCGCGGGCGGAAGCCGCCGAGGAACGCGAGGAGCCTCCACGCGGCGATTCCCCGCGCGAGCCCGAACGCTTCGCTGCGCCCAGCACCTTGGTGGGCGGACCAACGGTGTCAGAAACACCCTCGGGAATATCGAGCGCTTGCGCAAGCTCAGGAGAGGTGCTGAACCACTGTGGCGGCTCGGGCTGGTCCAGAGAAAGCTCATCGTTGATAACCTGCCATTTGCTCAGCTCATCGTAGCCAACGAGCGTTACCGCCGTGCCGGTGTGGCCAGCGCGACCGGTGCGGCCAATGCGGTGGACAAAGGTCATGGGGTCATCCGGCACCTGATAATTAATGACATGGGTGACATCATCGACGTCGATGCCGCGAGCAGCGACATCCGTGGCCACGAGTATTTCCACGGTGCCTTCGCGGAAGGCGGAGAGCGAGCGCTCGCGAGCCTTTTGATCCAAATCGCCGTGGACCGCGCCCACGCTGAAGCCGCGCTGCGCGAGCTCGTCTGCGACGGCGGCTGCCGAGCGCTTGGTGCGCGTGAAAATGATGGTGCGCCCGCGGCCTTCTGCCTGCAGGATCTTTCCCAAGACCGCGATTTTGTCCATGCGGTGTGCCTGGAAGGTGACCTTGCGCGTGGAGGAGTGGGTCTGTTGGGCGTCGCCGGACTCGGCGCGAATGTGGACCGGCTTGGTGAGGAAGGTGCGGGCCAGCGTCACGATGGGCCCGGGCATGGTGGCGGAAAAGAGCATGGTCTGGTGCGGGTTGCCGTGCAGGAGGGAGAGAATCTTCTCAATATCCGGCAGGAAGCCCAAGTCCAGCATCTCATCGGCCTCATCCAGAACCAGAACGCTGACCTGCTCGAAGGACAGGTGCTTCTTCTGGCAGAGATCGAGCAGGCGGCCCGGAGTGCCCACGACGACGTCCGCGCCCCTCTTGATTTGTGTGATTTGCTCTTCATAGGGGCGCCCGCCGCACAGGGTGACGATGCTGAGCGGAAGATTGGCGGCAGCAACCTTGAGGTCCCCGCTGACCTGGATGGCCAGCTCACGGGTCGGCGCGATGACCAGCGCGCGGGGAGTGCCGTCGAGCTCCGGGATGTCGGCGTCATCGAAAACGCGATCCAGCAACGGCACACCGAAACCATAGGTTTTGCCCATGCCGGTGCGCGCTTGGCCAATGAGGTCGTGGCCATTCAGGGCGATGGGCAGGGTGAGCTCTTGGATGGCGAAGGTGTGCGTAATCCCGTTCTCAGCGAGGGCATCACAGATCTCTACGGCGACGCCGAGCTCGGCAAAGGTAGGGGATTCACGGGAATCGCGGGATGATTTCGGGGCAAGCACACCTTGATAGTAGAGGACGTGGCTATAGTGGGGCCATTAGAGCGCCGGGGGCGCAGGCCTCACGGCACAGACTAAAGAACACGATCTAAGGGAGTAGACACCACATGGACATCAAATTTGGCTTCGCCGATACCGCCCGCGAACTGGTCATTCACGCGGATGGTGAGCGAGAAGAGCTGACCCAGACCATCAACAACGCCTTGGGGGAGAACTCCACTCTCGAATTGAAGGACACCAAGGGCCGCACCTATATCGTGCGGACCGAGCGTGTGGTCTACGTGGAAATCGGCACCGTGCGCGCCCACACCGTAGGATTCGCAGGCTAAGTACGCGCTCGCTGCCTCAGCGGGTAGCCTAAATGGCCATGGATAATCCCGCGGAACTTAAGCAGCGCCCACAGTTCGTCTCGGCGGTGGAGCGTTTCGCTCGCGAGTACGGCTGGTGGCGAGTGGTGGCGATCCCCGTCATGGTCGTCATCACGGTGTGGGTGCTGGTTGATGTTTTTCGTTCCCCAGCCCAGGATGCGGAGGTGACGGCGGCAGGGGAGACGTCGGCAAGCAGCACAGCCGCATCCGCCTCCTCGCGCAAGGGGCCGGATCCCGCCAATGCCAGCGCGGTGGCCGCCGCCAAGGATGGTTTGCCCGCCGGCGGTGATTTCACTGAGCAAGGTGAGGAAACCTACCGCGATGCAGGGCCGTCTTCCATGCACGCTGGCAAGGGCGGGAAGCAAACCATCCGCTTTTCCGTCGAGATTGAAAATGGTGTGGACACCTCCGCATATGGTGGTGACAGTGCTGTCGTCGCGCTGGTCGACGCCACCTTGGCCGACCCTCGCGGGTGGACGGCCAACGGCGATTTTGAATTCATCCACGTCAAAGCCGATGACAACCCCGATACGCACATCCGTCTGACGTCATTGGGAACCACGGCGAAGTTGTGTGGCGCGCAGCTGGAATCAGAAACCTCCTGTCACACGACCATTACGGGGGAGTCCGCGGTCAACCTCAACGAGTCTCGGTGGGTGCGCGGCGCGACGCCATTTGAGGGCGACTTGGGCAACTACCGCCAGTACCTGATCAACCATGAATTTGGCCATGCCATTGGTTTTGCGTCCCACCAGCCCTGTGGCGGGGACGGTAAACTCGCGCCGGTCATGATGCAACAGACGCTGAGCTTGAACAACGCCCAGCTTTTTGAGAAGGAACCCAACGAGGTTTATCCGGACGAGGATGTCACGTGTGAGCCGAACCCGTGGCCCTACCCGAACCCGGCTAATTCTGATCACGCTAAGCCCGAGTAGGTCGCCCCAAACTTAAGGATTGTTTCTCATGCCACTGCCACCTGAGCCCGTTCTTGCTGCTTTCAACGCCGAATTTCACCCGCGCCGGACACAGGGAGAACTCGTAGGTCCTGCCTGGGATAACGGGATCCGAGTGGGGGATATTGTCTTCGCCGAGGCGCGGCCGTGGACTGGCTGGTCCGCCAAAGTACGCGAGAAACTCAGCTTGCCGGGAGCACGTATTGCCCGGCCAGTGCTGACTGCGGATGGTCGCTACACAGCCGCCGGGTGGAAGGCCACCCAATTCGTGGAGGGGCAGTTGCGGGGGCGCATCGATGAAACAGTGCAGTTAGCGCTGCGTCTCGATGAGGCCCTCGAGCTGGCACCGTTGCCCACAGTGGACCGGCGAGAGGATGTGTTTGCGCGGGCGGAACGAGCGGCCTGGGAGGAAAGTGGGGAGGCCTACTCCGATGCTGAGCTTGCGGAGCTCCCACTTGTCACCGCCCACATGGACGTGCTGGGTACCACGGTTTTCTCTGGTGCGAACCCGCCAGCGCTGACTGATATCGTTCCTTCCGCGGCACCGCGCCCGGTTGGCTGGTCCGCCGCGTTGGTCATGGTGGATGGCCTCATCGCAGGCGCAGTAGATGATGATATTTGTGCCCGCTTTGCGTCGGTTCCCGGCATACAGCAGCTGCTCTTGCGCGCAGTGGCGTATCGCCGTTACGTCAATACCCTGCACCCGCGCTCCAAAGCGACCGTGCGTTCGAATATTGAAAGGGTCGAAGAGGCCCTCGTGTCCGCAGCATCTGACACACTATAGGGCGTGAAGTACAGCAGCGAATCCCCCACACGTACCGGCGTCACGCTTCCTCCCTCGCCGGAAGTCCGCCTCATTCCCCGAACCCGTCGCGCCACGTCGCGCGAGTGGGATGTTCCCTTGCCACAGCAAGGTACCTGGCGGGTGCTTGGTGCAGCGGGATCAGGGGTGTCGAGCCTGCTGATCGACGTTGTCTTGGCCCAACTCAATGCTGGAGCCGATGCCTCCGGCATCCTCGTCGTCGCCCCATCCAAGGAATCCGGCTCGTTGCTGCGCCGGGAGTTAGCAGAAAACCTCGATAACTACGCCGCACAGACTTCGATGGTGCGCTCGGTGCACTCACTGGCTTTTGCGCTTCTGCGCCAAAGCAGCGAGGAGGAGCTGCGTCTCATCACCGGTGCGGAACAGGATGCAGTGATCCGTGAGCTGCTGCAGGGCCATGCGGCCGATCGCCGGGGCGCGTGGCCAGAGGAGATGCGCCCGGCCCTGGAGTATGTGGGCTTTGCGCGCCAATTGCGTGATTTGTTGCTGCGCGCCATCGAACGGGGGCTGGGCCCGACGGACTTGGAGGAGCTGGGACAACGCTACGGCCGGCCCATGTGGGTGGCTGCCGGAGACTTCCTGCGCGAGTATGAGCGCACTCAGGCGCTGGCGGGTTCGCATTCCTATTCCGCTGCGGAGCTGGTCAGCCAGGTGCTTTTGCGCCCGGAGCTGTTGCGCGAGCACCCCTGGCACACCATCGTGGTCGATGACGCGCAGTTGCTGGACCCGACCTCCGGCCAGCTCATCGCAGAGCTAGCGAAAACCGCACGCCTTACCGTGATTGGCGGTGATCCTGACCAAGCAGTTTTTGCCTTCCGTGGCGCCAATTCGGAATTCCTCACCACCTGGGAGGCAGAGAACGAGCTGCGCTTAGACTCGGCGCACCGCACTCCTTCCCCAGCCTGCGTCAGCGTTGTAGATTCGCGGCGTACCTTGCGTGATGTTCTGGCCAATACGGTTCGCCGCCGGCACCTAGAGGAGGGCGTGGACTGGCGTGATATCGCGGTGATCGTGCGCTCCACCGGGGATATCGGACCTGCCCGTCGCACGCTGCTCAGCGCTGGCGTGCCAGTGCACATTAATCCCACGGACGTTGTGCTTGCTGAGCAACGCTTGGTTAAAGCGGTGCTTCTGGCTCTGCGTGCCTTGGAGAACGAGCTTGAACCCACGGAGCTGGAGGACTTGATTACCGGCCCTGTGGGCGGCGCTGATCCGGTGACGCTGCGGCGGCTCATCCGCGGCCTGCGCCGCTGGAAACCGGAGCAGCGCGGAATGAATACGCTGCGAGAGTTGCTGGACGGTGAGTTGCCGGACTTCAATAACCTCCTCACCGAGCGCGAGGAAGCGATTCTGGCGCGTATTCGCGGGGTGCTGTCTGCCGGGCGTGCGGCCTTGCAGCAAGGCGCTGCCGTTGAGGAAGTCCTCTGGGAGGTGTGGCAGGCCACCGGTTTGGACACGCGCCTGCAGGCAGCGGCTCTGCGCGGTGGTGCCGCGGGCTCGCAGGCAGACCGCGACCTGGATGCGATGATGGCGCTGTTCGACGCTGCCGGTGATTACGCCGAGCGCCGTCCGGCTGCATCGTTGGAGTCCTTCATTCTTCACATTACGGAGCAAGAACTGCCCACCGGTGTACGGGATCGCCGCTCGGCCTTGCCCGATGCAGTCGAAATCCTCACTGCACACGGCGCGGTGGGGCGCGAGTGGGACACCGTCATCGTGGCGGGCGTTCAGGAAGGAACGTGGCCCTCGGTGGGGGAGACCGGCTCCCTCTTTGGACAAGAAGACCTCATTGATCTCATCGACCGCGACATCACGCCCGGCACACCGGTGAGCCACGTCTCCGGGCGCTTAGCGGAGGAGCGCCGCCTTTTCCACGTGGCCACTACCCGCCACCGGCACCGCCTACTCATCGTGGCGGTCGATTCGCCGGAAGGCGATGTCGTGGAAGAGCCCTCCCGCTTCATCGACGAATTCCTGTCCGCTCGCGGCGTCGATGTTCCCGGGGCACAAGCGCGCCGGGAGGCAGGAGAGCGCCTCGCACGCCAAGCCTGGCCACGCGAGTTGGGCCTCGAGGTGCCGGAGCCGAATCCGGTAACGCTGCCCAGTGCTGCTAGTGGGGAGGAAGAGCTCGATCCCCTCGATGTCTCGGTGCTCTCGGTGCCCGCCTTCGTGGCACAACTGCGCCGTTGTGCCACTGATCCGGAGGTCGGCGAGGCCGAGCGCTCCCAAGCGGTACGGCAGTTGGCACGTTTGGCAAAGGCTGGGGTCCCAGGGGCGCATCCGGATCACTGGTGGGCCGCGCGCGGCGTGGCCTCCGAGCTTCCGCTGCGTGGTTCGAGCACAGTATCGCCGTCCCGGGTCGATGCCCTGCTCACGTGCCCGCTCAACGCCGTGTTGGGGCAGCTGGTGGAGGATGATTCCTCGAACATCAACCTCGTGCGGGGCAACCTGGCGCATGCCTTCTTGGAGGCTTTAGGCCGCGGCGCGGCCGCAGAGCCTGCGAAGCGGCTGGTGCTCGATGCCTTCGACTCGCTTGTGGAAGGCCCAGCGTGGCACCGGGAAGCTGAACGCGCGGACTTTGAACGCCTCATCGACCGCACCCATGGCTGGGTGCTCTCGAGTTCAGTCTCGCTCGAGCCCGTGGGCGTCGAGGTTCCCGTCACCGTGGATATCGGTCCTGATGTCACCATCCGTGGGTTCATCGACCGGCTGGCAAAAGCCGGCGAGGACTATGTTGTGGTGGATCTCAAGACGGGGACAAAAGTCCCGTCGGCGACCAGCGCTCAGGACAACACTCAGCTCATGACGTATCAGCTGGCGCTAGCACACGGCCAGCTCGTCGGGGCTGCAGCAGAACCAGGTAGCGAATCTCATGACGTGTCCATCCGGACCGGTGATGGCCTGCCGCGCGGCGGTGGTGTTCTGGTGTTCCCGCGGTCGAGCGCTGCCTCCGTGCCCACCCGAGAACAAGCCACCAAGCCCCCAGAAGAGCTTGCGGAATTTGCACAAATGCTGCCCGCACTCGTGGCTGAGCTGCGCGGACCGGATCTGACCGCGCGCGAGAATGCCGATTGTGATCGCTGCCCAATCCGCTCTATTTGCCCCGTGATGAATGAAGGAGGTCTGGTGACCAATGCCTAAGAATCCGGCTCAACACTTCAGCTCTGAGGAGCTTGCTGCCGCGCTGGGCAAGCCTTTTCCTCCCACCCCGGAACAGGCCGCTGTTATCGATGGTCCGCTCGGTCCGAAACTCGTCGTGGCCGGCGCCGGCGCCGGTAAGACGGAGACGATGGCCTCCCGCGTGGTCTCACTCGTGGCAAACGGTCTGGTGCGGCCGGAGCAGGTCCTCGGCCTCACCTTTACCCGCAAGGCCGCCCAGCAACTGGAGCAACGCATCCGCCGCCAGCTGTTGACGCTGCGTTCTTCTGGAATCCTTGCCCCGGGCAGCCCGGCGGCTGAGGCGGTGGAGAATATCGCCCCCAACGTGTCCACGTATGACTCCTATGCAGGCGATCTCGTCCGCGAGTATGGCTTGCTCATGCCGGTGGAGCCGAATGCCCGCATCATCACGGAGGCGGAACGCTACGCCATCGCTCATGAGGTGGTCAGCAACTACACGGGCTCGCTGAGCACCGATAACGCGGTGGCCACGGTGACCGCGACCTTGCTCAAGCTCGCGGAAACGATGGACGGGGAGCTCAAGGATCCGCAGGATCTCTATGAGCACGAGGACATCTTCCGAAAGACCGCTGAGGATCTAGAAAAGAGCAACCGGACTAAAGGTGAGTTCGGCAAAGACTTGCAGAAGTACTTGGATATCCAGCGCCTGCGCTTGGAGTACCTGCCCTTGGTGGAAGCTCTCAAGAAAGAGCAAGCGGAGCGCGGGGTGATCACCTTCGGTGAGCAGATGTCCATCGCCGCCACCCTGGCCAAAAAGTTCCCGCTTTTGGGTGAGCAACAAAGCGCGCGCTACCGCGTCATCATGTTGGATGAGTACCAGGACACCTCCCACGCGCAGCGCATCCTATTGCGCTCCCTCTTTGGTGGCGAGCGCGAGGGACTATCTGTTACTGCGGTTGGTGATCCCATGCAGTCCATCTATGGCTGGCGTGGCGCGACGGCCGAAAACCTGGAGGCTTTTGTCACGGACTTTCCGCAGCCTGATGGCACCCCGGCGCCGAAGGATCAGCTCACCACCTCTTGGCGCAACCCGTCGACGGTGCTGGGGCTGGCCAATGACGTGGCTTCGGAGCTCTTCTCCTCAAGCCCCGGCGAGCGCCCCGTCGATGAGCTGTCGCCCAAGCCCACGGCACCGGCCGGCACGGTTGAGCTGGGTTACTTCACATCTGAGGACGAGGAGCGCGCCTTCATCGCTGAGCACCTTCGTCAGCTCTATGAGTCCACGCCGGAAGGCGAGGATTTCAGCGCCGCCGTACTCGTGCGCACCAATAGGCAATCGCCTTTGATCGCCGCCGCCTTGGATGAGGCTGGCGTGCCCAATGAGATCTTCGGCCTGGGTGGCCTGCTCTGGCAGCCAGAGATCCAAGACCTCGTGGCGGTGGCTACGCTCTTGGTGCGTCCACAGGACAGCGCGGCGGCACTGCGTGTGCTGACCGGTCCGATGTGCGGCTTGGGCATCGCCGATATCCAGGCGCTGCATTCGCGTCAGCGTAACCTGGCAGGCGCCACCGAGGGCCGCACGCGGTGGGAGGGCGGTGATCCTTTGGAGCACCTGGCTATCCAGGTCGAGGAGATCACTGCGGAGGGCCCGGACCAGGTGCTGGGGCTTGCCGACGCCCTCGCAGACCTCGGCGAACGCGATCGCTACAGCGCCGAAGGATTGGAACGCATGGAGGAGGTCTCCTCCAAGCTGCGTTACTTGCGCACCTATTCCCTGGGTAAGTCGTTGAATGACATTTTCGCCGACATTGAGCTGCTCTTCGGCCTGCGCACCGAAGTGCTTGCTTCCGGCAAACCGGGCGGGGCAACGCACCTCGACGCCTTCGCTGACTTCGTCGCGGGCTTCCACGGGGATGGCCTGGCCGGCCTCTTGGACTACCTTGAGCTGGCTAAGGAGAAGGAAGATGGACTCGAGCTGGGAGAGGTCCCGCTCGTGCGCAACCGCGTGCAGATCATGACGGTGCACAAGGCCAAGGGCTTGGAATGGGAGCACGTGTGCGTGGCACATGCGGATTCCTCGAGCTATAAGGCACAGGCGGAAACCTTCCTGACCAAAATCGAGAAAGCCCCGGGCGATGAGGACGTCATTGATGTCCCTGAGGATGCGGTGACACGCACCGACTTCGACAAGGCGTGCACAGCATTCAAAGAACAAAACCGAGAGTTCCAAGCGGAGGAAGCGGCCCGTCTGTTCTATGTGGCGATGACCCGCACCGAGTCCACGCTGACGGTGACAGGCTCCGGGACCAATAAGAAGAAGGGCAAGAGCAAGAAAGGCCCTTATTCCTACCTGCAGTTGCTGGCGGATAAACACCCAGATCTGGTGGTCCATTGGGAGGTCCCCGAGGTTCCGGAAGAAGAAGCAGAAGGCGCGGTTGCAGAGGCGTCTTTCCCCTCGCTGACCCCGCAAGCGGAAGCGCTGAAAGCAGCAGACGCGGTGCGCGCGGCGATGGAGGATTTACCGTCGCTGCGTGATGGCGAAGTCTTTGGGCTCTGGGAGCAGGAGGCGAGTGCGCTCATCGAAGAGCACAAGGCCCTTCAAGCCCCCGTGGTCGATGTTGAACTGCCTGGCGAGCTGACGGCTTCCGACATGGTGGCTATGTCGGCGGATCCCACCCAATTCGCGCGCCGCCAGCGTCGCCCCATTCCCTTCAAGCCCAATTCCTATGCCAAGCGCGGCACAGCTTTCCACGCCTGGCTGGAGGATCGTTTTGGTTCCCCAGCCTTGCTGGGGGAGGACGAGCTGCCAGGCTCGCACGACGAACCGGACCATGACTTGGAATCCCTCAAGGAGTCTTTCCTGGCCTCCGAGTGGGCACAGCGCACTCCCGCTTATGTCGAGGCACCCTTCGAGATCACCATTGGGGACTCGGTTGTCCGCGGCCGCATGGACGCGGTGTTCCAGCAGCCGGATGGCTCCTGGCTCATCGTGGACTGGAAGACCGGCCGCCGTCCGCAGGGCGCCGCATTGGCCTCGGCGCAGATTCAGCTGGCTGTCTACGCAGAAGCATGGCGGCGCATCCACGGCGTGGAGACCGTCCGCGCGGCGTTCTTCTACGTGCATGAGAATTATCTCTTGGAGCCGGATGACTTGCCCACCGGAGCACGGTTGGCTGAGCTTTTAAGCTCCGCAGTTTCCACGCCACCGGGGTTGAGTCTAAGGTAGTCTCACGAGGAAATCCGCACTGTCTAGGGAGGTTGGCACTTCGTGCCTAAGCACTTAGGTAAACGCTTTACATCGCGTTTCTTGTCGCAGGTTGAGCTGACCTCGCAGCCAGATCATGCGCTGATCGACGTCATCACGATCCCGCGCACGCAGAGCACCAGCCCGTGGAAACAGCTGGCAAGCCGCGTTATTTGGGCCATGGGGCTGTTGGTCTTCGTCACCATCGTCGTCTTTTTCGACGGCGATGGCTACAGCGAAGACCTATCTTTCCTCGATGCCGCCTACTATTCAGCGGTGTCGTTGACCACTGTGGGCTACGGCGATATCGTCCCTGTGACCCCCACGGCGCGCTTTATCAACCTCGTTATTGTTACTCCGGCCCGCCTGCTCTTCCTTGTTTTGTTGGTCGGTGCTACCTTGTCGGTTCTGACGGATCGAGCCCGTCGCACGTTTGAAATCCAGAATTGGAGAAAGCAATTGCGTAACCACACCGTCGTCATCGGCTATGGCACCAAGGGCGCCGGTGCGGTCGCCGCGCTTATCGCCGATGACGTCCCAGCCTCCCAAATCGTGGTCGTAGACAATAACCGTGCGGCCCTAGCTAGCGCCGAGCACCATGGCCTTGTCACCATCTATGGCTCCGGAACCAAACAGGATGTCCTGCGCATCGCCGGCGCGCAGCACGCCTCCTCCGTGGTGGTGACGCCGTCCACGGACGATACCGCGGTGCTGTGCACGTTGTCTGTGCGCGAGCTCAATCCGAAGGCTAAGGTTGTCGCGTCTGTGCGTGAATCCGAAAACCGCCACCTTCTCCTGCAGTCCGGTGCCGACTCGGTGGTCACCTCCGCGGAAACGGCCGGCCGCCTCCTGGGCCTTGCCACCGTCACCCCAACGGTGGTGGAGATGATGGAGGACCTCCTCTCTCCGAATGAGGGCTTTTCCGTGGCCGAGCGCGCTGTACGCGAATTCGAGGTGGGCTCCAACCCGCGCCACCTCGCGGACATCGTCTTGGCAGTCCTGCGTAATAACGAGCTGCACCGCGTCGACACGGCAGATGCCTACGCGCTCAAGCCCGGTGACCGCCTGCTCTACATCAAGCACGAGATGCAGCAAGCCGCGGAAGATACCGATGAAGATGAGGACGAAGGCAACTAATGTTCCTGCCCGTCACCGAAGCCGGCCTCGTTCCGGTAACGCCTCAAGGGCAACCTGTTTACCTGGCTGAGCCGGCGGGGGATATCGTGGTGACAGCCGGGTCCATCCATGCTTTCCTCGTGGGCACTGAGTCCGCCGAGCGGCTCGGGACGTTGCGCGATGCCACCTTTTTCAACGGGCAGCGCGATATCCTCAAAGCACTGCACCTGATTCGCAACCGTCGTGAAGCGCGCTTTGATCCGCGCACTGGGCGTGAGCTGTCCTATCCTGCCCCGGGGGCCGTGGGCCACGACGGCGAGCGCCTCGTTTTCCCGCGCCTCGATCCGGCCGTCATCGGCATCATCCGCCACCCAGAAACGGACCGTATTCTTCTGGCTCGCAACCGGCACCGATCAGGGTTCTTTTCACTCATTGCCGGTTATGTCGATCCCGGCGAGACCCTCGAAGAGGCCATGGTCCGCGAGGCTTTGGAAGAAACCGGTCGCCGCGTTGAATCAGTTACCTACTGGGGCTCGCAACCCTGGCCACCGAGTGGTTCGTTGATGGTGGGCTTTTCCGCGGTCACGGAGGATGTCCGGCCCGTGTGCGATACTGACGGAGAGCTCGCGGAAGTGCGGTGGGTGTCCCGCGCTGAGCTGCCAGAACTGACCATTGCCCGCAAGGGCTCAATTGCACACACGATGATTATGGAGTGGTTCCACGGTGATGAGACCGGATCTGTCCCTGCTCGATGAAGACCAGCGGGCCGCAGCCACGGCGCCGCGCGGCCCGGTCTGCATCCTCGCGGGTGCCGGTACGGGCAAAACGCGCACGATTACCTATCGCATCGCCCACATGGTGGACCAGGGCTTCGTCAACCCACAACGCGTTCTGGCCGTCACGTTTACTACTCGTGCCGCAAGCGAAATGCGTGAGCGTCTCAATCACATGGGCGTCGGGGGAGTGCAGGCCCAAACCTTTCACGCCGCGGCGCGCCGTCAGCTGAAGTACTTTTGGCCGCAGGTTGCGGGGGATCTGCCTTGGCAGCTCATCGACAACAAGTTCAGCCTCGTGGGGCGCGCGGTGCGCTCACTCGGATTGGACAACAACAAGGACACCATCCGTGACTTCCTGGGGGAAATCGAGTGGGCAAAGTCCTCGCTGATCAGCCCCGAGGGTTATCCCGGCATCATCGAATCCACGGACCGCGAGGCACCGGGGGACCCGGCCAAGGTGGCGGAGGTCTTCCGCCGCTATGAGGACATGAAGGCCACCCCGGATGTCATGTACCTCGATTTCGATGATTTGCTCATGCATATCGCCGGTGCCATCGAGAACGTTCCTTCGGTGGCTGAGGTATTCCGTGAGCGGTACCGCACCTTCGTGGTGGATGAGTACCAGGACGTCACGCCGCTGCAGCAGCGAGTGTTGGAGGCGTGGTTGGGGGAGCGCGATGACCTGACGGTTGTGGGTGATGCTAACCAGACCATCTACTCCTTCAACGGGGCTTCCCCGGAGTACTTGCTGAATTTTTCTCGCACTTATCCGCAGGCCACTGTGGTGAAGTTGCAGCGAGACTACCGCTCCACCCCGCAGGTGACGGACTTGGCCAACGAAGTTATCTCAAAGGCTTCGGGCCGCGCTGCGGGAACCCGTCTGGAGTTGCAGGGTATGCGCGAGCCAGGGCCCGAGCCCACGTTTAAGGCCTATGAGTCTGAGGAGATTGAGGCCAAGGAGGTCGCGGGCCAGGTTCTGACCTTGCTCAACCAGGGAGTTAAGGCCTCGGAGATTGCGATCCTCTACCGCATCAACGCGCAGTCGGAGCAGTTTGAGCAGGCGCTTGCCGACGCCGGAGTGGTCTACCAAGTCCGCGGCGGCGAAGGCTTCTTCCGCCGCCCAGAGATCTTGGAGGCCATCCGCGTGCTCATCGCCGCCACCCGCCGCGATGATCTGCCGAACGATCCGGTGGCCGTGGCGCGCGCGGCTTTCGTGGAGCTGGGGCTGTCCGCCACGGAGCCGCAGGGTGCGCAGGCCCGTGAGCGCTGGCAGTCGCTCACCGCACTGGTGGATCTCATCGCACAAATCGTGGAGGACCACGAGGGCATCGACCTTCCCGGCGTGCTCGGTGAGCTGCACCGCCGTTCCGAAAATAAGCACAACCCCACGATGGAGGGCGTCACCTTGGCCACCATCCACGCAGCCAAGGGCTTGGAGTGGGATGCGGTCTTCCTCGTTGGCCTCACCGAAAAACTGTTGCCCATCAACCACGCCATCAAGGCCGGCGATGAGCACGTGGAGGAGGAGCGCCGCCTGTTTTATGTCGGCATTACCCGTGCCCGCGAACACCTAGCTCTGTCGTGGGCGTTGGCAAAGACCACCGGCTCGCGAGCCTCGCGTGAGCGCACTCGTTTCTTGGATGGCGTGGTGCCAGGAATCGAAGAAAGCCAGTCCTCCAACCGCCGCTATCGCCCGCGCCGCTGCCGGGTGTGCTCGGGCCAGCTCAGCAGCCCAGCGGAAAAGGTCTTAGGCCGCCACGAGTGGTGTGAATACGAGGGCGATGAGGATGTCTTCAACGCACTGCGCGCGTGGCGCGCGTCCGTGGCGAAGGACTCTCAGGTACCTGCTTATGTCGTGTTCTCTGACGCTACCCTGCAAGCGATCTCGGAGGCGCTTCCCACAAACGAAGCGGAGCTGCTCGATATCTCCGGGGTAGGCCCTTCCAAGCTGGAGCGCTATGGCGCGGAGGTGCTGCAGATCATCGCGTCTGCCCGCGCTTAAACACCGGCGCAGTACGCGCAGCGCGGGTGTTCAATGAGCAGGCGGCGTTGCTCCATGCCGTAGAGGTCTATCTCCGTGAGCTCACCAGCTAGCGGTTTACCGCCGGGTGCCCCGGGTGGGGCGGGTCTTCCCAAGAGCCGGCGAATGGTCACCACCGCATGCATCACTATCGCCGTGCGCACGATGGGATCACCCGGTGGCTCTACCGCTGCGGCGCGGTGAGCCACCTCGTGCCACTGCTCGTCAGCTTCGATGCGGTGCAGGTGCGCGCACATCGGACAGGGACCGGCTCCAGCTACGCGGACCGGTCCGATGATGCCGCGGGCATCGAGCATGGACACTGGCAGCCAGGTCGCCGGGGAATTGCTCAGTGCTTGTGCCCATTCCGTGGCGCCATCCAACATATCGACGGCCACGATAGGCAGGTGCCCGGCCACGTTCGCGATGTACTCGGCGGGGGTTTCGCTGTGGAGAGGGGAACGGGGTTGGAAGGAATCGCTAAGCAGGACGTCGCGCAGCTCATTGGCCAGGACCGAGGTTCCCAAAACCGCCACGCGCTGGGGACGGGGAGCCGGCCACAGAACGCGGTAGCTAATCAGATCATCGACCAGACTGCGAGCAGCGGAGGCGCTAACGCCTGTGTTCTCGATGGACTTTTCAATGGTCTGCCGGGTCAGCGGAGTGCGCAGCCGGTTGAGCAGCCCCGCCAGCTGCGGGTGGGCTTCGAAGACCCCAACGCGCGTGGCATCCATCCCACACTGGAGAATTCCAGGCTCGCGTTCAATGACCACGGTTTCTGGCGCCAACATGTACGTCTTAGCATTCATGTTTTCCTCCCCGTTCTTTAACCCACCCCAGTTGTGTTTAGCCACCATTGCACCACAGGTAGAATGCCCTGTCATGTCGAGCAATCCCGAGGTACGCGTCATCCGCTCCGCCCGGCGCCGCCGCACTGTCCAAGCCCGCGTCGTTGATGGCGTCGTGGAGGTGCGCATCCCCGCCTGGATGTCGGCGGCGGAGGAGCGCGAAGCAGTGGATGGCATCGTGGCGAAGGTCCGCAAGAAGCACAGTTCTTCGCAGCTTTCCGACGACTCCTTGTCCTCTCGCGCCCGTACCCTGAACGCCCGCTTTCTGGAGGGCCGCGCCACGGTGGGATCCATCCGGTGGGTGAGTAACCAAAAATCCCGCTGGGGTAGTTGCACTACCTCAACGGGAGATATTCGGATTTCTGACCGGCTGCAGGATGTTCCCGACTACGTCCTCGACGCTGTCATTATCCACGAGCTAACGCACACCTTCATCCCGGGCCATGGCCCGGAATTTTGGGAGTGGGCCGATCGAGCCCCCAAAGCCGAGCGCGCGAAGGGATACCTCGAGGCCTACCAGCGCTTCCGCTAGTTCTCGTCTTCCGGCTTGTCCTTTTTGTTTTCTTTATCCTCGCCGGCGTCCGTGTTCTTGTCCTCGTCAGCGGTATCGCTGGCGCTGGCGTCCTGCTGGCGGAGCATCTCCTCCAGCTTGGAAAACTCTTCTTCAAAGCCCTCGTCGGGGGTGTCATCGAGCAAACCGTCGATGAAGGAAGCCGGGTTCTCCAGGTGCTCTGCGGTAGGCAGCAGGTCCGGGTGGTCCCAGGCGGAGTCACGCTTATCGGCGCCCACTGCGACGGTGGCGCGGCGCCACAGCTCAGCTGCCGCCTCTACCTTCGGCGCGTTTAGCTCAATGCCAACGACCTGGGAGAAGGCCTTTTCTGCGGAACCACCGGTGGAGCGGCGGTGAGCCCACGCCTCATTCATCGCCTTCGTGGACGGGATGCGCTCACCCAGGGCCTCGGTCACTACGTGCTCGACCCAGCCCTCGACGAGCGCCAGGAGAGTCTCCAAGCGGGAAGCCGCGCCCGCATTGCGGGAGGTGATCCGCGGGGACAGGTCCATGCCCTGCAGCTTGTTCATCGCATCCTGGATGGCCTGCGGGTCACCGGACTCCAGGTTGAGCTCGTGTGTGGCTTCCTCGATGTGAGAAGTGTCGATGACCAAGCCCATGGCGTATTCCTCCACGGAGGAGACGAGGCGCTCAACCAACCACGGCACATGCTTGAACAGGCGCTGGCGGGCAGCCTCGCGGGCGCCGATATAGACCAACACTTCTTGGCCCGGAACATTGAGATCGCGTGCGATGGCCTGAATATTGTGTGGCAAGAGTGCGGTGGTGCCCGCGGGGGAAACCGGCAAGCCGAAGTCAGAACCGGTGAGCGCCTGCGCGGCCAAGTCACCCAGGGCATGGCCCAGCTTCATGCCGAAATTCATGCCGGACATCGAGTTCATCATCGAGGTCATCGGCCCCATCATCTCGCGAGCTTCTTCCGGCAGGGATTCCAGCTGCGCGGAGTTCATGTGCTCCGCCACCGGGGTGACCATGCGCTGCCACATCGGCAGAGTCTCATCCAACCATTGCGCAGAATTCCACGCGGTCACGGTGCCGGATGCGGTAGGCAGAATCGTGGCATCATCCAACCACAGTTCCGCCAACCGCACGGCCTCCTGCACTGCGGTGCGGTCTTTATCATTGATCTCTTTATCGCCGGAGATCTGCTGGTGCGCGATGCGCTTGGCCAGGTCATAGTTGACCGGGCCTGCACCCTCCGGGGAATTCATGGAAGAACCCATACCGGAGAGCATCTGGCCAAACTGATTCAACAAGTCTCCTAGGCCACCGTTGCCCGCGCTGAAGCCGAAGGCGCCGAACGGGTTCTGGTCGCGACGATCGTTATCATCGTCATCGTCGTTATTGGGGAAGGAAAAACCGAATCCGTTGCTCATGGGGCCTAATCTACTAGGTTTCCTAGTGCGGATTCTAGGACCACGGCAACGCTGAGAGCGAACAAGCATCACGAGGCTGTAGGCTGATCCTCCGTGAAATCTTCGCAGAACCCCCGAACCCGCCGCCTGTCCACCTTGACGTGGGGAGCCATTCCGGTGGTGTTGACGGGAACCCTGCTCAGCGTCGACCACATCCCCGGCACCGATATCACCCTGTCGGTGCCGTACGCCGCCGAAGGACCAGGTCCTACCCTGGACACCTTGGGTGAAGTGGAAGGGGAGCCGGTGGTCAACGTCGAGGCCCCGGAAACGTTTCAGCCGCAGGGGCATCTCAACATGACGACGGTCTCTGTTCGCACCAACATGACGTTGGCTCAAGCTTTGGGGCGGTGGCTTTTCACCGATGACACCATCGTCCCCATCGGCAGCGTCATCCCGCAAGGCAAGACGGATGAGGAAGTTCAGGAAGCCAATCAACAGGCTTTTACCCAGTCTGAGTCAGCGGCCACCGTCGCAGCCATGGACTACCTGCACAAGCCCGTGCGTATCGAGGTAGCACAGGTGCTCGACGACAGTCCCGCTGCGGGCGCGCTTGACGACGCCGACATCATCACCGCCGTCAACGGCGACAAGGTCACGGAGCCTGGCCAGATACAGGAGAAGATCCGCGCTCTTAAGCCCGGCGATGAGGTGAAGCTGGGGATTATTCGCAAGGGCGAGGAAAAGACAGTCCCGGTGACCCTCGGCGCACACCCAGAGCACGACGACGTAGCTTTGCTGGGCATCCTCATGACCTCAGTGCCCACCGAAGACATCACCGTGGATTACAACCTACAGGACATCGGTGGACCGTCGGCCGGAATGATGTTTACGTTGGCGGTGATCGACAAGTTGTCCGATGAGGATCTCACCGGCGGCCGGTTTGTTGCCGGCACGGGCACCATCGGTGAGGACGGCGAGGTCGGCCCCATTGGTGGCATCGTCCACAAGGTACACGCCGCGCAGGAAGCGGGCGCCGAGCTCTTCCTCGCACCTGCAGATAATTGCGCGGAGGCGGTCAGCCGTGGCACCGGCGACATGGTGGTGGCCAAGGTCCACACGCTGGATGACGCCATCACAGCCATGCACGACTTTGCAGAGGGCAAGCCCGTCGAGACCTGCGAAGGCTAGCCCTAAAGGAAGTTGCGGTCCTAGACCAAGCCAAGCTCCTTGAGGCGCTCTTCCGGATCGTCCTGGTCCGTGGAGATCATCTGCTGCATGATGAGGCCTTCGTCGTTGTCCACGACGGTGAGGATGGCCGTGTTGCCCAGCATGGACCAGCCCACCACGCGGTTGCCACTGTCCTCGATGACGCGGGAGCTGCGCAGCTCGGTGAGAACTTGAGTGGTCTGGGAAG
Organism: Corynebacterium sp. HMSC059E07; assembly: GCF_001814395.1. Taxonomy (NCBI): domain Bacteria; kingdom Bacillati; phylum Actinomycetota; class Actinomycetes; order Mycobacteriales; family Corynebacteriaceae; genus Corynebacterium; species Corynebacterium sp. HMSC059E07. The sequence continues at coordinate 161,155 of NZ_KV816275.1, forward strand.
CTTTGGTCTTGGACTTGAAGAACTGGAACTGTCCCACCTCGGAACCGGAGCAGTTGAAGGAATCCGTCACGCCGTTGGGATCGCAGCGGTCGAATTGAGCGAAGATCTCCTCCGGGACGAGCCCACCGAAGATCTCATAAGCCTGCTCCACAGAGTCGGTGAACTTGCCACTGGGCTCAGCGGACTCGCTGGAGTCCTTGTCTTTGTCTTTTCGGTCGGCGGAGCTGCGGGTTGAGGATTCTTCCTCCGCGTCCGAGCTGGTCTCAGTCTCGGATGCGGCAGGAGAGAGCGTCTCGGATTCCTCGGCAGTGGTTGCCGGGGCCGGCGCGCTGGATTTCTCCGCGGCTGCAGTGGTTTCTTCGCTTGCAGGAGCCGGCTCGGGGGAGGGCGCATCGTCCTTCCCACATGCGGTGAGCAGGCAGCCGGTGGCAAGCACGGCCGATGCTGCGGCGGTGAAGCGAGATGTCAAGCGCACGAGAGACTCCTCTATCGATTCCGTGCCCAGCCCCGAGAGCTGAGCGTTAATGGCCACTGCAGACTGAGTTTAGTCGATGAGAGGTTGAGCCGATTAGAGCATCTCCTCCGGATCTTGCTCCAATCCGTAGCGCAGGGCGGCGATGACCCCCGGTGCCACGTTCGGGCCGCCGCGCAGCTGAATATCGTCCTGCGCGAAGGGGCCAGCTTCTGCCAGTTCCTCCTCCGTGGGGCGCAGCTGAAGAAGCGTGAGTTCGGCGCCGTCCTCGTCGATATCCTCCGAATCGGCTGTGGAACTGCCGGCCATGGCGGTAGCCCGCAGGACTCCGGAGAAGAGGCGCGCGGGGCGGGCGTCGCCAAGCGCGGCGTCCGCGGTGTCCTTGAACATGATCTCCTGTGCCAGGATGACGCCGGCGATCTCCCGCGGCCACGCCAGCCGCGAGACGTAGTCCGCGAGGTGCTCCGAGCCCGGCTCGATGCCCTCCGGCAATTCCTGCACCACGAGGGTGAGGGGAGAGGAGTCATCGACGTCACCGAGCTGTGCGGCCACCAGCTCAGTGGGGACGAGAGCAAAAAGGGTAGGAGGTGCATCCCAACCCTCGGCGTGGATGAAATCCACGGCCTCGCGCATGGCCTTGTTGAGCGCGCGGTGTACAGCGGGCTGGGAGGAAGGTTGGGAACTCATAAGCGTCCTTGTTCGTTGACGGTCATAGTGCTTCTCTAGACTAGAAGCTTGATACCTCTATATTCGCACGACACTTGATTGGAGCTGGAGTTGGCTTCCGGACTCAACCGACCCACCGCCCCGATGAAACGTCCGCCCAAGTTTCTCTCGTGGGTTGTCGCCATCATCGCGGTCCTCTTGTTCATTGGCCCCATGCTCGTGGGCTTCTACACGGATTGGAAGTGGTTCGGCGCGATTGAGTACCGCGGGGTCTTCACCAAGACCCTGATCACGCGCATCGTGCTCTTCATCTTCTTCGGACTAGTGGCGGCGGCCGTCACCTACGTAGCAGGGCTGATTGTCTGGCGCGGGCGCGGCGATTCGATGGACATGGCGGATTTCAATTCCCCGGTTTATCAATATCGCAAATCCATTGAAAGCACGATGAGGGTCTTCCTCAAGGTCATCCCAGTCCTCGTCGGCGTTGTCTCTGGCCTGCTGGGCCAGGCAAATTGGCGCACCGTCATGCTCTTCCTGAACTCCCATGACTTTGGGGTGGCTGACCCGCAGTTCAACCACGATCTCGGCTTCTACGCCTTCCGCCTGCCGGTGTGGTCGATGCTGGTCAGCGCTGCTTCCATGCTGGTTGCCGTGTGCTTCCTCATCGCACTCGTGGGGCATTACATTCTCGGTGGCATTCGCCTGGGTAACCGCGCCTCGGGTGTGCGTGGTTCGCTGTCGAAGTCGGCGCGCACTCAACTTGCTGTGACCGCCGGAATCTGGATGCTGCTTCAGGTGGCTGGATACTGGCTGGGCCGCTATGAGTTGTTGTATAACCAGCACTCGCTGTTTACGGGTGGTTCCTACACGGATATCAACGCCTACCTGCCGGCGAAGATCATTCTGATGATCATCGGCGTGTTCGTGGCCGTGGCGATTTTCTCTGCCGTCGTGATCAAGGACTTGCGCATCCCCGGCCTGGCCGTGGTGCTCATGGTGCTGTCTTCCTTGGTTATTGGTCAGGGCTGGCCGCTCATCATGGAGCGCTTCTCCGTGAACCCGAACCGCCAGGCTAAAGAGGCGGAGTCCATCTCCCGCAACATTGAGTCCACGCGTTTTGCTTATGGCCTCACCGATGACAAGGTGACCTACGAGGAGAACTGGGGTGCTGACGACGTCTCCGATGACAAGGTCGCCTCCGATGACTCCACCATTTCCAACCTGCGCCTGCTGGACCCGGACATTTTGGCGCCGACGTTCACCCAGATGCAGCAGCTGAAGAACTTCTATGGCTTCCCAGAAACGCTAGCCATGGATCGCTATGAAATCGACGGCGAGCTGCGTGACTTCGTGGTTGCCGCGCGCGAGCTGGACCCCAACGAGCTGCAGGAGAACCAGCAAAACTGGATCAACCGCCACACCGTGTACACCCACGGCAACGGCTTTATCGCCGCGCAGGCAAATACCGTCGATGAGGTGGCTCGTGACGCCGGCTCCGCCCGCGGTGGTTTCCCCATCTTCACTGTTGCTGACCTGCAGACCCAGGCGGGCAAGGACGCCGAAGGCGAGGGCGAGACCAAGAACGCTGAGGAATCCCTCGGCATCAAGGTTGACCAGCCGCGCACCTACTTCGGCCCTGTGATCGCTAGCGCACAGGATGGCATGGACTACGCCATCGTGGGCAAGACCGGCGATAAACCGGTGGAATACGATACCGATACCTCCACCTACACCTACGACGGTAAGGGTGGCGTAGACATCGGAAACATCGTTGACCGCACTGCCTACGCCTTGAAATACCAGGAGCTAAACTTCCTGCTCTCGGATCGTGTCGGCTCGGAATCCAAGCTGCTCTATGACCGCGATCCGCGCGAGCGCGTGGAGAAGGTCGCCCCGTGGCTGACCACGGATTCCTCCACCTACCCGGCGGTTATCGACGGCCGCGTCAAGTGGGTCGTGGACGGCTACACCACGCTGGATTCCTTGCCGTACTCGCAGCGCACCTCCCTGACGGAGACCACCCAGGACACTCAGAACCCGACGGGCACGACGCAGCGCTTGGTCAACGACCAAGTGGGCTACATCCGCAACTCGGTCAAGGCGACTGTCGACGCCTACGATGGCACCGTCGATCTCTACGAGTTCGACACCGAGGACCCCGTGCTCAAGGCGTGGGAGGGTGTGTTCCCGGGCGTCGTCAAGCCAGAGTCGGAGATCTCCGACGAACTGCGCCAGCACCTGCGCTACCCGGAGGACATGTTCAAGGTGCAGCGCAATCTGCTGGCCAAGTACCACGTGGATGACCCGGGCGTCTTCTTCAACAACGATGCCTTCTGGTCCGTGCCGGAGGACCCCACCGCCGGTGAATCTCAGGGACTGAACCAGCCGCCGTACTACGTGTTGGCAGCCGACCCGGAGACCAAGAAGCCGAGCTTCCAGCTCATCACTTCCTACCGTGGCCTGAACCGTCAGTTCCTCTCCGCACACATGGCGGTGTCCTCTGACCCGGACAATTACGGCAACATCACCGTGCGCGTGCTGCCGACGAATACCCAGACCCAGGGCCCGAAGCAGGCACAGGACGCGATGATGTCTTCCGACCAGGTGGCGCGTGACCGCACGCTGTGGCAGGGCTCGAATGACCTGAAGAACGGTAACCTCTTGGCGCTGCCAGTGGGGGATGGGGAGATCCTCTACCTCGAGCCGATTTACTCGCAGCGTAAGGGCCAAGAGTCCGCGTTCCCGAAGCTGCTGCGCGTGCTGGTGTCCTACAAGGGCCGTGTGGGCTATGCCCCGACCATCGGTGAGGCCCTGGACCAGGTTGGAATCGACCCGAAGGCCGCGCAGAACATCACGGAGATCGAAGGCGATACCGGCAAGGACGGTGACCAGGCTGGAAACACTGGCGGTGACAAGAAGGACGCGGCTGACTCCAAGGACTCCGACGCTTCCGCACCGGCCTCCGCTCCGAAGGCATCGAGTGAAGGCGAGGCTATCGACGCCATCAACAAGGCTCTCGATGGCGTGGACAAGGCTAAGAACGGTTCCTTTGAGGAGTACGGCAAGGCCTTGGACGAGCTGGACAAGGCAGTGGAGGAGTACCGCTCGCTGCAGTCTCAGTAGTAGCTCCACGTAGTCCAGAGAAATGGCGCCTGCCCAGGGGATTTGGGTAGGCGCCATGGCGTCTGTATAGTTACATGAGTCGCCGGCACACGGGGTAAAAATCCTAGTGATTAACCACAGTGTGCTGAAGCGCTTGATGTTCGGAAGTACATCTCGACGCGGGGTGGAGCAGCTCGGTAGCTCGCTGGGCTCATAACCCAGAGGTCGTAGGTTCGAATCCTGCCCCCGCTACCAACTTCCCGCCCCTACCAGTGGAAACACCGGTAGGGGCCTTTTCTGTTTTGTGCTGGAATCGCCATTTGGGGCTTTGAATCCTGCACCACGTAGGACTTCGCCGCTCCCCCCAAGCCATGCACTTAGAAAGTAAAATCTTCTCGCTGTACGGTATCGTCGGTACGCTCAAAGATCGAAGCGCAGGATTACAAGGACTACATCCTCGGCTTCATCTTCTATA
>NZ_KV816276.1:0-46112 GCF_001814395.1 Corynebacterium sp. HMSC059E07
CCAGAACACCGGTACCAAAAACTCGCATCTGACAGAAATGAAACTATTTAAAGTCTTTACCCTTGTCATTCTCATTGCAGGCGCTTTGTTGTGTATAGCGGGCTTATTTTGGGAAACTCGGCTTACTAATCTTGGGCTTCCTATGGCCCTTCTAGGAATAGCTCTTTCAGTTGCTGCATCAGCTAAAAGGAGGAGTAAAGAGTAATAGGGATATGCTCAGTCTAGGTTTGTCATATAGAAAGACGCCGACTCATTGAAGACTGAGGTAGCGCCTTGCCGGTTGTTGTCTGTCAGCTCAAGCAAGTAGAAGCCCCTAGCGGCAAGGCGTAGGCGATTTCGGAAGAGATACCATGCGACAGCACGGTCGACATGATCACAAATGTTCCACCCATTCCTGGCTACCTCTTAGCCAAACAGCTCATGGGATATCTCGCTGTCCGCAGTCGTATCGACAATAGTCGCCTACGACTGCGGGAAACTCGGCCTACGTGGTTAAGAAGAAGACCACGCGCAACCCTAGGATTTGCAATACCAGCCGAAGAAATGGCCGAACTCCTAGGCTATGCCAACGAAATCTAAAACCGTGTATCCGCGACCACTAGAATCTGCCACCTGCGCATGAGGAGAAGTCCCCTGGATGATGACATCCAGGGGACTTCCCAATGGCGGAGGATAGGGGATTTGAACCCCTGAGGGATGTGACTCCCGCACGCGTTCCAGGCGTGTGACATAGGCCGCTAGTCGAATCCTCCGCTGGAAAACATTACATGAGCCCCCTAATGAAGCAAAATCGCCAGGTCAGGGGCGAAAACTTAAGAATCTAGTGGCTTGAGGCGGGGAGTGCGCTTGGAAGCGGAGTGGGGAGTTGGGTGGCGGGGGAGCGGTTTGGCGTCGACAAGCAAGGCGCGCTAGGCTAGACCGCAGGATTCCGCGTGGCGTCCATCCTCTGAACTCCCCCAGGGCAGGAATGCAGCAAGGGTCAGGAGGCTCTGGCGGGTGCGCGGGGTCCCCTTTTTGTATGTATGCCTTCACACGGGGGATGTGACGGGGCGTTAGTATGGTTGCCATATGCCCGCACTACGTCCCGGAAGGAAGACGGATGTCTCTTCTTAATCTTGAAAAGTCCGAGCTTGATGAGCTTGCCGCGCAGGTGCGCAAGGACTACGAGGCCCTCAAGGCTGAGGGGTTGGATCTTGACTTGACCCGCGGTAAGCCGTCCAAGGCCCAGCTGGATCTGTCTAATGACCTGCTCGTCCTGCCGGGCCGTGGTCACTACACCGACGCTGCCGGCAATGACCTGCGCAACTACGGCAACCAGAAGGGCATCAAGGAGCTGCGCGATCTCTGGGGCAAGCTCACCAACATGGACCCAGAGCTCCTCGTCGCGGCGGATTCTTCCTCCCTGAACATCATGTATGACCTCATCCTGTGGGCCTACACCTTTGGCACTAACAGCTCTGAGAAGCCGTGGTCCAAGGAAGAGACCATCAAGTGGATTTGCCCCACCCCGGGTTATGACCGCCACTTCGCCATCACGGAATCCTTCGGCTTCGAGCTGATTTCGGTGCCGATGGAAGAAGATGGCCCGGACATCGAAGCAGTCGAGGAGCTTGCCAAGGACCCGCAGGTTAAGGGCATGTGGGTTGTGCCGATGTTCTCCAACCCCACGGGTGCCGTCATCTCGGAAGAGAAGACCCGCCGCCTCGCTGCGATGGAGACCGGCGCACCGGACTTCCGCATCGTGTGGGACAACGCTTATGCCGTGCACACGCTGACCGAGGACTTCCCGGAGGTTCTGCCGATTCTGGAGATCGCGGAACAGGAAGGAAACCCGGACCGCTTCTGGGCTATGTCCTCGTCATCGAAGATCACCTTCGCCGGTTCCGGTGTGAGCTTCTTCGGTTCCTCCGAAGACAACCTCGAGTGGTACCTGGAGCACGCCGGTATCCGCGGCATTGGCCCGAACAAGATCAACCAGCTCGCGCACTACGAGTTCTTCGGTTCCGCTGAGGGCGTGCGCGCAATCATGCGCCGCCATGCTGCGCTGCTGGCGCCGAAGTTCGAGGCGGTTCTTCGCATCCTGGATAAGAACCTCACCCACCATGAGATCGCGGACTGGACCCACCCCAAGGGCGGCTACTTCATCTCCCTCAACGTGATGGAGGGTACCGCCACCCGCGTGTGGGAGCTGGCCCGTGACGCGGGCATTCTCCTGACCCAGGCTGGCTCTGCCTTCCCGTACGGCGAGGACGCCAAGGACCACAACATTCGCTTGGCACCGTCCCTGCCGCCGCAGGAAGAAGTCGAGGCAGCAATGGATGGCGTGGCCACCTGCGTGCTGCTCGCCGCACTAGAGAAGCTGGGGGCATAAGGCAATCAACTCCGACGAGACGGCCTACTGGCTCGACCAGATCATCCCGGCTGACCTCGAGTTCAAAAATGTCGAGGGGCAGCGCTTGGGCTTAGCCTCGCTGGAGGGTGAGCAATCCCTCGCGGTCACGTGTGGCTTTGCTGACGTCGATACCGGGCTGGCGCATGCCGAGCAGGGGATCGATGTGCGCTGCGAACTGCTCACCGTTGCACGCACCGGCCAATCGGAGGTTGCCGCTGCGGTGAGCGCGGCAGCGGCATTGCTTAAACAAGCCGCAGGGCTGCTGCCCGCGCAGCCGGGCTTGCTCTTGCCCAAGCTTTTTGCGGAGGATGACGAGCGCTTCGCTCATTTCAGCGTGCGCCATGGCATGCTCATCGCCCCATACTTGTGGGGCGGACAGACCCCGCAGCTGGCGGAAAAGGAGCGCCTGACGCTGGTGTGCCAATTGCTCATGCTAAGCGACGCCGAGTATGCCTACGCCGTTGAGGAAGGCGTGCCGGCGCTGCAACAAGCGGTGGCTGAACAAGGCATCGATCTGCTGGATTGGAAGCGCTCAGAGTGACGTGTCGGGTTGAGACGCTACACTGACTAACCGTGGCTCTTTACCGGAAATATCGTCCAGCAACCTTCGCGGAAGTGGTAGGCCAAGAGCAGGTCACCACGCCTTTATCCGCCGCCCTCGATGCGGGGCGCATTAACCATGCGTACCTCTTTTCCGGCCCGCGTGGCTGCGGAAAGACGTCGTCGGCGCGCATCATGGCCCGCTCGCTGAATTGTGAGCAGGGGCCAACCTCAACGCCGTGCGGTGTGTGCGATTCGTGTGTCTCGCTGGCCCCGGGTGGTCCGGGCAACCTCGACGTCACGGAGCTCGACGCCGCCTCCCACAACGGTGTGGAGGATATGCGCGAGTTGCGTGACCGCGCCTACTACGCGCCGGCGGAGTCGCGCTACCGCATCTTCATCATCGATGAGGCCCACATGATTTCTGCCTCCGGTGCGAATGCCTTGCTCAAGGTTGTCGAGGAGCCGCCGGAGCACGTCATCTTCATCTTCGCCACGACGGAGCCGGAGAAGATCATCGGCACCATCCGCTCGCGTACCCACCACTATCCCTTCCGTCTGCTGACCCCGCCGGCGATGAAGGGGCTGCTGGAGCGCACCGTGGCCTCGGAGAACGTCCACGTGGATGACACCGTGTACCCCATGGTCATCCAGGCTGGCGGGGGTTCGCCGCGTGATACCTTGTCCATCCTTGACCAGCTGTTGGCGGGTGCGGGCCCCGATGGCTTGACCTACGAGGTAGCCCGCCCGCTTCTGGGTGTCACGGACGTGGGGTTGCTGGATAATACGGTGGATGCCCTGGCTAGTCAGGACAAGGCGGGGCTTTTCCGGCTTGTCGACGATGTCATTGAAGCCGGCCACGAACCTCGCCGCTTTGCCATCGACCTGTTGGATCGCTTGCGGGATCTGATGATCCTGCAGGCCGTGCCCTCCGCATTGGAGGAAGGTTTGGTCTCGGCGCCGACTGATCGCGGGGAAGTCCTTACCGCCCAGGCGCAGCGTTTCTCCGGTCCGCAGCTGGCCTACTTGGCGGAAACTGTCAATGAGCGCGTGTCCTCCCTGCGGGGTGCAACGTCCCCGCGCCTACTTCTAGAAATCCTCTGTGCTCACTTGATCGTTGGCTCCGCCCCCGCGGCGGCAGCTGCCGGTCAGGTACCCAGTGCCTTGCCACAAGGTGCGGGGGCACAGCCTTCCGCACCCGCGGGGCAGGGCTCCGCGCCTGCGCAGCGCCAGCCATCTGCGGTCGCCAGCGCACAGGATCCGGCGGCCGCTGCCGCGGCCATCATCGCGCAGCGTCGCAGCCGTCAGGCAGCGAAGCAGGAGGCCCAGCAGCAACAAGCACAGCAGCAACCACAGCAGGCCGACAGGGCTCAAGAAGCAGCCCAGCAGGCGCAGCAGACTCCAGCTCCCGAGGTTTCACAACCTCCGGCACCGGAGCGCCCTGCACAGCCGGAAGCGCAGCCTGATCCGCAGCCGGAACAGGGCCAACAGCAGCCGGATCACCAGCAACAGGAGCAGCGCGAACAACCGCAGCACGCGGAGCAAGCAGAACAGCCGGTACAACACGAACGGCAAGAACAGGCTCAAGAAAAGACGCAAGAACAGCAGTCTGAGCCTGAGCAACCGCAAGACCTTGCCGCGGAGATTCGCGGGCGGTGGTCTGATCTGCGCGCCACGATTGGGCGGCGTAATAAGGTCGCTGAAATCATGCTCGCCGAAGCCCGTGTCCTCGGCGTGCGGGATGAGACTCTCGTCCTTGGACACACCACGGGCGCGTTGGCTGAACGCATTAATTCGCCAGGCACCAATGAGGTCATCGTGACCGTCCTCAAGGAAGAGCTCAGCCGAGAAGTGAAGGTCACGTGTGTTATCGGTACCGACCCGAAGGCACACGGTTTCACGGTGCCAGAGCCCACCCAGCGCACCCAGTGGAATCCCAACCAACCGCAACGTGAGGCCGCCGAGCCCGACGAGGAGGCAGAGAGTCCGGCAGCGAAGGAACCCAATAACGCCAGCGATGATCCATGGGGCGCGCCGCGCCAAATCGGGCAGCAGGCTCCGTCGTCTGAAACGACGAAGGAGCAACCCCAGCCCCAGCACGGTGCGCGCGAGAAGGTAGACTCGCGCCCGCCGGCAGAACCACAGCGGTCGGAGGCCGCCCCGCGTGGGGCGGCGGTGCCCCCAAAGAGGGAGGCTCGTGGCAGCCAATGGCGATCACGCATCGCGCAGGCGACCCAGGTCGCGGCCCAACGCGATGAAGAGTTTTCCAAGGTTCCCAAGTTCGGCAACGGCGTTCCGCTGCCGCCGGAGCCGGGCCCAGACGAAGGCGAGTTCGAGGCACCGCCGGAGGAGTACGGTCCGCCGGCGGGGGCGAATGGGGCGTCGGAAAGCGCAGGCCAGGAGCCTGGAATGCCGCAGCAGTCAGCGCCCCAGCAAGCGCCCGCACCGCAGCCGGAATACACCCGCGCGGACGAGGAACGCGAGATGATAGAGGCCGCGCAGAGCGCCGGAGAGATGGACCACCGCAACGCCACGGAGGTCGCCATGGAGCTCCTCGCACAGGAGTTGGGAGCGCGGCGACTGTAGCGCGGCATCTGTACACTTGTCGCGTAGTGAAAATAACCGCACGAAAGGACTTTTAGCATGACTGAGAACGACCCGATGCAGCAGGCAAATGACATGAACGAGATCCTGGCGCAGGCCGCTCGCGTCCAGGCTGAACTAGAAAAGGCACAGAAGGAAATCCTGGCCGCCACCGTCGAGGGCAGCGCAGGCAATGGCCTGGTGAAGGTCACCATGACCGGTGGCGCTGAGCTGCAGAGCATCTCCATTGATAAGTCCGTGGTGGACCCAGAGGACATCGATACCCTCCAGGACCTCATCGTCGGTGCCTTCAAGGAGGCCCACGCCGCAGCTGGCCGCCTGGCACAGGAGAAGATTGGCCCGCTGTCCCAGGGGATGGGCCAGTCCCAGCAAAACTATGATGGTCCGTCCATCCAGGATGTCTTCGGCGGTAACCAGTAAGCCGCGCGTTAGACTTAAAGGCCGTTGTTGCTCTCTTCACGGAGGGCGGCGCGGCCTTTTGTTGTGTCTCCGGCCGTCAAGGTCGTGGGGATTGTTAAGTGAGGGGAGCATTGCGTGTTTGAAGGACCACTGCAGGATCTCATCGATGAGTTCTCGCGCCTGCCGGGTATTGGCCCGAAGTCAGCGCAACGCATCGCCTTCCACGTTCTGCATCAAGACCCGGAGGAGATCGACCGCCTCCAGAAGGCACTGGGAGCGGTGCGTGATGGTGTGACTTTCTGCCGTATCTGCTGCAATATTTCCCGCGAGGAAGTCTGCCGCATTTGCGTGAACTCGCAGCGCGATGCTTCCACTATCTGCGTGGTGGAAGAGCCCAAGGACATCCAGGTCATCGAGCGCACCGGCGAGTATAACGGCCGCTACCACGTACTGGGCGGCGCGCTCGACCCGCTGGCCAACGTGGGCCCGAAAGACCTCAACATCTCGCAACTGCTGCAGCGCCTCGGCGGCGTACTACCGGACCGAGAGCTTGCGGATTCCACCCCGGAGGTGCCGCTTTACGACGACTCCCCGGACATCACCGAAGTCATCCTCGCCACCGATCCCAACACCGAAGGCGAGGCTACCGCGGCCTACCTCGTGCGCCTGCTACGAGACTTCCCGGGACTGAAGATCACGCGCCTGGCCTCCGGCATGCCGCTGGGAGGCGACCTTGAGTTCGTCGATGAGCTGACGCTCTCGCGTGCGTTGAGCGGCCGCCTGACGGTCTAGCGGCGCGGTGCCTCCGAGCGCCCCTAGCGCTGCGAGCGCGGCGGCTCCGAGGCATTAAAACGCTCGGTGCGCAGCTGATCAATGGCGGGGATGTTCAAGGGCTCGAGTTCGCTGAGTGCGACTCCCATGGCCTTAGCCAGCAACAGGTCCGCCAGCTGCGGGTTGCGCGCCAAGACCGGACCGTGCATGTAGGTGGCGATGACGCTGCCCTGCACCGCGCCCTCGGCGCCGCGCTGGACGGCCCTGTCGGAGAGATCCAGGATGGCAGCGGTATCCGCATTGCCGGTTCCGCGTGTGAGCGTTCCCAGCGGCTGGGCGGCAGGCCCCAGGATGGTGGCACCCATGTGGTTTTCAAAACCGGTGAGAGGCTCGGTGAGCTCAGCGGTGATGCCGGCCTTGGTGGGTTCGGTGGCTACCTCGCCGATGGCGCGCTCGGCCATGGAGGCGGTGGTGGCGTCGATAAGCCCCACGCCATCCACCACGCGGCCAGATGCACGGAAGGACTCGCCGAGTACCTGCAGGCCCGCGCAAATTGCCAGAATCGGGCGACCTGCGGAGGCAGCGCGGGTGAGGCCACCGTCAGCGATGAGGTGCTCCGCGGCGAGAATCTGCGCGGTGTCCTCGCCGCCGCCGAGGGTGTAGACATCAAAGGATTCCGGCACCGGCTCACCCAGCTTGATGGGGACAATCTCCGCCTCGTGGCCGCGCATGCGGGTGCGCTGGCGCAGGACTAGGGCGTTGCCGTCATCGCCGTAGGTGCCCAGGATGTCAGGGAGGATGAGGCCAATCTGCAGGCTAGTCATTCGAGTGCTCCTTTGCTGCTGCGGCGGTGAGTGCCTTCTTCAGATCGCGGAAGGCGGTGTAGTTGGCCAAAACCTCGATGCGGCCTTCCGGGCAGGATTGAATAGCGGTGAGCGGGTCTGCAATGAGCTCGTGCGAGATATCCGCGTAGACCAAACGCACTGCTAGATCCGTGCCGCGCTCGCCGGCTGCCTTGACGGGGATGCCTTCGAAATCCTCGAAGCGCACGTCCCAGAGCCAGGACATATCAATACCGTCGGCCACGTGGCCGTTAGTGGCGATGACCAAGCCATCGGCGTCACGGTCCACCATGGACAGCGCCTCCTGCCAGCCGGCCGGATTCTTAGCCAAGAGCAGGCGGATTTCGCGTTTGCCCAGCGTGATGGTGGAGTAGCGTCCGGCTACGTCGTTGACGCTTTCGGCAGCGGCGATAGCCTTGTGGCGGTCCACGCCGAAGGCCTCCACGGCAGCGGCGACGGCCTGGGCGGCGTTACCGCGGTTGGCCCGTCCCGGTAGAGCAAGCTTGAGCTTGTCGACGCCCCCCGGGCTCACAATGCCCTCCTCCGTCACCGCCCAGGTGGGGGTGGGGCGGCGGAACTCGCGGCCGTCGGCAAGCGGCTTGACCGCGCGCCAGTCCTCACCGTCACGCACGATGTGGCCGCCGGTGCGTGGACAAGTGACGGATTCACCCATCCAGCCGGCACCCGCGGACACCCAAATGACATTCTTTGCGTCATAGGCCACGGAGGTCATGAGGACGTCATCACAGTTGGCGATGACGAGCATGTCCGGGTGGGCCTCGACGGCGCCGCGCAGGGCGCGCTCAATCTTGTTGATCTCACCGACGCGATCCAGCTGGTCGCGGGAGAGGTTCAGCAGCACGAGCGCTGTGGGGTTGAGGTTATCCGCAACGTGGGGGACATGGAGCTCGTCTACTTCTAAGACAAGATGGCTTGCATCCTTGCCAGCTAAGAGCGCGGAGATGATTCCCGCATCCATGTTGTCGCCGCCATCATTGGTGGCCACGGTGTGCGTAGTGCGCACGGCTGCGGCGAGCATCCGCGTGGTCGTGGACTTGCCGTTGGTTCCGGTGACCAAGACGGCTGGGCGCTGCTTGGCCAGGTTTTGCATGATAGTGGGGTCAATGGCGTTAGCGATGAGCCCGCCGATCATGCCGCCCGCACCGCGGCCCGTGGCGCGCGAGGCAGTGGTGGCCAACGCCGCGGCGGAGGTCGCAACCGCGGTGCGCGCGGAAGAAAACGCGCTTCGGAAGTTAAAATTCATGCTCCCCAGAGTAGTCGGGGGACGCTAGCTATCGGTGTTGTGGGAGCGGTTGTGTCCCGAGTTTTGCTGGTTCTGCTGGTTGCCGTTGCTGCGACGGCCGCGTCCGCCGCGGCGGCGACGCCGGCGCCCTTTGTTGCCGCCCTTATTCCGGTTGTTCGAGTTGGAGTCCGACTGAGCAGGCTTGTCGCTTGCGGATCCGTCGGCCGGGGAGCCCTGGTGCTTCTTCTGCCCTTGTCCTTGTTTAGGGGAGTGCTGGGCGTTGGAGGACTTGCGACGCGAGCGGCGGCGGTTCTTGTTCGTGGAACGATTGCGGTTGGGCTGCCCACTGCTGTGGCGCTTACCCGAATTGCTCGTTGCGCCGGAGGTGGATTGCTCTTCGGGTTCGGTCGGTTCCTCGATGCGCTCAAGGGCCGCGAGGAAGGCAACATCGGACATCAGCGGGATGTCCTTGCGGTGAGCGTGCATGGGCTTGCCCACGAGGTTGGTGGTGATGTTGCAGACCACGAGGGACGTCTCGCGGGAGAGCTTCTCCGAGTAGTTCAGCTCCTCACGGGCCAACGCCGCGATGATGGTGTCGGGGTCCTCGGTGATCTCCGGGGCAACGACGATCTCCATGCCACGGATGAGTTCCTTGCCGGGCACATAGGGGCCGGGGTTGTGGTGCTGACGGGGAGCTTCGGCAGCGTCGACGCGGACGTGGGAGCGCTGTAGCCCAAAGCGATCAGCTCGCAGCTCATCCGGTGCCGCGCTGCTGAGCGGGCCCGCGGCTTGCGCACGGTAGAGGTCCACGAGCAGACGGGTTGCCTCGCGGGAGGTGTCCTTTTCCGGTCGTTGCGCACGGGCGACGCTGGCGGTGGGGTCGGGCGCAGGAAGACCGGTATCCCGTGCGACGGCCGCTAGGCGGATATCGGTGCCCCACACGCTTTGGCGGCGAGCGGTGGCAAGCGTATCCACGATGGTTACTGGGGTGGGAACGTGTCCCACCTTGAAGCGACGGCGCCGGCCTTTGCCGCGGTTGCGGTTGCGCGCGCGGTTTTGACGAGCGGCGGCAGTCATCGCGCGGCGCGCTTCGGCGACGATGAAACCCCAGGTGTACGGGGCGTCGTGGACGATGAGCGTGCGGCCATCGATGAGCCGATCCAGCGGCTTGAGCAACATGGAAAAGGACTGACCCGTCTGGATTTCCTCAGCGCTCAAGCCGTGAAGATGCCGGGGGCCAGGGTCTTCGCCGGGGTTGAGGACGGCGTGGAACTCTTGGCCGGTTTCACCCGCGGTGTTGAGTGTTAGCGCATCCACGGTAAGCAACCGACCTGTGGAGGGGTGAATGCCAGTGGTCTGGATGGTCAGCGCAACAAAGGGGAAGGCAGCGAGGGCTGCTTCGCGGGCCGACGCCCTATCTTCTTTGCTGTTCTGCTTGTTCTCAGCTGAGTGAGGGCGCGGTCCTGGTTTCGGGGCGCTGGATTGTGGCGACGCCGCGGCCGGCGTCTCTGCTGCGCTGAGCTGCGCTGCAGGTTCGGTGGGGCCGGGTGTCGTAGTCATTGTTCACAGTTTAGTACCCAACCGCGAGGAAGCTGGAAAGGGCACACGTGAAGCTGCCGTATCCCCCGAATTGGCAGCGAGGCAGGGCGTGTTGCGGACTAGTCGGCCTCGATGATGATGACCCAGCCGTCGTGGTCTGGCGTGGGCTCGGGGGTCGGTTCGGGCTCACGGCTCGGCTCAGGAGTGCGGTCTGGTGTGGGCTCAGAAGTCTGTTCCGGCTTCGGCGTGGTGCTGGGCTTAGGTGTGGTGCTCGGCTTGGGCGAAGTGCTCGGCTTAGACGAGGTGCTGGGCTTAGTCGTGGTGCTTGGTTGAGACGAGGTGCTGGGCTTGGGCTGCTGAGTCTTTGTCGTGGTTGGCGTAGCAGTCGTGGATGCAGCGGGCTTGGAGGTCGTCGGTGCAGGAGTAGTCGACTCCGCTGGCGTAGTCGTGGGCGGAGTGCTGACAGGTGTGGTGGTGCGGGACGTTGGCGTCGTAGCAGTCGTCTTCGGCGCCGAAGTTGATGAGGTCGGTGTCGTCGAAGAAGTTGGGGTCGCCGAAGGCGAGGACGTCGGCACGCTCCGCGTGGAGCTAGGTGCGCTCGTAGTTGTGGTGGTGGAGGTGGAATCCTCCTGGCAGGGCCGTGACGTGCGCGACGTGGACTCTTCTGTGGCTTCGGTTTCCCGCGGTGCTGGCGGTGTGACTTCAGCGTGGTGCGTGTTGCGCGGGGAAGGGATTGCCTCTCCGGGCGTGACGAGCTCTGCACGTTGCGTGGGCTCGGCCAGCTTAATCGGCTCCGTCGGCTCAGACAGTTCCGTTGGCTCCGCCGGAGTCGAGGAAGTGGTTCGGTCGAGGGCGCGTGGTGCTACCGAGTGCCCCTGGTTATCGGGGCGGTGGGCGCCTGCAGCCGTGTCCTCGGTTGCGTCAGCTTCGCTGGAAAGCGCGGCGTCAGCTTCTGCATTATTGGCCGGGCTGGGGGCAAGGAGCGAAGTGGTGTGCTCCTCTAAAGCCGAGTCAGCAACCTGATTGGGGGCGGAGTGAAGTGCGTGCACAGAGGATACAAAGCTAGCGGTTCCGCCGATGATGACGGCAACGCTTGCCGCGCACACCAGCTTGACACCAGTACTAGCAGCGGCGATCTTTGAGCCAACTGTTGCGGCGGTCCCGAAGGATTTCAAGGAGAGGACTTGTGCGCCCTGTGTGGCAGCGGAACTTGCGGTGTGTGCCGTGCCCGTTGCCTGGAACCCGCCTACCGGAGCGGTTGCTGCATGAGCCCTATCGGTGTTTGTGGCCGTCGCGGCAACCGCGCCAGCGGCGGCAGCGATGACGCCGGCGGTCCCCACGGCGACGTGAGCGTCTGGTGTTCCTTCTTCGGAGTAGACGGTCAGGGCTGGGGATTTATCATCCGGTGTGAAGTAGGCGCGCGCAATGGCAATGAGACCCTCGTGCTTGAAACCCGCGATGGTATCGCTCAGCCACGTGGCCTGATCGCGCGGAACGGTGGCGATGAGCTTGTCATCGAGATGAACCTCGATGGCGCGGTGGAAGAAGCGCCGGCTGTTAGTCAAGCGCACGAGTAGATGCGCAGGGTGCTTCGGCAGGGAACGGGTGTGGGCCGAAAAGTCAGTGATGCGAAGGGCGCGGTCGCCGTCGAGCATGCCCCATCGCTGAGCCGGGGGAACATTGATCGGGACGCACAGGCCTGGCTCCGGGAGGAGAACTTCGAATGCCGGAACGGTTTCTTCCACCGCGTCCTCGCGGAGCGAAATTTCTGCAGTGGCCTGTGGGGTCAAACCCGCGCTAATGATCCAATCCAATTCCGTGTAATCGGCGGATTGGGAAGCGGGGATGACGCCAACGATGTCATCTTCATACCGGACGCGGAAGCCGGAGCTTGAGTGCCCACACAGGGTGACGTTGAGGTGGTTGTTATCCGCCAGGGAGAGCAGTTGCAGGAACATCTCCGGGTTAACGGCATCAACCGTGAGGCGGCGAGGTTCACCAAACCCAGAGTGGGGGACCACGTAGTTAGTGACCGTCATAGTGTTCGCCTTCGCCTGCCGAACTGCAACAAATGCGCGCAGTTGCAAAACTGAGCGCAGTAGGGAATGCCGAAGTTCGGACTGAAATTCTTATTGGGTGCACAAGGTGTTCAATGCCTTTGTGCAATTGTGTCGCGTATTTATTCTATAGCTCTCCGTGCTGGCCTACAACAATGTGTAGCCAGCGCGATGTTACGGTCAGTAGCTTTAGCGAGGGGAGTGCGCGTGCGAGAGACTGCGCAAGGAGGAGGCGCGCGAAACAGCTCGCCTCCTCCTTGTGTCGCCCTGTGTCGCGGCGGAGGATTAGTCCGCGCGATTGACCGCTGAAGTAATGGCGTTGATGGACGCACGGGTGGTGGATCCGGCGATGCCGGCACCCCACACTTGTGCGCCATTGACTTCGGCGGCGATATAACAGGCGGCTTCGGCATCGTCGCCGGCCGTACGGGACTGCTGGGAGTAATCGATGACCTCGAAGTCGATTCCGACGTCTTCCAGCGCGTTGGCGTATGCGGCGATGGGGCCGTTGCCCATGCCGGAGATAATGCGCTTCTCGCCGTTAAAGACGATGGTTGCGGTTACCTTGGCGTCTTCGTCCTCCGTGGTTGAGTTATCAACCTGGAAGGTGACGAGTTCCAGCGGGGAGGTGCGCTCTAAGAACTCGTTGGCAAAGATATCCCACATGTTCTTGGAGTTGACTTCGCCACCTTCGGCGTCAGTCACCGCCTGCACGACGGAGGAGAACTCCGCTTGCATGGCGCGCGGCATATTGATGCCATGATCGGTCTTCATGATGTAGGCCACGCCGCCCTTGCCGGACTGCGAGTTGACGCGGATGACCGCCTGGTAATCGCGGCCGACGTCCTTCGGATCGATGGGCAGGTAGGGAACTTCCCAGGTGGTTTCCTGCAGTTCTTCCCACGACACCTCGGTGTTGTTCGCGCCTGGGCGCACCTCTTGCGCCAGGGCGTCCAGGCCCTTGTTGATGGCATCCTGGTGTGAACCGGAGAAGGCGGTAAATACCAGCTCGCCGCCGTAAGGGTGGCGCTCCGGCACGCGCAGCTGGTTGCAATACTCCACCGTCTCGCGGATCTTAGGCAGATCGGAGAAGTCGATCTGCGGGTCCACGCCCTGGGTCAGCATGTTCAGGCCCAGGGTAATGATGTCCACGTTGCCGGTGCGCTCACCGTTGCCAAACAGGCAGCCTTCGATGCGGTCTGCGCCGGCCATGTAACCCAGCTCGGCGGCGGCGATTCCCTCGCCGCGGTCATTGTGCGGGTGCAGCGACATGATGATGGAATCCCGCTTCGCAAAATTGCGGTGCATCCACTCGATCTGGTCGGCGTAGACGTTGGGGCTGATCATCTCCACCGTGGAGGGCAGGTTGATGATCATGGGGTTCTCCGGGGTGGCCTCCATGATGTCAACAACGGCATCGCAGACCTCGACGGCGAAGTCCAGTTCGGTGCCCGTAAAGGATTCCGGCGAGTATTCCCAGCGCCAGTTGGTATCGGGGTAATCCTTGGCAATGCCCTTGATGAGCTCCGCAGCGTCCGTGGCCAGCTTCTTAATGGCCGGGCGGTCCTTGCGGAAGACTACGCGGCGCTGCAGCTTCGAGGTGGAATTGTAGAAGTGCACGATGACGTTCTTCGCGCCCTGGCAAGCCTCAAAAGTACGGCGGATCAGGTGCTCGCGCGCCTGGACCAGGACTTGGATGGTGACGTCGTCCGGGATTTTATTGCCCTCGATGATTTCGCGAACAAAGTCGAAATCCGTCTGGGAGGCGGAGGGGAAGCCTACCTCAATCTCCTTGTAGCCCATCTTGACCAGCAGGTCGAACATGCGGTGCTTGCGCTCAGGGCTCATCGGGTCGATGAGGGCCTGGTTGCCGTCACGCAGGTCCACGGCGCACCACTGTGGCGCCACGGTGATTTTCTTGTCCGGCCACGTGCGGTCAGACAGCGAGACCGGTTCTACCTCTTCGGCGAAGCTCTGGTAGCGGTTTACTGGCATCGAAGAGCCGCGCTGCTTGTTCCATGCGGGCTGGTTTTCGTTGCGCGGGCCAGCCGGGGTGGTGATTTCGCGGGGAGCGGAGATGAAAGAATCGTTGGGGGACATGGTGGTTGTTCTATTCCTTGTCTGGGGCCTATGGGTCTGGGGTCAAAGGCGTTTTACTGTGCTGCGTTGTTTCGATGCGCAGCTTCGGCGTGAATCGTGGGGGACGGCCAGCTGCGGTGTGTTGGCATCACCACGCTCCGCGGCGGGGCGCTGGCCGTGAAGCTAGAAACCTAAAACCCGCCGCGGCTACTAAGGAGGAGAGTGTGCCGCAAAGTCATGTGAGCCACAATACAACGCTTCTCATTCTATGGCAACTAATTTCACATATTGGGATGCGTGATGTGGGTGGCTAGGATGTTGTGGCGTGCATGAAGAAAACTCCACGAAGACTACTCAGGATCCGGGGGAAGAGCCCACGGCGGATAGCGGGCGCGCGGCAGACGCCTCCCCTGCTGGCACGCAAGGAGCGCTGTCACTGGTGCCGCTTGCCACGTTGGTCGCGGTTGTTGGAACCGCGGTGCGCATTGCCGTTCTGAACGTCATCGCCGCCGTCAATGACCAGGAGCTGTGGGATCGGCTCACGTCGTGGGATTCCAAGTACTACCTGGAAATTGCTCGGGTGGGATATTTTGACGCGGATATCCACACTGATGGCCCTGTCTATGAGACGACAATGGCCTTCTTCCCGGGCTTTCCCATGCTGTTGCGGGTCCTGGGATGGACCGGGATCAGCCTCGAAGTAGCCGCGCTCATCGTTAACACCCTCCTCACCGTGGCCATGGCCGCCGGCATTATGGTCTTGGCGCAGCGCTTGGGGGCGGGGCGCCGTGGGCAATGCGCCGCTGCCATCGTGGTGAGCAGCGCTCCGATGTCCATCGTGTTCTCGATGCCTTATACCGAAGCCCTCTTCGGGGCCCTCCTGGTGTGGGGACTCGTCGCGCTGGATGATCGCGCCTGGTGGCGCGCGGCGGCGTTCAGCTTTGCCTTATCGTTTGTGCGGCTGACCTCCGTGGACTTCCTTGCTGTCTTTGCCTTGTGGGTGCTCATCTATGGGCGGCGCTCGTGGCAGGCCTGGCTCAGCCTCATCGTGGCAGCGCTTCCGCTGCCAGCGTATTTATTGTGGACGCAGCGCTACCTCGCAGAGGCCGGCGGCTACTTTGGCATCCAGACCGAGCACTGGCATTCCACCTTCGACTGGGGTGCTGCCACCGTACGGTTCGTGTGGGAAGTTCTGACGGAGAAGAACGATGTGGGCTACCTGCTTAGCGTTCTGGTGATCCTGGGCGTCCCCGTGCTGCTGGTGGCGGCGTGGGGAAGGCTGAATCCGGTGGCGTGGTGGTTTAGTGCCGCGCTGTGTGCGAATGTGCTGCTTTCCGACGGCATCATGCACTCGCGTCCCCGCCTCCTCCTGCCCGCGATTATCTTGGCGCTTCCCTGGGCCGTGCGCGCGTCTGAGGCGCTGCGACCCCGCGAGCTCTGGCTCGCGTGTAGCGCCTGGGTCCTGTGGTCGGCGTGGTTCTCCGCTTATATGCTGGTGGTCTTTGAGTGGGCCATCTAGCGCGGAAGCTAGTCCTAGCGCGGGCTTTGCTCCGCGCGCTGAGCGCTTCCCGGGTTGACCGGCACTCGGGATAGGACGATTGTGGCAACGATCATGATGATGAGCGAAACCCCCATCACGCACCAACCCGCAACGCTATTGACCTGGAATTTTTCGCCCAAGACCCAGTAGCCCAGGCCAAAGGCCACGATGGGCTCCATGATGGTCATCGCGGGCAAAGAGTGCGCAAGCGCGCCAGCGTGGAAGGAATATTGCTGGATCACCGTTCCGGCAGCCGCCAGCCCAATGAGCACGTATAGCTCCCAGCTGGCCAGCAAGGCTGCGATGCCCTCGTGGGAGAGGACGTCCACCACTGCCTTGGCTACGAGCGCCACGTAGCCGTACAGGATGCCGCACGCGCTCCCGAGCGCTAGAGCGGATTCCTCCGGCCGGTTATAGGCCGCCACGAACAGAGCGGTGAGGGCAAGCGCGCCGAGAGCGAAGGCGGGCCACCATTGGGACCAGGTGGGCGTCGTCAAGCCTGCGGTGGGGCGCCCATAGACCACCATGATGCTCACCGCGATGGTCAGCGTGAGGCACCAGAATACCTCCCGCGCCGGCATCGGCCGCCGGGAATACCAGGCGGCGAGCGGCAGCGTGAACATGAGGGACAGGATGAGGATTGGCTGCACGATGAGCAGCGTGCCGAAGTGGAGCGCGACGAGCTGTAGCGCGTAGGCGATAACGGCGGCGCCGGTCCCCACCCACCACAAGGGAGTCCGAATAGCGGTGCGCATGACACTCCTGGAGCTGGCGTCCAACACGATGCGGTGGCGTATGACTGTGCCCCAGGCCACGACTAGCGCGGAGGCTAGTGCAAAAGTAATGGCAACCAGGTTTGAAAGCATCGTTTCTACCCTACCTGGAATTAATATCCAGCACGTGTTTCGATGGGAACCAAAGGGCGGTAGTCTAAAGGAGTTGACTGCCGGTCTATAGGTATTGGGCGGTGAACAGGTAATGGCCCTCACAAACAGGAAAGGTGGGACCGTCAGTGGCCCTAGTCGTACAGAAATACGGGGGATCCTCCCTCGAAAGCGCAGAGCGCATTCGCGCGGTGGCGGAGCGCATTGTGGCGACGAAGAAGCAGGGCAACGACGTCGTTGTTGTGTGCTCCGCCATGGGAGATACCACCGATAACCTGCTTGATCTTGCAGCGCAGGTCAACCCCGTCCCGCCGCAGCGTGAGATGGACATGCTGTTGACCGCCGGCGAGCGCATCTCCAACGCACTCGTTGCCATGGCAGTGGAGTCCCTTGGAGCCAAGGCTCAGTCCTTCACCGGTTCCCAGGCCGGCGTGCTCACCACCGAGCGCCACGGAAACGCCCGCATCGTCGACGTCACCCCGGGCCGTCTGACCGAAGCCTTGGAGGAAGGCCGGATCTGCATCGTTGCGGGTTTCCAGGGCGTGAACAAGGAATCGCGTGATGTGACCACCCTCGGCCGCGGCGGCTCGGACACCACCGCGGTGGCGCTGGCGGCAGCACTCAAGGCCGATGTGTGTGAGATTTATTCCGATGTCGACGGCGTTTATACCGCCGACCCGCGCATCGTCCACAACGCCCAGAAACTCGACCAGCTGTCCTTCGAGGAGATGCTGGAGATGGCAGCTGTGGGCTCCAAGATTCTGGTTCTGCGCAGCGTCGAGTACGCCCGCGCGTTCAACGTTCCCCTTCGAGTCCGCTCATCTTATTCAAACGACCCCGGCACGCTCATCGCCGGTTCAATGGAGGATATCCCCGTGGAAGAAGCAGTACTTACTGGTATCGCAACCGACCGTTCCGAGGCTAAGGTCACCGTCCTGGGCATACCGGACCGCCCAGGTGAGGCGGCCAAGTTGTTCCGCGCCATCGCGGACGCCGAGATCAACATCGACATGGTCCTGCAAAACGTCTCCTCGCTGGACTCCGGTACCACCGACATCACCTTCACCTGCCCGCGCTCGGACGGCCCCAAGGCCATGGAGATCCTGGCCAAGCTTAAGGAAGAGGGCCACTGGACCAACGTGCTTTACGACGACCAGGTGGGCAAGGTCTCCCTCGTCGGTGCCGGCATGAAGTCCCACCCGGGCGTTACCGCAGATTTCACGGAGGCATTGCGTGACGCCGGGGTCAACATGGAGCTCATTTCAACCTCCGAAATCCGAATTTCCGTGCTTACCCGCGAGGCCGATCTGGAGAAGGCTGCCGTGGCCCTGCACGATAAGTTCCAGCTGGGTGGCGAGGAAGAGGCCACAGTTTATGCTGGTACCGGACGCTAAAAATTAAGGAGTAAAGGTCATGACCACTGTTGCAGTTGTAGGCGCTACCGGGCAGGTTGGCCGCGTGATGCGCACCCTCTTGGAGGAGCGCAACTTCCCGGCCGATACGGTCCGCTTCTTTGCCTCCGCACGCTCCGCCGGCCAGGAGCTCACCTTCCGCGAGGACAAGGTCGTCGTCGAAGATTTGGCAGAGCAGACTGTGGAGAGCCTTGCAGGAATCGACATCGCCGTGTTCTCCGCCGGTGGTTCGACGTCCAAGCAGTACGCACCGCTCTTCGCCGAGGCCGGCGCCACCGTGGTGGATAACTCTTCTGCGTGGCGCCGGGATCCGGACGTGCCGCTCATCGTGTCAGAGGTGAACCCACAGGATAAGGACAACGTCACCAAGGGCATCATCGCCAACCCGAACTGCACAACTATGGCAATCATGCCGGTGACGAAGGCGCTTCACGACGCCGCCGGTCTCACCACCATGCGCGTCGCCTCCTACCAGGCCGTGTCCGGTTCCGGATTGGCCGGCGTGGAGACCCTTGTCAAGCAGGTGGCCTCAATCGGTGACCGCAACGTTGAGCTCGTCCACGACGGCTCTGCGCTTGAGGTCTCCGAGGAGGATCTGGGCCCCTATGTCGCTCCGATTGCGTATAACGCGCTGCCGTTGGCAGGCAACCTCGTGGATGACGGAACCGAAGAGACCGACGAGGAACAAAAGCTGCGCAACGAGTCCCGCAAGATTCTGGGCATCCCAGAGCTGAAGGTGTCCGGCACGTGCGTGCGCATCCCGGTGTTTACCGGCCACACCATGGTCGTACACGCGGAGTTTGAGAAGCCGATTACCCCGGAGCAGGCCCGCGAGGTGCTCTCGGCCGCGCCGGGTGTCAAGGTCGTCGATGTGCCGACGCCCCTGGCGGCAGCCGGCATCGACCTTTCCTTGGTCGGGCGCATCCGCCAGGACCAGACGGTCGAGGACAATAAGGGCCTCGTCTTCGTCGTGTCCGGCGATAATCTGCGCAAGGGCGCAGCGCTCAACGCTATTCAGATTGCGGAGTTGCTGGTCTAGCGTGTGGCGCACGACAGTGCCGCACTGTTCTCCTCAATAAAAGAAGTCCGCCGCCAGAGTGAATTCTGGGGCGGACTTCTTTCTAATTGTGGCTATGTGTAGCGGGACGCGCGGCCCGCTACACATGCGGGAAGCGCTAGTCCTTCGGGACCTCGGGCTTGGTGTGCTCCACGAAGGTCACGGAGGGGTCTGGATCCTCGCGGTCGTATTCAATCTCATCGTCGGCCTCGAGTTCCTCGTGGATTTCCTCGGCGACGACTTCGACGAACTCCTCCGTTTCCATGTTGGAGGCAGCGGCAAGCTTACGCAGCTCGCGCTCGTTCTTCTTGGTGAAGTGCTCGCGCGGGTCGAGGCGGCGCTTGACCAAGGTGCGGGCGCGCACGCGGCGGTCAGACTCGGAGGTGATCTTGTCACGCTGGGTAATCCAGCTGATGACCATGACTGCAATCATGAGCAGGCCGATCCACCCCAGGATCGGGTAAACGCTGGAGACCAGCTGCTTGAAGCCAATGAAGGAGAGGATGAAGCCCACGACACAGGCGCCCGCGTAGACGGGGTAGAAGAGCTTCGGCTTCTTGCGGGTTAGGCGCTTGCCCATGGCATAGAACATGCCGATGGCGGTGTTGAAGACCATGCCGTAAATAATGAAGGTCATGAAGTAACCCAGGATCGGGTTCACGTTGTTGATCAACGTGAGCACCGGCAGGTCCTGCTTGTGCACATCCGGCGCCACCATGTAGAGGGAAACCACGAGGAGGGTAAGTAGAAGCAGGTAGAAGAAGCCACCGATGAGGCCGCCGACACCGACGGCGCGGTTATCCAGGATGTTGCCGCCGATGACGATGGACATCGACACCGCGCACATGACATTCAGACCGGTGTAGTTCAACGCGGCCAGCCACCAGTTGCTCAGAGGGCTTTCGACGTTGTTGACCGCGAAGTCATTGGCGCTGGACCAGTCAACATCGGTCACGATGATGGTGTAGCCGGTGGCCAGAACCACGAAGATGATGATGAAGGGCGTAATCGCGCCGATGACGTTGCTGACCTTATCCACGTCGAGGAGGCCTACCAGCAGAACGAGCACGAGCATCACGGCCCCACCCACCCAGATGGGCACGCCGTCAAACTGCTGGTTGAGGGTGGAACCGCCACCGGCGAACATGACGAAGCCGATGGAGAACAACGTGGCTAGGGTGCCCCAGTCCAGCACTCGGGAGACGATGGGGCCACTAATCTTGTCGTAGACGGCCGTGTGCTCGTCCGCTTGGAAGTAGGAGCCGAGCTGCAAAATGGCTACACCAGTAATGATCATGAGGGCGGAGGCGAGGAGTACACCCCACAGTCCCATGTTTCCGAAAGCCACGAAGTACTGGATTGCTTCCTGTCCGGAGGCAAAGCCGGCGCCGACGACGACACCAATGAAGGCCATGGAAATGGCCACTGCGCGTTTCCACATAAGGTAAAGAGGTCTCTCAATCTCACACGCGCCGGGGAATGTCATCACAACCCAAGGTGTGGTGCGGGCAATCGGGAAAGCCTCGCGGGCCCGGTTCGACTATCGATTTATCACGTGTGCCTCGAAAAAGATTAGGTGTGGTCGATAGGTATTTTCCAGCTGACACTACGATTTCTCACTGAGCTGGCGCCGGACGGGCCGCCAGGACCTGTCAGTTGCCGCACGTCTGCGCAGGTGCTGTGACTCCCGACGCCCATTTATAACGGCTCGATAACGATTATCCGCGCTGGTCGATGAGGTCCTTGCGGGCGCGGGCGACGCGGGAGCGAATTGTGCCCACACGAACCCCGGCGATTTTCGCGGCCTCCTCATAGGTGTAGCCCAAGACTTGGGTCAGGATGAGGGCTTCGCGGCGGTCTTCTGGGAGGGCGTCGATCAGCGCGCGGGCGTCGATCCACTCGCTCCACGTGCCCGAGCTTTCCGGGGTCGCGGCAAGGGCGGCGGCGTCCTCATACTCGGTGGCGGACTTGCGCGGGCGGGCCATGTCGTGGCGGATGTTGTCCACCCACACGCGGCGAGCGAGGGAGAGCAGCCACGTGCGTGCTGAAGAACGGGCGGCAAAGCGGGGGAGCGCGCCGATGACGCGCAAGTAGGTTTCTTGGGTGAGGTCGTCCGCGATATCTGGGCCGCCGAGGTGGGCGAGCAGGCGCCAGACATCATCTTGGGTGGACTTGATGAACTCCGTGAGGGCTGCGCGGTCGCCGCGGCCCGCCTTGAGGGCGAGATCGGTGACGCGCGCATCGTCGCGCTCGGAGTGTCGTTTCACCTCCCATAATTTACCAGTCGGGGGCGTGGGCCTCGGGAACCGCTGGGGCTCCTCTGTGGGCGTCTACATTTGGGAAATAATCTGTTGCGTAGGTCATTTTTAATGGGTAGGCTATGAAAGGTCCGAGATTGATAACGAATCACAAATTATCAACAACTGTAGGAGGCATTAACCCCATGACTAACGCTTCAAACGAGTTCGTTGCAGACAAGGTTCTGGATAAGGGCCAGCGCGCCCCGGGCGGCGAGAACACCACCCGCCCTTCCGGTCAGCCGATTGCAACGGAAAACACCAGCATCACTGCTGGCGAAAACGGCCCGGTCGTGCTCAATGACATCCACCTTATTGAGAAGCTCGCACACTTCAACCGCGAGCGCGTACCGGAGCGCACCCCGCACGCTAAGGGCCACGGTGCCTTCGGCGAGCTGCACGTTACCGAGGACGTATCCGCTTACACCAAGGCCAAGCTCTTCCAGAAGGGCACCGTGACCCCGATGATGGGCCGCTTCTCCACCGTCGCCGGCGAGCAGGGCTCCCCGGATACCTGGCGTGATGTCCACGGCTTCGCGCTGCGTTTCTACACCGAGGACGGCAACTACGACATCGTGGGCAACAACACCCCGGTGTTCTTCCTGCGTGACGGTATCAAGTTCCCGGACTTTATTCACTCCCAGAAGCGTCTGGGCGCTAATGGTTTGCGCGATGCTGACATGCAGTGGGATTTCTGGACCCGTAACCCGGAGACCACCCACCAGGTCACCTACCTCATGGGTGACCGCGGTACCCCGAAGACCACCCGCCACCAGAACGGCTACGGCTCCCACACCTTCCAGTGGGTCAACGAGTCCGGTGACGCCTTCTGGGTGAAGTACCACTTCAAGACCCGCCAGGGCGTGGAGAACTTCACCGACGCCGAGGCGACTGAGATGGCCGGCAAGAACGCGGACTACCACCGCGAAGACCTCTACAACGCCATCGAGGAAGGCAACTTCCCGGTCTGGGACGTCAAGGTTCAGATCATGCCGGTGGCAGAGGCCGAGGAATACCGCTTCAACCCGTTCGACCTCACCAAGACCTGGTCCAAGAAGGACTACCCGCTGGTGGATGTCGGATACTTCGTGCTCAACCGCAACCCGCGTAACTTCTTCGCGCAGATTGAGCAGGTTGCCCTGGATCCGTCCAACATCGTCCCGGGCATTGGCCTGTCCCCGGATAAGATGCTGCAGGCACGCGTCTTCGCGTACGCCGACCAGCAGCGCTACCGCATCGGACCGAACTACAAGCAGCTGCCGGTGAACCAGCCGCTTAACCAGGTCAACACCTACGAGCACGAGGGCTCGATGCAGTACCTGTTCAATGCCCCGGAGGATCCGGTCTACTCGCCGAACCGCCACGCCAAGGGCGGCGGCTACATGGACGGCGATGAGAACCTGCGCTTCAAGGAGCAGGAGACCACCACCGCTCCGGACCTCTACGTGAACCCGGATCCGGCCGGCATCGACTTGGTTCGTGCGCCCTACGTCCGCCACGCCGAGGATAATGACACCGTTCAGGCCACTGACCTGTACGAGAACGTCTACGACGACGGTGCCAAGGAGCGCCTCGCAGACAACATCACCAACGCTATGGCTGGCGTGTCCCCGGAGACCGAGGAGCGCGTCTACGCCTACTGGGATGCTGTCTCCCCGCAGCTGGGCAAGCGCGTGCGCGAGCTCTTCGCGGAGAAGAAGTAATCCTTTAGCGCGAGTGCGCTAACACAGGCCCCGCTAGTGACCGAAGAACACGGTACTGGCGGGGCTTTTCCGCGCGCCTGACCGCTTTTTCCCAGCGTGAACGATAGTTTCTTTTACATGACCTCACGCCTAGCCAGTCCTGCTGACGCCAACCGGAAGGTTGGCACCCGCGCTCTTATTCTCACCCTCGTGCTCATCGTGCCGCTCATTGTCGGTGCGGTCGTCGCCGCCGTGTCCGAGTGGCAGCCGGCCGAAACCTGGTCGCAGGAACAGGCCGGGGCTCCCAGCGATGGCACCATCGATCCGGCTGAGCTTTACGACGTCTCCCGTGCCCTCTCGGAAGCCAATGCCCAAGCCGGCTTTTTGGCCAACGGCACGAAGCAACTCGCTGACGGCACAGGGGAGCTCCAGGATGGCGCTGATGAGCTCGGCGGTGGAGTAGACCAGCTGGCCGGCGGCTCGCAGGAGCTTTATGACGGGCTCGTGCAGCTGCAGTCCGGCACCGCCCAGCTGGGCAACGGTGCCACCGAGCTGGCCGACGGCGTCGGCGGGGCCGTTGACCAAGTCGTGGGCCTCGGCGTGGTTCGCGGACAGCTCCTGCAGGCAATCGACGGCACCTTAAAGGACCTAGAAGGAAACAACTCGGCGGAGGCGAAGAACATCCGCTCGCAGCTTGGTGATCTGCGAGGCCAGGTGGAGAACTTCCAATTCGACCAATCCGTTCAGGATCAATTGACGCAACTCAAAGATGGTTCGCGCGACCTTTCCAATCAGCTGGCCGTCACTGGTTATGCCTATCACGATGGTGTCTACCAAGCCACCGAGGGGGCGAAGCAGCTTAACGCCGGTATTGGTGAGCTCAACGCGAAGGTCGATGAGGCCTTGAAGGGCGTGGACAAGCTTGTTGCCGGTGCGGAGAAGGTCGATGGCATGGCCAAGCAGAACCGGACCAAGGTGCAGGGTGCGCAGCGTGCGATGCCGACCGTCGCCGGGCCCGCCGAGGGCGAAAGTGAACCCGCTCAGCTGCTCAGCCCCATCGTCGCTATGTTGCTAGCAGCCATCGCTGCTCTTGGCGGCGGTGTTATCGGCGCGCTGTTGACGCGCGTGGAGCGCCGCATCCTCACGCTCCTCGGCGGGGCGGTGCTGATTGGTGTCGTCGTGGGCTTGCTCGTGGCCCTCCTGGCTACTGGCGTGACCGCAGCCGCGGTGGCCTGGGCGGGGCTCGCGGCGGCGGGGGCCGGGGTGGCGTCGGCAAGCATTGTGTTCGCGCTTGCGCGCGGCCTTGGCGCGGGCGGCTGGGTCCTGGGCAGCGTGCTCGCCGTGGTGCAGGTTGGCATCGTGGGCTGGGCGTGGAAGGCGGCGTCGACCGGCACCGATCTCAACGCCGCGATGAGCGCGCTCGTGCATCTCTTCCCCATGCAGTGGGCCACCTCCGCCATCACCGTGGCAGGTAATGGCGGGCAGTCCCCACAGTTGTGGACTGCTCTGGCCATTTTGGGGGTAATCACCATTGCGGCCTTCGTGCTCGTGGGGGCACCTGCAGGGCGGGCCGAAAAGGAAAAAGCCTAGCTCACGGCCCTGCGTCCGACACATCGCAGAAGTGCCACGATATGTTACTCGGTTTTCCAGATTTTGCTACCGCTGTGAATGGAAAGAGTGCTAGAGTGAAAGTCGCTCACAAAGCCTACTTAGGGGGTAGGCAAACGGTTTCTCCAATCCGTTGTGAGTGATAGGGAATAGGGGCGACGCGGCTGCTGTAGGGGCACCGCGTCGTTTCCAATTGTGGGGGTAAAGTTGCAGGCACCGACTGCTCAGGAATTGGAGAATCACCGTGACCGACTCCCGCGATATCAAACCTTTTGCTGCCAGCCGCGGACCCAAAATAACCTCCGTTGGCGCCATCATCGGTGCGGCGATGGTGGGTGGTCTGTTGCTCGGGGGAATCGGCGCGGGTGCGAGCTTGGCGGCCTTCGATGAGCCCGAGCGTTCCGACTATGTCATCCAGCCCGCACAGCGTGAGGTGCAGGCTGACATCATGGACCCGGACGATGTGCTCACTCCGGAGGAGGAAGAGCGCATGCTTAGCGATGTCTCCCGGATCGCCGCCCCAGACGTGGTCCAGGGGCTGCATTACATGGTCTTTGCC
Source organism: Corynebacterium sp. HMSC059E07 (assembly GCF_001814395.1). NCBI lineage: Bacteria > Bacillati > Actinomycetota > Actinomycetes > Mycobacteriales > Corynebacteriaceae > Corynebacterium > Corynebacterium sp. HMSC059E07. The sequence goes on from NZ_KV816276.1 coordinate 25,506, forward strand.
AAGAACAAAGAAAACGTTAACGACTCCGTGGAGGAGTACCTGCGCGATAATCACCCAGAGCTCATCGGAAAGGATAAGTTCGCCGATGGTCAGGTCTTCGTCGGCGTGGGACTCGACCCGCGCCAGGCCTTCGTCTTTGCGGGTGAGGACGTGTCCGGGCCGATGAAGCTGCGCAAAGGTGACAGCCATTTGGAGCAGTCCATTGAAGCCATTAAGCCGGGCGTGCGGGATGGCAACATTCCTGCTGGGCTTTTTGCTGGCGCGGCAGCAGCGATCGATGTGGACCGTGCTGCGGATGCTCAGTATGAGAGCGCGAAAGATGGGCGCATTGGGGCGGCCATTGGTCTCGGGGCGGCGGGCCTGGGCGTCGGTGGCGCGGGCGCGGGCATTGTCGGCGGTACTCGTCGCAGCCGGCAGAAGAAGGTGCAGCAGGCGCGCGAGGACTGGGACTACGTATCGCAGACCTATGCCGGTGTGGCGCAGCGTCTGGGGGAGATCGATATCCGGGCGCACTCGCTGCAATCGGGTCTGGTGGATGAGCGTTTGCGTGAGGACTGGGAGGGCCTGCGTGATGATTTCCTTGCCATCGATGCCCAGGTGGGATCCCTTATGTCGATTCCAGCCGATGCGCCGGATGAACAGTTCCGCTCGTATGCCGAGCCCATCGCCCACGCGCGCGAGCTGTGTGAGCGCGTGGAAACCGCCGAAGTCAACATTGAAAAGCTGCGCCGCATCGAAGACGCTGATGCCGATGCCCGCCGCTTCGAGCTCTACGAGTTGGGTAAAGACCTAGCTCAGGCAGGCTACTTGGCGGCGGATATCGACTCGGCGCTTGAGCGTCACGCCAAGGAGCTGGAAAACGCTGCGGTTGCACTCTCCAACGAGCCCAATCACCCGCAGTTCATGGAACGCTACTTGGAGCTCTTGGACCGCACCGCGCTACTCTCTGAGCACCTGCAGGCGCAGCTGCAGAAGCGCAACGAGGCCGACGAGCGCCCAGAGCGCACGCGCATCTATGCCTCCAACTTCTTCGCCGGTTCCGGCTACCACGGCTACGTGCCCTTCTACGTTGTGAGCACCTGGGACAGCGATGCCACCACCGCCCGCGATAGCTCCTCCAGCAGCGGCGGAGTCAACAGCGGGTTTAGCTCGGGCTTTTCCGGCTCGGGTGGTTCCTCCAGCTTCTAGGGCAGGCGGAAAACGAAAAAGAGAACCCGCAGTTTCCTGCGGGTTGAGTCTTTTGCGAAACTACCCATCCACCTGCAACGGCACTAACCACAGTGGTGGTTTCCGTCGGTTTCCGTTCCCGGTTCCGTCGGCTAGTGGGGCTGAAGAGGTAGCGGGTGGTGTCACATCAGGAGGTTCGTCCCCAGCCCTAGCCTGTATCCGCGAGGGAGGCAGGCCAGCACCCCGACCGGAGACACACCCCGCCGCCAAAGTCACAAGCAAGTTTATGTTGCTGGAGGTCTACGCGACGCGCTTAGCGCATACGCTGTGACAGCCCATAGCGCGGAGCCAAAACCACCGCGCCCCTTGTTTAAGGAAGAGCCTGATTACTCGGGGATCTCGCTGAGTTGGGCCTCAATCCGATCCAACCGCTCGGTGATGTTGCGTAGGTGCTCCACGATGAGTTGGTTGGAACCATCGATCGCCGTCGCCGTTTCGCGTCGTGCGCTGGTGACGGTGCGTACCACCCAGACGGTAAGAGCAACGAAGATCGCGAGTGGTAGTGCGGCGGCGAGGATGACAAGAAATACGGTAGCGGTAAGTGTCACGAAGATTCCCTTTTCTGTTCTTGATTAATCAGGTGCCTAATGTGGTCTGGAGTTACTTCAAGCTGAAACGGAGCGACCCAGTAGTGCTTCCTCACTCGGCTCTCTCCGAGCTGTTCCAGGCCACTCTCGATGAGTCCAGCAGCTTCCAAGCGGTTGAGGTGCTGGTAGAGCAGTGGCCGAGACATCCCGAGTCGGCGGGCCAGCTCACTGACATGGGTCGAATCCGTCTCTAGGGAGGCGATAATTCGCAACCGAGGCTCACTTCCGAGAGCACTGAGCATCTGAGCGAGCCGTGCTGCGTCCATCATCCCTCCGTATTGTAATCGAACGATGTCAGGTGTAAGTATATGCTTACAGTCGGCGGTGTGCAAGTTCTGCCGGGTCTGGCGGAGACGCTGCCCGACTTAAGACGTGGCCGGTGTCCCATCACGTCCCCTCTTCACCCTCCCCAAGAAGAAACCCAGCCGCAGCACACACCACAGCTGGGTTCCTTCATGGCTTACAGCGTAGCCAGCAGCTACAGCCGCTCGATGTCTACATCGCCATCGAGAATCCTCGGCTCTACCTCCATGTGGATCCCGCGGTAGGGAAGTAGTGCGCGGATAATGTCGTGGGTGATGTCGATGCCTGGAGATGGTTCGTCCCGCAAAAGGTGGTACAGGCTAGGGCAGTAGTCCACGCCGGGAAACTCGTCCTTTGCTTCGGGAACGCACCCGTCCGGGTTAAAAGTCGTGCAGCGAATGATCAGGTCGTCGTGGACACTATTGGGCAGATTGATGGTGAGTCCTGGTGTGGTGGCAGACATGTCTGCAACCGTGGCCTCGTTTACAGACCGGGTAAGCGGGATTAGGCCACGGGCGGACTCACCGCCTTGGATGCGGGTGAGTCCCGCACGGTTTCCGTAAGTGTCGGCCAGGGTGACAAACGTGACGCGCACGGGGGCTGTGGCTACCGCGAGCGCCGAGAAGCCGGTGAGCACTCGGTCGTCCTGGTCGGTGAACTGACCAGCCTCTCCGGTAAACGTCAGAGTGTGGTTGTAGAGCGCGGCGGTGGCCATTGACACCATGGTGCCTTCCACCTGCTTTCGCTCTCGCAGCGTGGCGGTGATGAGTTCGAGTTCATCCACGGTGGTTTCGGCGGTGAAGTACTGGCGGTACAGCGGTGCTGTGAGGTCAAGTGTGGACATGGTTCGTCCCCTTTCTTGTGTGGTGTGGACAGGTGCTGGGCGCAGCGTGCAGGCGATTAAATTGCGTATCCGCAAACTGTCCGCGCGGTGGATCGGGCTACATCGCGCAGGTACTGGAGTCGGTCGTGTATCGGTCGTAATTGCGTATCCGCAAACTGTCCCAACGGTGGTCACGCTAGACGACTCGGGTCGTGCGTCAAGCTCCACGCAGGTCGCGGGCTGGGCGGCTAACCACAACCGGGGGCAGTGAATCTACATGTTGGGGTGGCCTGTCCTTCAGGCCACAAGACGGGACTGTGGTGGGCGTGGTGGGTAGGGTTAAGGCCGCGAATGTCGCCGCCTCGGGGGTACTAAATATGGCATGTCCCTTTGTCGATTGCCCCAACATGGTGTAGTGGTTCGTCTCGGCACCGATTGTGGAACCGCAAACATGCAGGTCATATAAGGAGTTTGTGTGACGTTGGCGAGATAAACCCACCGCCTTGCCAGATTGCAGATCGGCAAACAAGACTATGCGTAGCGGGATGCACTACTTGACTCTCAAGACGTAGCATCAGCTACACCCGCTGCACTCCACTCTCAAAGGTCAGGGAGGAAAGACCGAATGCCCAGCAACTACACCGCCGCCGACTACGAGGCGATCATCGCCAACTACACACCACACGCGGTTCGCTCAGAACCGTGGAGCCACGTTGCCGACTTCACCCGCGAGTGCGTGCGCGCACTTGACCTCACCCCGGACAACACCAGCCGCGACGCACTGCGCAACACGCTCAACTGCGTGTCCAAGCTCGCCGCCTGGGTCTGGGTGAGCTACGGCGTGGTCACCGTCGAGACCGTATTCCATCCCGACATCATCGGAAACTACTTCCTTGCCGGTGACGGCAAGAACCTCAGCCCATCTACCGCAGGAACCCAGCGCTCGCTACTGTGCCGGGCGGCAGAAGTGCTCAACGACGACTGGAATCCCGACTACCAGCACCCGATCACCTACGAACCAGCACTCCAGCCCTACGACAGCTACGCCACCGACCGGCTGTGGGACTGGGCTGAGTCGCAACCTACCGCCGCCCGCCGCCGCAACTTCACCACGGTGCTAGCGCTCACCCTGGGCGCGGGGCTACGCGCGGGAGAAATTTGTACGCTGCGCGGCAAAGACGTACGCGTTGACGGCGACGGAGTGCTGCTATTTCCGCACGGATACCGCGGTGCTGGCCCGCGCGAGGTACCACTGCTGAAAACTCATACCGAGGTACTTCAGCCGGTCATTATGGCGACCAGCCCGGAGGACTACCTGTTTAGGCCAGGCCGCGACAACGAGAATGTCAGCCAGCTCTCGGCCTATCTTCGCCGGGTAACACCGAGCACGTCGCCAGAGATGGTGCCGGATACCCGCAGGCTGCGCAACACCTGGATCATCGACCGCATTGCAGCCGGAGTTCCCGCTGATGTGCTGTGTGCTGCGGCAGGACTAAAGTCCTTGCATCAATTCGAGGATTATGTGGTTGAAGCCGGAGCTAACCGCCGCCACGCCTACCGGCTTCTTCTCGCCGGTGGCTCTACCCACGGCACCACGGGTGGCGGGCTGTACGTGCTGTAGCGCAGCTCGCGGAGACTCCCTGGGCTATCCCTAGCGATTGCGGATGTGCAAAAATCGTTTGCGGATACGCAAAACTGGTCTCATGGCGCGCAGTGCACACCAGGGACGAACCACCCTGTGACCTGCGGGTTTCTTAACGGACTGCGATAAGAAGGCACCGCCACCTATTTCATGGCGCGAGTGTGCTCACCTCGTGAGCCATGAACGACACGTCTGTAACTCACGCCCATCTCACCAGTGTCGGAAACATGCAGTTTCCAACCCTCGGGTCACTGACTGCCGTATCGGTAGCTGCTATGGCGCGGCCACAGGGATTGGCCTGTGGTGATCTCAATATTGGCGATGACACGTCCCGTCGGGATCATCTCGCCGCGGATGATCCGGGTGATGGTGGAGGTGGGGATACCGCAGGCCTCGGCCAAGTCCTTGGCGCTGGGGTAGCTCCCGTCCAGGGTGAGCTGCTGGACGTTGCGGGAAAAGTCCTGCAATTTCCGCATGACCGGATCTTGCACCCCGATGTTGGCGTGGGGCCAGCTGTCGTAGCGCCGAACCGGAGCCTCGGCGGGAAGGTCGGAAGCCACGAGACCACTTCCTTTGAACAAGAAGAAAAAGACGAACCACCTAAGTCTAAATACAGTGAGGTCTACGCTGTGATCGACACACTGACAACACGCGGATTACTGCCACCTACAACTCCCACCGTTCAGCGCAACCGCAAGCGCGTACTCGCAGCGTACTTTTGCTACATGCGCGACCGCTGGTACGACGACATTGACGTGGACGGCTGCATCTACCTGCTGCGTGATGGCGGAAAGATCCGCACCTACCTGCAAGCTAGAACAGCAGATTTATCCAAGCCCAGCCTTAATGCCACCCGCCGCATCCTCAACCGCTGCGCGAGCCATGTCATTGGGCTTAAAGGTGCACTGGAGTGGGCAGAAGAATTGCCGGAGGTCTTTTATCCAGCAGCTAAGGCTCAGCGTCTCGCCTACAACGCCAGCGAACTTATCCGAATCGACGACTGGGTTCACTCCCGCCCCCGCCGCGAATCGCGGCGCGTGGCCTGCATTATCGTGTCACTGGCCCTGGGCGCTGGCATGTCCACCGAGGAAATCTATCACTGCCGATACGGTGACTTCACCGACTTTGGCACAGTGCTGGCGGTTCATGCCCGCGGTGGTCGTGGGATAAAGCCGCGTGTAGTTCCGCTGACTGCCCCGTTCGACGACCTCATGCGCCCGGTGCTGCATGACGTGGGCGCGGATCGCAGGGACGAACCACTGGTGAAACCCAACTCGGCGCGCCGCCGCAACGATGCCACCGGCCCGCACCTGATTGCTGATTTCATTCACAAGACCAGCCAGAACCCATCGAGTACCGGCCTTGCCCCGACACTGCCCAGGCTGCGCTATACCTGGATTGCCGACCACGCCGCCGAGCGCGTGGACTTTGACCAGCTGGTCTATGCCACCGGAAACATCCAGCCCTTCCGCGACACGTTTCACCACATGATTGTCGAGTCTGGCGCGCTCACCGAGACCGAATACCGCGAGTGGATCGGTGGTAGTAGGGACGAACCGGACTACCCGCCGCTGCGACTCGTCGAACCGAATACAGGGGGCGAAGGGTAGGTGGCGAACTTCAACACCACGCCCACCCCGCTGCTTCGCCTGGACGGAGCTAGCGTGTCCTGGGCGCTGAGCATTATCGACCGCACCGACATCTGTCATCACCTGGCAATGTGGCGGCGCGTAGACGGCTACGACCCTTCCAAAGGAGGCAGACCGACAACCGTCACCGACCGCACCATCCTCGCGCTCTACCTGATTCTGGCCCGCTCTGGTCAACCCATGCACTTGACCACCATGACCACGCTGCTGGCCTCGCCTGACACGACAGACAAGGCCTTAGAACTCCTTAACCTGCCCAGCCGCGATAGGGTACGACGGGTAGGTGACTCTTACGCAACCCAGCACACCATCTGGTACCACCGTCTGTGGCGCGCGCTGCACAGCTTCCTGCACGTCGTAGACCCTTTCGACAACATCACTCACCACGCCCGGCTTACCCGCAGCGAGTTCAATCGGCTGATGGACGAACAATCCACTGAGCGGCGCGAAGAAAAGTGGCAGCGCGCCACCTACGTCTTCAATGAACTGGTTATGTCCAGTACCCAGGACATGCCCGAAGAGTACCGAGCCAACTGGCAGGGAGACCTCACTCTGGATGGCACGCTGATTCCAGGCGTGCGCCGAGGGAACAACCGATGGACGAACCGGCCGGACGATCTCATGTCCTCCGAGCCGGAGGCAGGCTGGTACTCCCGTGACGAGCGACAGGAAACCCACGGCGAAAACAAGCGCAGGAGGAACGCCAAGCACATCTGGGGCTGGGAGGCCACACTGGTTGCCGGAGTAATCCGCGACCAAGGCCCATATCGTCAGCCACACCTGATTATGGGCATGGCTTTCGACCGGCCAAGCCACAACCCGGCGATCCGTGGGCTGGAAGCAATGCGCCACCTCACCGACGACCCTGAGACACCTAAGGGCACAGTGGTGGGCGACCGCGCGTACTTTGCCGTGGCCAAGACCAAGCACTTCCATGAGCCGTTGCGAAAACTCGGCTACACGCTGGTGGGAGACTACAAGACGAACCAGCTGGGAAAGCGCGGATCGTATGAAACCATGGGGCTGGTCGAAGGACACTGGTATTGTCCGGCCATGCCGAAACCGCTGGTGGAAGCCACAGAGGATTTCTACGCCGGTCGTATTGATGAAGCCACCTACAACCAGCGGATCAACGAACGCCGCATGTTTGCCATGCGAAGAAAAGGCAAGGATCTCTCCGGTGACAGCCAGATGTTTATGTGTCCGGGTCGAGGTAAAGGAAAGACACTGGCATGTCCCTTGGTGGAAAAGAGTCAGCGCCAGGACGCGAGAGCCAAAGGACTACCCTCTATCTCCGGGCCACATCTAACTACTGCGCGTATGGGAAGAGGCAAGTGCTGCACTAACAAGGCCTCGGTAACCATTCCAAATAGTCAAGGTATGCGCTACCGGCAAACTGGCCCTGCTTTCAAGACACCGGAATGGAAGAAGATTTATGGCACCTGGCGCAATGTGATTGAAACTCGCAACGACTATGTAAAGAACAACCGCGGTGGTGCAGCAATTGGTGATCACACCAGGAGGCCTGTACGTGGATTTGCCGCGGCCTTCTTCTATACGGCCCTTGGTGTGGTTGCGGCCAATGTATCTATGATCCGGCGTTTCCTCGGCCGGGTGGAGCGAGACGAAAAGACCCCACCCCCTGAATGCCGTGAGCCACATCCGCCGCGCGATCCGGCGCGCGAGAAGGCAAGCCCGAACGCGCCTCCTGCGCGCGAGGCAGCTTAAGACCAACTAGATACTTTTATCCATCTAGCTCGGAAAACCGATAAGGGGTTCCGGGCTAGAAGTCGTTTTAGAGGGGACGAACCATGCTGTGTTTGTTATTGGTCAACATCCGGATCAGGGCGAAAACGACCAAACCCACCGCTTCTATGCGGTGGGTTTGTCTATGCGGAGCAGTTTCGCAAATGATTTAAGCTAGATTCGCAAAACCGTCGGGTTTAATGGTCGGGATAACAGGATTTGAACCTGCGACCTCTTCGTCCCGAACGAAGCGCGCTACCAAGCTGCGCCATATCCCGGTGTCTCGCTCTAAGCGGTACCGGAATACTGTAACTCACCCCGGTCTGAAAGGACAAAACGGCAGCGTGTAGGGGGTATCCCTAGGCGGCCTTCTCAGTGATACGCAGCAGCGTGGCCGACGGGCGGCAGAACACCCGGAAGGGAACGAACTTCGAGGTGCCCAATCCGTTGGAGACATGCATGTACATCTCTCCGAACCGGTGTAGGCCCTGGGCGCGGACGCGGTCGATGCCGCAGTTGGTCACAATGGAGCGCGAACCCGCCACCTTGAAAGGCAGGCAGAGCTGGCCGCCGTGCGTGTGCCCGGACAGGGACAGCTGGTAGCCGTCGGCTGCGAATTTCTCCAAGACGCGGGGTTCCGGGGAATGCAGCAGCGCCAAGGACAGGTCGGCATCCTCGTTCGGGGCGCCGGCGATTTCCGAGTAGTCATCCAAATCATGGTGTGGGTCGTCCACACCGGCGGCAGCCAGGCGAACATCGCCCACCTTAAATTCCACGCGATCCTGGTTGGCATCGTGCCAGCCGTGCTCAAGGAAGGCCGCGCGCATGCCCTTCCACGGCAGGTTCACATAAGAGGGTTCGTTCTTCTTCCCAATCAGGTAGTTGAAGGGATTCGGGATGCGCGGCGCCCAGTAATCATTGGTGCCAAAGCAGAACATTCCCGGGCGGCTCAGCAGCGGGCCAAGCGCGCGGAGGACCTCGGGGACGCCGCGCTCGTCGGAAAGATTGTCACCGGTGTTGATCACCAGGTGCGGGTCGAGGGTGTCGAGGCCTGAGACCCACTCGATTTTGGCGCGTTGGCCCGGAATCATGTGGAGGTCGGACACGTGCAGGATACGGAACTCGGACTCCTCGCGCAGCGTGCCGGGCTCCAGCAGCGGCAGGGTGTACTCCTTGAGCTCGAACTTGGTGAGCTCTGAGTGCGCCCATGCGGCGGTGCCCAGGCCGGCGGCGGCGAGTCCGCCAAGGACAGGGAAAATCTTCACCCTCACCACACTACCTGGCCGGCTGGCGTAGATTGAAGGGCATGAGTGAGTTGAAAGAAACTATCCGCGCTGACCTTAAGACCTCGATGAAGGCCAAGGACAAGGCCCGTACGAGCGCCATCCGTTCTCTACTGTCTGCCATCCAGGCGGAGGAAACTTCCGGTTCTCGCCACGAGATCACCGATGAGGACATCCTCAAGGTCATCGCCCGTGAGATTAAAAAGCGCCGCGAGTCCGCAGAGGTTTACGCGGAGAATGGCCGCCCGGAGTTGGCGGAGGCGGAGCTTGTCGACGTCCCCTTCTTCGAGGCCTACCAGCCGGAGCAGCTTGACGACGACTCCCTGAACGCCCTTGTTAAAGAATCCATCGCCGAGGTTGAGAAGGACTCCGGTGAGCCGGCGACCATCAAGCAGATGGGTAACGTCATGAAGGTGGCCACCGCCAAGGCTGCCGGACGCGCGGACGGCAAGCGCCTGTCCACGGCCGTGAAGGCCGCCCTGAACTAATGCGCTAGAGCCCGAAGAAGCTCCGCACATCATTCGTGAAGCGGTCAACGTCTTCTTGAGTGAATAGTGGGTCGGACTGGCCGCCTCCCGGCTCGCCGCCGCTCGGTGCGGACGGGGAGCCCGAGTTGGAGTCCCAGGCTACTGGGCTCGTGCTCGCAGAATCGGAGGAGTCGCTCGCGGAGCCGTCGGAAAGCTGGAGCGTGACCTCCGCGCCCTTCTTCGCGCCGGATGGACCGGTGATGACGCGAACTACCTTGCCGTAGCCCACGCCGGGCGCGGGGACCTCGGTGGTCCTGACCTTGTATCCGGCTTTCTCCAGCGCGGAACGGGCTTGGCTTTCGGACTTGCCCTTCACGCCGTCGATAAGCGGCGAAACCTTGCCGGAGTCGTAGGCCCGGTCATAATCGGGCACCGTGCCTTTCTGTGCTTCGGGGACGCGCGCGGCCATGGTGTAGAAGGTTGCCGCCGGCTCCTTGCCGCCGAAGAGGTTGCCGCTGGGGCACTGGCGTACCGGGCCGGTGCACAGCGGGCTCGTGGTGGTCCCGTCGTTGTAGATGTACGGTGCGGCAGCGACTGCCGAGTTGAATCCAAGGAAAGCCGAGGACTGGTTGGACTCGGTGGTACCGGTCTTGGCGGCGGCCTGGCCGCTGAAGCCGGCAGCGCGTGCCGAGTCGGAGGCGGTTCCCTTTTCGGTATCGGCGGTCATGTTGTTTTCCAGCGCCTTTGCCACTTCCTTGTCCACTGCGCGTTCGCACGGCGTGTGTTTGAGGTAGACCTCGTTGCCGTGGGAGTCCGTGACTTCCTCGATGGGGTTGGGCTCGCACCACATGCCTTGCGACGCCACCGTCGCGCCCACGTTAGACAGCTCCAGTGCATTCACTGCTGTCGGGCCGAGCGTGAAGGAGCCGAGGTTGGAGTCTTTAATGTGGTCGGCGATGGAGGACTCGCCGTCGTAGCTGCCGGGTTCTTCATAAGAACGCAGGCCGAGCTTGACGGCGATGTCGACCAGGCGCTCGACGCCAAGTTGCTCGGTGAGTTGGATGAAGGGGGTGTTGGGGGAGTAGGCCAGCGTGTCCTGCATGGTCATCGTGGAGGCGTAGCTGCCGGAGTTTTCCACGCAGTACTTGTTGGGCGGGCAGTTAGCTGCGCCGCCGTATCCCAGGCCTTCCGCTTCGTAGCGATTGGGCACGGCCAGCTTGTCCTTGATGCCGTAGCCCGCCTCCAGGGCGGCCGCGGCGGTAAAGAGTTTGAACACGGAGCCTGCGCCGTTGCCCACCAAAGAATTGGGCTGGGGCAGAAGGGTTTCATTGTTGTTCAGGTCGAGCCCATAGGTGCGCGACGACACCATGGCTAGGACCTTGCGGGAATCGGTGCCCGGCTTGATAACGTTCATGACCTCCGCCACGCCCGCCGCATCCGGGGCGGTGTTGCTTCGCACTGCGTTGAGCGCTTGGTCTTGGACGTCGGGGTCAAGCGTGGTCTTAACGGTCAGACCGCCACGCGCAAGGTGCTCGCGGTCGATGCCTTTTTCGTTGAGGTATACCAGCACATAGTCGCAGAAGAAGCCGCGATCGCCCGCGCCGATGCAGCCGTTAGCCAGGGTTGCAGGGCTGTCCAACACGCCGAGTGGCTGCTGGGAAAAGGCGTCGGCGTCCTCCTGGGAAAGGGAGCCGTTATCAACCATGGCTTGGAGTACCACGTTGCGGCGCTCAGTTACGCCTTCTTCGTTGGTATAGGGGTTGAGGTATTCCGAGGATTGCACCATGCCGGCGAGCATCGCAGCCTGCGGCACGGTGAGGTGCGCGGCATCGGTTCCGAAGTAGGTGCGGCTAGCGGCCTCAACGCCGAAGGAGTGGTTTCCAAAGGGGACGAGGTTGAGATAGTTGGTGAGGATCTCATCCTTGGAGAGCCGGGCATCGATGTCCGTAGCCATGCGCATTTCGCGCAGCTTACGGGCCACGGATTGTTCGGTCGCGGCTTGACGTTCTTCGTCGGTAGTCGCGTTGACCAAAAGGAGGTAGTTCTTTACGTACTGTTGGTCAAGCGTGGATGCGCCCTGGGAGACACCGCCCGCAACCAGGTTGGTCCACAACGCACGGACATTGCCCTGCAAGTCGACGCCCTCGTGCTCATAGAAACGGCGGTCCTCGATAGCCACCACTGCCTTCTTCATGGCGTCCGAGATCTCATCCGGTTTCACTGGATGGCGGCGCTGCTCATAGATATACGCAAGGGGGTTGCCCTTGGCATCCAAGATGGTGCTCACGCCGGGGGTATCACCGTTGGTGAGATCCTGGACGTCTGATTGCATCGTCTCATTGGTCCTGGCCACGGCGACACCGCTGACGCCAGCGACGGGGGCGATGGCCAGCGCGATGAGGATGCCGACCAGTGCTGTGGACAGGACGAGCTTTCCCAGGGATTTGATCACAGTCACCCTCCACACACTAGTGGTTTAGGAGGATATCCGGGAGACCCCCCTAAAGTGTGACCTGTTAGACAGGTATACCGGTCTGTGAATAGACTTACCAAGGGTACATAATATTCCGTCGGGTAGAGGGTTATTCATGATCTTTGAGCTCGACGAGGGTGAGCTTGGAAGGAGTTACCTAGCCATGGCAGTCAGTGTCAAAGGTGCAGGACGGTCCGCAATGGTAAAGAATGCCTCGTTAACCACAGAGCGTGGTGAGTGGGTTACCCAAGCTAAGTGCCGCAACGGTGATCCCGATGCACTCTTTGTACGAGGAGCTGAGCAGCGTAAAGCTGCAGTAATCTGCCGCCATTGCCCGGTGCTCAATGAGTGCCGCGCGGATGCGCTTGATAATCGCGTGGAGTTCGGCGTGTGGGGCGGCCTCACGGAGCGTCAGCGCCGCGCCCTTCTGCGCAAGAACCCGCACATCACGAGCTGGGCCCATTACCTCGCTGAGGGTGGCGAACTCATCGGTATTTAGTAGCATTGAGCCCATGACTAAATGGGAATATGCCACTGCGCCGGTTCTTACGCACGCGACGAAACAAATCCTCGATTCCTGGGGTGAGGACGGCTGGGAGCTCGTCACCATCACCCCGGGTATGAACCCGGAGAATGTTGTCGCCTATTTCAAGCGTCCTGTGGAGGAGTCCTAATGGGTGCGCTTGCCCGCCTCGAAGAGCTCGGCGTCGAGCTGCCTTCTGTCGCTGTCCCCCTCGCGTCCTATATCCCAGCTACCCGCGTGGGAAACCAGGTGTGGACCTCTGGCCAGCTGCCCGTCGTGGGCGGTGAATTGTCGGCTTCCGGCAAGGTCGGCGCAGAGGTGAGCCTAGAAAAGGCGCAAGAATTGGCACGTGTGGCCGTGCTGAACGCTTTGGCTGCAATCGATGGTCTCGTAGGTCTTGATCACGTAACCCGCGTGGTGAAGGTGGTTGGATTCGTGGCTTCGGACCCCTCCTTTACTGAGCAAGCTGCGGTCATCAATGGTGCTTCCGACTTCTTGGGTGAGGTCTTCGGAGATGCCGGAATCCACGCGCGTTCTGCGGTGGGGGTAGCGGTCCTACCGAAAGATTCCCCCGTTGAGATCGAAGTCATCGTAGAAATCGCTGAGTAATCGGATAGGGTTAGAACCATGGAGCATCCTGCATATAGCCAACTGCGTCCCGTGAGCCAGTCCGTCGGTGTCGTGCTGTGCGATAATCCCAGTTACACCGCTTTGGAGGGCACCAATACCTGGATCATCCGCGCTGGAGAAGATTCCCGCGCCATTGTGGTTGATCCGGGCCCGGAGGATGAAGGTCATCTCAACGTCGTGACCGCGAAGGCGGGCGAGGTTGCGTTGATCCTTCTTACCCACCGCCACGATGATCACGCATCAGGCGCCCAGCGCCTGCGTCAGCTCACCGGCGCTCCCATTCGCTCTTTCGATCCGAATTACTGCAATGGGGGCGACGCGCTTGTCGACGGAGAAGTGATCACCGTCGACGGCATCACCTCGCAGCTTGAGGTCGTTCACACCCCGGGTCACACCGCAGATTCCACCTGCTTCTTTGTGTGGTCCGCGGAAGCGAAGAACTCCACCCTGGAGGGCATCCTGACCGGTGACACCATCGCAGGCCGCCACACCGTGCTGCTGTCTGAGACGGATGGCGACTTGGCTGATTACCTGAAGACCCTGGATCTTCTGGAAGAACGCGGCAAGGACGTGGCGCTCTTCCCGGGCCACGGCCCGGACTTGGAGGACACCTCCGCGGTTGCCCGCAAGTACATTGACCGCCGCCACCACCGCCTGGACCAGATCAAGGAGGTCCGTGGGCGCTTGGGTGAGGACGTCGACGTCAAGACTCTCGTTGATGAGATGTATGACGATGTCGATCCGGTCCTGCGTCACGCAGCTGAGCAGTCGACGCGCACCGCGCTGAAGTACCTCGCGGCTCAGAACTAAAGCACTACATAGGAAAATCCCCCGAGAAATTCTCGGGGGATTTTGCGTTAGGACAAGTCGAAGGCCGGAGAGCTCGGCCTTTAAGACCTAGCGTGCGCGGCGGGCCAAGTGCTCGGTATCGACGATGAGCACCGACTTGCCCTCCAAGCGGATCCAGCCGCGGTGAGCGAAGGTGGCCAGAGCCTTGTTCACGGTCTCACGGGAAGCGCCAACGAGCTGGGCGATCTCTTCCTGGGTGAGGTCGTGGTTCACGCGCAGCGCGCCGCCCTCCTGCACACCGAAGCGGTTAGCCAGCTGCAGCAGGGTCTTGGCCACGCGGCCTGGCACGTCGGTGAAGATGAGGTCCGCCAGGTTGGCGTTCGTGCGGCGCAGACGGCGGGCAAGCACGCGCAGAAGCTGCTGAGCAATTGCCGGATGATCGGCCACCCACTGCTTGAGCATCTCAGAGTTCATCGTGGCTGCGGTGACCTCAGTGACGCAGACAGCGGAAGAGGTGCGCGGGCCCGGATCGAAGATGGAGAGCTCGCCGAACATATCGGACGGGCCCATCACGGTCAGGAGGTTCTCGCGGCCATCCGGGGCGTGGCGGGCGAGCTTAATCTTGCCCGAGGTGATGATGTAGAGGCGGTCTCCCGGCTCACCTTCCTCGAAAATGGTGGTGCCGCGCGGGAAACGGACGGTTTCCATCTGCTCAATAAGGTTCTGTACTGCTACCGGATCGACGCCCTGGAAAATGCCAGCGCGGGAGAGAATGTCCTGTACGCCTTCCACTGTTACTCCTTAAAGCCTGCGCAGCCCGGAAAACACTGGGACACAAGCTGGTTTGGTTTGATTTGACGCACCTAGTCTCCAGTGCGCCACGAGGCACTGCACAATATCATACAGTGTAATTAGTCACTATTTCCACCAACGTGAAAAATAATCACACGCCTTGAATGGCCTATTTAGTTTTCGAAGGCCGTCGCCTCAAGTTTCTCCATGAGGATGGCAAACAGCGCGAGGCACAGCGGCACAAAGATGACGAGCGAAATCATGCTTCTCATTCTAGCCGCCGTCACTAAGATCTCTTTTATGTCCCCTGACCTTCCCGTGCACCACGATGACGCTGACGAGGCCGCTCGCATCGTTCATATTCGTACCGCCTTGGCGGATGAATATCCCGACGCCGATTGCGAGCTAGATTTCACCACGCCGCTCGAGCTACTTATTGCTACGGTGCTCTCGGCGCAGTGCACGGATGCCCGCGTCAACCAGGTCACTCCGGAGCTTTTTGCTCGGTATCCTTCCGCACCGGATTACGCGGCCGCGGACCGTGCTGACCTCGAGCGCATCCTCCGCCCGCTCGGATTCCAGCGCACGAAGGCCGGCCACCTGTTAGGCATCGGAGAAAAGCTCGTCGCGGACTTCGATGGGCAGGTGCCCCGCGGCATCGACGAGCTCACCTCCCTGCCCGGCGTCGGGCGCAAGACCGCGCTGGTGGTGCGCGGCAATGCCTTCGGCCTGCCGGGGATCACGGTGGATACCCACGTCACGCGCCTGAGCCAGCGTCTTGGGTTGACCGAGGCGAAGACCCCGAGGGCGATTGAGAGGGACGTCGCCAAGCGCGTGCCCGAAGAGGAGCAAACGGTGTTTTCGCACCGCCTCATCCTCCATGGACGGCGCGTGTGCACCGCGCGAAAGCCACAGTGCGCGGCCTGCGTCCTTGCGCCATGGTGCCCGTCGCGGGGTTAAGGTGGAGCAATGAGCCAATATTCTCGGTGGCCTGGATACGTGAAGGCGAGCATCGTTGCCATTGTTGCGCTGGCAGCACTCGCGTTCGTCGGCGTGGTGAATCTCCTTGAGGATGATGAGCCGGAAGTTCCTGTCCCCGAGGCGCAGGAGCAAGAGGTAGCCAAGCGTCCCAAGTGCCCCGAAGGACCGATTGCTGGTGTGGACCTTCCCTGCCTAGGTGCGGCCGGTACCGCGGCCGCCAAAGACGTCCAGATCGTCACGGTGTGGGCATGGTGGTGCGAGCCGTGCCGCACGGAGCTGCCCTTCTTCGAAGACATAGCGCGCTCGCACTCCACGTGGAATGTCGTCGGCGTGCATGCGGACGCCAACGCCGCTAACGGTGCGGCGCTTTTGAGCGATCTGCAGGTCGATATTCCCAGCTACCAGGACGAGGATGGGACCTTCGCAGGCGGGCTCGGGCTGCCGGGCGTCATCCCCATCACCCTCGTGGTGCGCGATGGCAAGGTGGAAGAGAAATTCATTAAACCCTTTACCTCCGCCGAAGAACTGGAGGAGGCCGTCGAGGAGGTTCTTAAGTGAGCCGACTGTTTCCCGCGCACGCTCCTGAGTGGCTGCGCCCCGCGCTCGGGGTTGATGCCGACAAGGTACAAGAGCGCCTCATCCGTCACCTCCCGGCCGCTCGGCGCCGCCGCGAATCAGCAGTGTTGGTGCTGCTGAAGGGCACGAGTTTTGAGGACGGCGAGGTGCTGCTCACGCACCGCTCGCCCTCGATGCGCTCGCACTCCGGCCAGATTGCATTTCCTGGTGGGCGCAAGGATGAAGAGGACACTTCGCTTGTCGACGCCGCCCTGCGCGAAGCCGAAGAAGAAACCGGCCTCGACCGCTCCACCGTTACCCCTCTTGAACAGTGGGGCAAGCTAGATATCCCGGCGACCGGCAACACCGTGAGCCCCGTCCTGGCGTACTGGCATAAACCGGGCACCGTGTGGCCGGCGAGTCCGGAAGAAACCGACGACGTCTTTACCGTCCCGCTGCGGGAGCTGGCGGATCCTGCCAACCGCCTGATGGTGGGCTTTAGCCGGTGGAAGGGGCCGGCGTTTCGGACACGCGGATACCTGGTGTGGGGATTTACTGCGGGAGTGCTATCCGGGCTCATGGACCACGCGGGGTGGAGCGTGAAATGGGATAAGAAAACGGTTCATGATCTGCGTGACTCACTCGATCGCTCTGTGAATAATGAGAAGATAGGCTAGTTCTGCTCCTTTTAGCCCTTAAGAAAGTATTCCCTCTGTGTCCTTAGTCGTTGACGTTCTGATCGTGATTGCCGTGCTCCTCGCCGTGCGCGTGGGCTGGCGGCAGGGGGCTTTGGCAGCGGTCCTCGCAGCGGTGGGAATCATCGCGGGACTGGTGCTGGGAACCGTGCTGGCCCCGCTGGCGATGGGCCTGACTGACCAGGCAGCCGTGCGCTTCCTGCTGGCCGTCGGCGTGCTCATTTTGCTGGTGGGGCTGGGGCAGCTGGTGGGGACGTCGCTTGGCATGGCGCTGCGGGACCGCATGCGTACGCGGTCGGGGCAGCGCGTGGATTCGTCGATTGGCGCGGTGTTCCAAGCTGCGGTGGCCATCGTGGTGATTTGGTTGGTGTCTTTGCCCCTGGCCTCCAATTTGGGAGGTCAGCCGGGGCAGGCGCTGCGTGAATCGCGCGTGCTGAGCTCGCTCAATGCCGTGGCGCCTTCGCGCCTGGCGGCGTTGCCGAATGGCTTGGCTGCGCTCCTCAACGAATCCGGGCTGCCGCCGTTGGTCTCGCCCTGGGAGCGTTCCGGCGCCGATGTTGAGGTGGATGCGCCCGCGGTACATATTGGGGATCCTGAGCTCGCGGAACGCGTGCGGCCATCCGTTATCCACGTGCTGGGCGATGCCGAGGCGTGCTCGCGCCGCCTGATGGGCTCGGGCTTCGTTACGGAACCAGACTACGTCATCACGAACGCTCATGTTGTGGCGGGAACGGATAAGGTGCGTCTTGATACCGTGCTCGGGCTCAAGGAAGCGGACGTGGTCTACTACAACTCGGACGTGGACATTGCCGTGCTGCATAGCCCGGGCTTAGGCCTGGAGCCGCTGCCGTGGGCGGAGCAAGCGGCTGTGACGGGGGACGATGCCATCGTCTTAGGCTTCCCACAGTCGGGGCCGTTCACGGCGGAGCCGGCGCGCGTGCGCGACCGCCTTACCATCGCTGGTCCGGATATCTACTCCACGGGCCGGGTGGAGCGCGATGCCTACACGGTGCGCGGCAGCATCCGGCAAGGCAATTCCGGCGGCCCGATGATCAACCCGGAGGGCCAGGTGCTCGGCGTGGTGTTTGGTGCCTCTGTGGAGGATTCCGACACGGGCTATGCGCTCACCGCGGACGAGGTGCGCGGCCACGTGGGTGACGTCACGCAGCTTGTCGACGCCATCCCAACCGGCTCCTGCGTCGGCTAGTTCTCGCGTGCGCTTTTCTTCCCCTTGGTCGGCATTAACCCCACCTGTGAGATACTTTCTCCTCTCACCTTTCTAAGCAGGGATTTTCTTCCTCCGGTTGCGGGGTGGCTGGTGCTGTTTTAGTCTCTGTGCTCATGGGGGATATCGAAACCTACCTCCGCCTACGCAACTCGGGGATTGCGCTGGTGGAACATATACCTGGCACACCCGATAAGCTCCGCGCGCTCGGCGCCGATGCCACCGAGCTTTCACACCTTAACCAGGTGTACTTCGGCCCCACCCGCTTTAGCGGCAAACCATTCGGATCATGGGTCGCAGTACGTAAGCATCATCTACAACGAACGTTTGGCCGAACATGGTATTACCGCTTCTATCGGCACCGTCGGTGACTCGTATGACAATGCCTTGGCCGAGAACGTCAACGGTTCGTACAAGAATGAGCTCATTCATAGCCGGAAATAGTCCGACGTGGTTGAGGTGGAGATCGCAACGTTTGAGTGGGTGAATTGGTGGAATGAGTCCAGACTCCACCAGTCCTTGGGGTACCGCACGCCGACGGAGGTTGAATCAGAATTTTGGAACCGACACCCGGCCCGAGAAACAATGGAAGTTAAGGCAAATGCCTAGGAAAACCCGGGGCACTTCACTCGACACCCTCATCGACTTCTACACCACCGCAGCCACCAAAAACCACGCAACCGCCATCCTCTACAACTAACGCTTCCAACACGCACAACGCGTGGTAGAAACAGACGCAGATTTTCCGCGGCATCGGCAAGCGTGTGAGTGCGGATTTTCTATGGTCTCAGCCTGGCAGGCGTACTCACTGCACTCCACGCTGATACGCCAAGCACAACCAGCGTGACCACCACGACCGGCTCGACTGCTGCAGCTTCACCAGTCACCGGGGCTACCAGTCGCCCAGGGCTCAACGGTCACACTAACCACAACGCAACGAGTGCTGCAGCGGACTCGGCTGTTGACTTTGTCGGCACCAAGCCGGTGCGTGTAGGACGAACCGCCTACACCTATGACGATGCTGGGCGTGTGGTGCGCACCGTCACCAAGCGCCTATCCCGCAAACCCTTGGTGCACGAATTCTTCTACGCCACCAATGAACAACCCATCGGTTTTATCTCCTCCGACAACAAACACCTCGGGTGGCGCTACATCTACGACCCCTATGGACGCCGCGTCGCCAAGGAAGCCATCAACACCACCACCAACAACACCAGCGAAGCCATTGCGCATGGTGGTGGCCACCCAGAAAACAATCTCAGCGACATTGATACGGTCGACCAGGCACTGGTCGATGCCGAGTTCTCTTGTCACCGATCTGACCGGCAGCCCACAAGAACTCATCCACCCCACCACCGGGAACATCGTAGGTACAGCCCGCCATAGTCTCTACGGCACTCGCACCTGGACCGGCGACGAGACCTCGCCACTGTTGTTTGCCGGCCAATACCTGGACGACGAGTCCGGGTGGGCATACAACCGCTTCCGCTACTACCACCCGGATGCTGGCATCTACAACGCCCAAGACCCCCCTAGGTGTTGTCCCACGCACAGCCAGCGCACAAGGCTACGTCGACCACGCAGCGAACTGGCATGACTACCTGGGACTTCAATGCCACCAGGTCACGGTCAAGGAACTTCAGTCAATGCCAGAATTCCAAAAGCTCGATGCCATGCTTGCTGCCATCCACGAACAGACCGTGTCCATTGCCGGCGCAGAATACGCCGAACTTGGCGTAGCAATGTCCGCCACAGATGCATTGGCCAAACTCGAGCATCGTAAAGAAATCGAAGCGCAGGTACTCAAGCTGATTCAGGACATTCCGCAGACCGAGATTCTTTTATCCATGCCTGGTATCGGCCCGCGTAGCGCAGCGCAGATCCTCATGACTGTTGGCGATATGTCCGACTTCCCCGATGCAGCGCACCTAGCATCCTATGCAGGGCTATCACCGCGGACGAATCAGTCGGGAACGTCTATCATGTCGAATTCGCCTAACCGGGCTGGCAACAAAAGATTAAAGAACGCCCTATGGCAATCGTCTTTTGCATCGATCAGATTCCACGAGCGTTCCCGACAATTCTATGAACGAAAACGCAAAGAAGGCAAAAGACACAACGCCGCAGTTGTCGCACTCGCACGCCGACGCCTAAACGTTCTCTTCGCCATGATGCGTAGCGGCGGGACCTGACCCCTGTTTGGTAGACACCTGATAT
>NZ_KV816277.1:0-11109 GCF_001814395.1 Corynebacterium sp. HMSC059E07
CCCCCCGTCAACGTTTGGCTGTGGCCGGAAAGCAAACCTTGGTACTCGGGAACCAAGGTGAAACGTGAACCATGGGGACCACTGAGCTGTCATCATCGTGCTTGCACCTACCCCGGCCCGGCGGCGAGCGACTTCCCACTGCATGAGGAGTACAGCGTCAGTCCATGCCGGCGCATGCAACAGCTTTCGAAGAATGGCAGTGGTGAGGTGAAAGGGAATGTTTCCCACAATGACGCAGGGAGTGGCGGGTAACGGGAAGTTGAGGAAATCATCATGGACCACTTCGACCGACGCCGAGGCGGTCTTTTTTGTGAGTTTGGCAGCTAGTTTTGCGTCTACCTCAACTGCCGTTATTGCCCTCCCCAAGTGGGATATCGGGTGAGTGAGGGCACCGCTTCCTGGCCCGATCTCAATGATGGGGCCGGAGGTTTGTTTTACAAGATCGACGATGGAGTTGATGATCTTGTGGTCTGTGAGAAAATTTTGGCCATGTTCGTGACGGCCGTATCCGTATGTAGACATCAGGTGTGCTCCGTGGAGTTGAAACGGAGCCGGGCATGGCAAATGGCCGCCCGGCTAAAGGACCGGAGCGGTTTCTAACCTGCGGGAGGGAGAAAACCGCCTTAGCGGCTGGTGAGCGGCCGCATGAAAACGGAACCTGAAATCAACATGGGCCTATCGTATCCAATTAATTTCGCAGGGTCCAATACGGTGAGAAAGAAGACAACCGCACCGCAACAGTGCAAGACCTCTCTGGATTGGAATTTGTCCTACCTTCGGCTCGTCGTACAGACGCCACTGGCGTATTTTGTCTCTGGGCAACGAGGGGGAGTTACCCCCACCTCCGGATGTTTTTAAGGTGCACCCCTTATTACGCTGTGGTGCGGGAGTAGTTTTGTCCGACTGATCGGACTACCCACCGACGTGGGGCGGGTAGTTCGAGGTCCCAGCAGATGATCGCGTCGATTTCGCCGCGTTCAAAGGATGCCACCATGGCGTCGTAGTCGGGGCGAGCCACATTCTTCTTTGACGCGGAAATGGACTGATCGACGTAGTTATGTCCTATGTCCAACGTCCAAGCCACGCTGCTTTGCAATGGCTTCACAGTCCTGACGCTGCCGGTCGATGGTGAGGCCATCCACGTCAGCGTCTCGCGAGATACGAAGGTAAATAGGAGCGCGTGTTGCCAAACGCTTTTAATAAGGCCCTTAGCTAACATTGAACTTAAAACTCGACGCTCTATCCACTCAACGTCCTCGTATGGTCCTGTCTTGCTTTGTAAGCGATTGGTACATCTCAGAAACCCCGGTGTTCACGATCTCTGTCTTCACATAGATAAAGCGCGTTGGCAATTATTACCCTTAAAGAGTGATTACCAACGAACTTCGAAATTTACTGGCCAAAGCAACCACCCATGCACAGCGTTTTCAGGACGGAGAAGACCACACTGTAGCCGCAGCGCTCCTTACCAAATCAGGAAAACACGTACTCGGTTTGAACGCGCACCATTTCCTCGGTGGTCCTTGCGGGGAGATCTCGGCTTTAGCCAACCATGCTGCTAGTTATCCAGAGGACCCAATCCAAGCAGTAGTCGCCGTATACGGACCTACTGGTCAAATTATGGTGCTGTTGCAACTTGGGGCGGGAGCCAAGAAAGCTCCGTTTTTATTGTGTGATCAACGCTATGTGCCTGTGTTGTCAGGCCGTCTCGAATACCCGGCTAACAATCACTGCATCCGGATTCGGGTGACC
Source organism: Corynebacterium sp. HMSC059E07 (assembly GCF_001814395.1). NCBI lineage: Bacteria > Bacillati > Actinomycetota > Actinomycetes > Mycobacteriales > Corynebacteriaceae > Corynebacterium > Corynebacterium sp. HMSC059E07. The sequence continues at coordinate 1,753 of NZ_KV816277.1, forward strand.
ATAGGCAAACATCGTGCCCTGCCCCTTCCGCAATGAGTGCATCGCTTCCATCCCTTTCAACGTCCGGTAGGCAGACGTTTGGTTTTTGAATGCTCCTTTCGGCCCCAGGATCCGCTTTAACCGGCCATGATCGCCTTCAATGACGTTGTTGAGGTATTTCACCCGACGATGCTCGACCGTCGATGGACAGACGCCTTCCGCCTTCAGCTCAGAGATTGCCCTGGCGAGTGAGGGGGCCTTGTCGGTGCTGATCACCCGCGGATAGCCTGCCGATTTATTCGACCGCAGCGTCTTCGCCAGGAAACGCTTCGCTGCCGCGACGTTGCGTTTTGGTGAGAGGTAGAAGTCCAGGGTCTGGCCACCTGCGGTGATTGCCCGATAGAGGTAGCACCACTTTCCCCCGACCCGGATATAGGTCTCATCCACCCGCCAGGACCTGGCCTGCCAGTCAGGAACTTGCCGATACCACCGGGTCTTCTTATCCAGCTCAGGAGCATATTTCTGGACCCAGCGGTAGATCGTGGTGTGATCGACCGGCACTCCCCGCTCGGTCATCATCTCTTCGAGGTCGCGATAGCTCACGCCGTAGCGGCAGTACCACCGCACCGCCCACAGGATGATTTCACGAGGGAACTGCCGACCGGAGAAGATGCCCATGGACCTGATTATTCCACGCCGGTCTTCCTACTGCCCCAACTTTGCAACAGCACCTTTCAAGAAACATCTTCAATCTTTCCACGAAACCCCTGGCCGGCCGAAGGAAAACGGCGCTCAATAAAAGGAAACTCCCCTAGTGCTTCTCGTCGTTGGGAGCACTAGGGGAGAAGCCACCTGCGGGGGGGATTGTGGCTTTTTATTTTCCTTCCGTCCGACTATGCGCCGGGGGAGGTGCGCTGCGGACACCCAAAACCATACCGCCTTACAACGCGCCCGCAACCGGAATATCCCTCAGCAAGTGGATAGCTTTAAATTTCGAGATGCGCATATATGCATATGTGCATATCAGTACATGCGCATAAAGTGATTTTTAGTTCAGCTCTCTACTTAATGGTTTCCCTCCACATAGCATGATATACACACATGCGCATGTCGCTACCTGGAGAGATCTTCTCTAAATCTATTCTTGCTTTATGACTCGAGTAATTTCCGTGATTCAGTCGAAGGGCGGGACAGGGAAGACCACACTTTCGGTAATGCTCGCAGAGGCAATTCGGAAGATGGGTTATACGGTTGCAGTCGCAGACGGCGACCCCCAGCAATCTGCCACCCGATGGGCGAGCAGAGTAAAGGATTTTCCATTTCCCATCGAATCTGTCCGCAGTTCAAATGATTTCCCTGGAGTAGTCAGGAGAGGGAACAATCCGGACTTTCTTATAGTCGACACCCCTCCAGGTGGTTTAGCTTTCATAACCGAAAGCGCCGAGGCTGCCGATTTAGTCCTTCTTCCAACTGGTGTTTCCCCGATGGATATTGATCGAACGCAGGTCACACTTTCTTGGCTAATAGAAATGGGGATACCAACAGCAGTTGTTCTGTCGAATGTCGACAGAAGGGAAAAACTTCTAGATGAAGTCCATGCCGAACTGGAGGGTGATGAAACTGCAGCGCTTGCTGAAACAGTCATCCCAACGAGGGCGGCTACACGTCGCGCTTTCGGAACAAAGCCCAGTAGTACGAAGGTTTGGGATTCTTTGGCTCGAGAAGTAGTCGCAGCATTTGAGGATTAAGGGGTAGGCAATGGCAATTCCAAAGGCTAAAAATAAGGCGCGGGAAGAATCGTCTGGAAATAAGTCGGAGGTCTCGCCTTCAACAAAGATGTTCGCCCAAGCTAACGATAAAGCGACACGCCTTCAGTTGTACGTCCGCGATCGGCAATTGATTAAAGAGCTCAAACTCGCCGCAGTGGAAGAAGAGAAGAGTATCTCCCAACTTTTTGAAGAGTGGGCAACACGATGGCTCGAGGAAAGAAGCTAACTATCTGGTGTATATACCTACATACACATATGCGGATATAGGTATATACACATATGCGCTCTAGTGCTTTTACCTCGCTGTTTCTAGAGCTCTGGGCCTTGTTCTTCTTCAAGGTCGTCAGCAGGTGCTTGTTCGTCAGTGGTATCGCTGTCGCTGGTAACGCTTTGTTGCTCGCCACCTAGGCCGAGGCTAGCGAGGAAGTCGAGGCCTGCTTGTGCGCCCTGGTGCAGATCGCCGGCGTCTTCGTCCTGGGTGTTGTCGGTGTTGTCGGCTTCTGGGGTGGTCTCAGGTGCTGATGGTTCTTCTTCCACCTCGTTGTAGGAGGTGTCTGGCTCGTCATAGTCAGTGGTGTCGTGCTCGTAGGCGGCGGCGATGGTGTCTGCCATCATGTCGCGGATGGTGTCTTGGGCGGATTCGTCTATGCCGAGGCGGCGTAGTTCGTAGGTGCGTTGTGCGGCCAGGAGGTTTACTTCATCGGCGATATAGCCTGCATGGTCGGCAACATCGTTCGGGATTTCTTCTTCGCGCAAGCGGGTAGCGATGTCGGCGCGGTCGGCCCAGTCCATTTTCTCGCGGCGGATAGTATCGAGGCGTTGTTGCAGCCTATCGGTGTGTTCGCTGTCGTACTGTTGGGCTGCGTGGAGGCGCTTGTCCCATTCTTCGTGGTCCTCGGCGCGGTAGCAGATTTCCTCCCACAATCGTGCCTCCGGAAGGTTAGCGCCGGTGTCTTCAATGGCCTGCTGCGCTAGGCTGCGGCGCTGTTGCGCCTGTTCAAGACGCTTGTGCGCATGGTCTATGCGCTGTTGGTAGGTGCCATAGCCTGCCGCGTCGTGGTCATAAGCCCGCTCGGCTACCGGGCGGGTGTAATCATCAGCCAGTAGGCGTTGGTGCTCAATGTCTGCCAGGGCAGCTTCTTCTTCACGCAAGGCGGAACTGTGGTCTGCCATGGCCTGCTCATAGGCGCGAATACGCGCAGCATCAAGACGCACCTGCTGGAAGTTAGCCTTTACCTCGTTAAGGGCTGCGTCTTTGTCTTCGTAGAGGCGAGTAGTAATACTTGCTTCCTGCCAAGTGAGCGATTCCACCTTGGAACGAGCAAAGCGTGCGTGCTCTGCCAGCACAGTTTGGTTGAGCTGGTTAAGGTTTCCTTCCTTTCCAGTAAGGCGAGCAGTTTCCGCGCGATCGTAAGGGTTGTGGGTGCGAAGCCACGTATCGAGTTCTATATCTGCATGCCTGGATACAGGTGGTAGTTGGTTGCGTTTGCCCGTATCAAGCTGGCGAAGCTGTTCATCTAGGCGGTAGCGGATAAGGCGTGCCGGATCGTGGGCGTTGTCAATATCGCGGGTCGCCGCGTCCATGACGGTGCGCGGGTCAATGCCCGCGTCAATGAGTTTTGCCCAGCCGTGGCGGATAGGTTCTGTGCCGTCATCGCTGGTTTCAATCTTTTGAGCAAGGTCACCGGGCAGGGTGTCGATCCAGTCGGGTAGGTAAGCGTCGATGAAGTCGTTGGTGGCCTCATCTTTGCCCATAAGCCATAGGCTCATCATGCGATCGGGTGAGGTCTGCTCGTCTACGACGTCGGCTATGACCTCGCGTGCAGCCTTTGGGCTGTTATCGCGCGAGATTGCCTTATTAAAGACGTCCCTGACACTGGGGGCTTGGCGTATTCCTTGGTAGTGGTAGTGGCCTTCTTCGGCCAGTTCATCTAGCTGGTGTTCGGTAACAGCATAGATGTGGTTGGCGATTTTGCCGCGTGTAAGTGCCACATACAGCCCTGCTCTATCCACGTGGTGGTCGATTACCGCGCGGGTGCAGTCCACGGTGCTGCCCTGGGCGCGGTGGACAGTAGCGGCATAGCCTAGCTGCACATTGTCGTGGACGTAGTCTGCTGGCAGGCACAGGGTCTCACCGGTTGCTGTGTTGCGGGCGGTGATACTGCCGTTGTCGGCAATGGCGGTGACTGTCATAAGGGTGCCGTTGTTGATACGGGTACTCGTAGCAGTCTCATCGTCGTAGAACGTCTGGTTTTTGCGCGCCAGAATCGTATCGCCAACACCGGCTTGTTCACCTCTAGAAAGCTGAGCTTCCACGGTGGTGTCAACCTCACCGTGGGCGATGTAGTGGGCGCGGATTGTCTCGTTGAGTTCTGCCACATCGCGGTTGGTAGCAGCAATGAGAAGGCTGGTTTTACCGCTAGAAATATCAGCCAGGTAGTCTGCTGCGGCTTTACCTAGCATGTCGCTGCGTGCGCCACCATTGACCCAACCACGCTCTGTATAGAAGTCGAAAGTAGACGAATCTCCGTCACGCAAACGCAAGCTGGTGGCGGATTGTTCACGGTCTCCGCCGAAGCGCACGACTTCGGAGAGTTGATTATCCGTGCGGTCTGCGGCGTTGACCATTGCGCCGAATAGTCCGCCGTTTTCTACCGCGCCGAGCTGTTTATGGTCACCGATAAAGCGCACGACTGCGCCTGCTTCCTCGGCAATGTCTAACAGCGAGCCGATGTTAGGGGTCGAGGCCATGCCGGCCTCGTCGACGATGATCATATCGCCCGCGTTAATAGAAACCGGAAGGTCTTTAAGACTATGGCCGGGCTTTGTTGGGTGGTTTCCACGCCAGGTGTAGGTGAGTTTGTCGATGGTAAAAGCATCAAAACCTAAGTCTTTCGACAACACCTCTGCCGCCTGGGCAGACGGGGCCAGACCAATCACGTTGCGGCCTTCATTGGCCCACACGTTGGCAACCAGACGCATAGATGCAGTCTTGCCAGTACCTGCCGGGCCTACGCCGGTAGCGGCGAGTGTGCCGCAGGTAAGGAGGTAGCGGGCCATGGATTCCTGCCCTGCGTTAAGGCGGAACCCAGCCTCTGCTTCGTGTTCATCCAGTGCTTTATCAATCGCTGCAGATGGTGCGAATGCGGCCACCGGTTCGTTGAGTGCGCCCAGTGCTTTGTCTTCGGTATCGAGGATGTCCTGGGTGGTATAAAGCTCGCTATCAGCGCGGGCATCCCGGGCCTTTCCAGCCGAGTTCTTCAGGGCTTCGGGCAGTTCCAGGACGTCGAAATCATTCAAGGAAATGGCCTTATCGCGAACAATTGCTTCCACCACAGTGGCGTGGATAAGGTCGCGCTCGGAAAGAGAATCGAAGCGATAGCCTTGGAGTTTTCCACCCGCAGCAGTCGCTACATGCGAGGCGCGAAAGTAAGAACGACGTCTGACAACGGTGTCTAAAACCTCGTCGATAAGACCTGAAAGGTGGTCCTCGGAACGAAAGACTGGACGCTCATCACGTCCAGAATCTGCGGCAAGTTGGGCGATGGCAGCGAGTTCCTCTGCCCCAGTATCACGCGCGGAGACTTCCGCTTTCCAGCCTGCGCGAAGCTCTGCAAGGCTTTCTGGTTCACGCTTTGCATCACGGGTTTCCAAGATAGCTTGCTGCCACAACCGACCCACCTCAACCGAGTTAGGGGTTGCACCACGCGCGGCAACAAACTCTTCCACGAGTCGCTTATAGACCGGCTGTGCGCCGCGTCGACGCTTGGAAAAAGACTCCATCAGCGACTGCGAAATACCGTCAATCTCCCACGTAGGTTCCTTGTTGACCCCATGGTCGCAGGCGGTGAAAGTGTAGCCCATCTCGTTAGAAAGCAGGGTGTTCAAGATGGAATCATAGCGGTGCGAAATCGACTGATGATACTTCATCAAGGTGTACCCATCGATGGACAACCAGCGCCCATCTTCGGTCTGAACCTTGTTGGATACCAGCACGTGCGAGTGCAGATCCGGGTCTCCTGCGCGCGTATCGTAGTGCTTAAACTCCGACGCGACGAAGCCTTTCGTCTTGACTTGCTCACGCCCTTGCTTGCCAACTCGGGTAAACAAAGCGTTGTCTTCTGCCCACGCCATAGCTTCCTTTACGGCCTGGTGATGAAGCGCCTCAATACGCTGCGCGGTCTTCTCATCAGACAATGCCCACGCCACCGACACGGACTTAGCAGGCGAAAAAGTCAGGTCAAAACCCGACACAGACTGACGCACATTGTCCTTTAAACCATTGACCCAGTTGACGACTTCCCGGCCCGATTGCGGCTCGACTCCGTGTTCTTCAATGAAGAATTCTCGGCCAATATCCTGGACTAACTCGGCGCGTTCTTGCTTGCTCATCAACGTGCCCGTTGTCTGCCTATGGCGGCGCTCCGCGTCACGAAGTGCCACCAAAACCGGCACATCATTAGTGAAATTAGCGAAAGGACGCCCCAACTGTACGTCTTTGATTTTCTGACCTTCGGACATCTTCATATCCGCATCTGGGTGCAGACCTACGCCATACAACGCGGCCATTTGAGACTCGGTAACTTCCCCACCTTCGGTGACCGTTTCGGTGTTCAAACCGGCCAAACCAGAGCCTAACCAACGACCTGGCGGGGTGCCTTTCGCGTCGTAATACTTCGACAAACTTGGCGCATCTGTCGGCCCATCATTGGTAGCCACAGAGCGCAACAGGTACTCATAACCTGTTCCGCTATTGACTACGCGCAGGGTCATCATGCGCCCTAGTCTAGCAGCCAAAACCCGATTAACACTAAGAGTGCATATAGTGTGTTGTAAAAAGGGCGCTCGCGCCCACGGCTGCAGGTCTACAGCGCTGTCGAGAGACTGCAGGGATAGTCCACTGCTTGCTTCCGATTACGCCGAACTTCCCGCGTGGTGTTTGTGTCAGGAGCGGGGCGGTGTGTGCGCTGGCATTGTGGGTTTATGGTTACCGCAAGTAGAAGTTTGAAGAAGCGTCAGGAACTGCGTCAGCGTCTCGAAGAAGAACAGCGTAAGCTGCGCGACCGGAAGAAGAGCATCAACTCGTTGCTCAGCCTTATTGAGCAACGAGACAAGTTGAACGAAAAGATTGGTCAAGCCTCGCAGTCCATTATCGACCTAGGGGAACCTAAAGAACTCGTGCGCGAGCTCGTCGGTGTAAGCCAGCGCGATTTCAACGACATGCTCAAGACTGCTAAGGAGTCCTCCCCTAGTGCGGAGGACTCCTCTGGAGACGATGAGTCGCACGCTGGCAATGATGAGGGCCGGGACAACGACGAAGCCGCCAGCGCCACTAAGGACGCTGGCGGCGATGATGCCGATGACAATGGCGACCAGTAGTCAGTAGAGAGAAAGACAGTCTTCGACGTTAGCGGCTGCGGCTACTGTTGCTCGTTCAGGTCGTACTACTCACCGGGGTTGACGGGCGCGGCGTCATACGGGTTGGAGTATGGCGAGTCGTTGGTCTCGTCCGTAGCGCGCTCGTAGTGGTCAGCCATGGAGCAAACCATCACGCCGAGGAAGGTGAGGAAGAACCAGATGATTACCCAGGCGATTACTCCGCCTAACGCTCTGATGATTCCTGTTCCCAATCCTGCGCGTCGTATCTGGGCAATGAGCATCCAGACCAGCATGGCGATGAGTGCAGATGGGGACATGGTTGGTAGCCGATAAATGGCAGTGCGCCCACGGAAGCGTCCTTCCTCTCTGTGGCGCGCGCCGCTCATGATGCTGTTAAAGAGTTTGAGAAGACTCCACCAGTCTTACGTGTGGTAAACATTGTTTACACAGTGTCGATTAAACAATTCTATCGACAGTCCCAAGAGTGGCAGCAATGGTAAACAATGTTTACCATTGCTGCCAAGGAGAGGATACTGCATATGAAACAAGCACCCCACCCTTCCGGACGTGTGGTGTCTGTACGGATGCCAGATGAAATCATTGAACGACTCGACACTCTCTGCGATAGGACAGGACGTAGTCGAGGTTTCTACTTAAAAATGGCTATTACAGCCATGCTTCCCAAACTAGAAGAATTCCATTGGAATCAAGTGGCTGCAGACTTCGAAGAGAAGACAATCAACAACTTGTTTAACCAAATAATGCTCAACGGGCTAAAAGACGAGCCCGAAGAACAACAGTGACTCCACTAATACCTTAGGTTCCGAGCAAGCTTCATCAAAGCAAACGGCCAATAAGGCTTCTTGGCAACAGCCGCCACCATTACTAAATCTCCCAGTAAGTCACACTGATGTGATTTAATAGGCGGAGAAAATAAAAAGACGCGCCCCACACCCGTGGGGTGCGCAGCGCGAGCGGCACACACCCTCGGTTCAAGTCCAGGGCGCGCACATTCCTCAAAACATGAGGAAACCCCCGCATCATAGAGTTGGCGCTCTAGCGGGGGCCCAAAAAAGAAAACGACACCGACCGTGTCGGGTAAGACTTTACCACTTCCCCACGGACAGTGAGCAAAGCACAACACGGGCGGTGTCGATAATCCAAAAGGAGACCACGGCACCATGCAGCCCCCACACACCCCAGACGAGCGCCGCGCCAAGCTCGAAGCAGTCAAAGAACTAGCCCGCAGGCAAGAACACGACGCCGCACAAGAACTCCTCCAAGCCCAAGACGTCGGCTACACCTCCAAACTCTTCGTCCAAGCACTCTTCCCCTACCGCAAAGCAGAAAACAATGAGCGCGTCGTAGAAACTGCACAAGGGATAATCTCGGTCTACTCTCGCAGAGGTCTCCCCTACGGCAAGTATCCGCGCCTCATCATGGCCTACGTCATTACCCGAGCAGTAGAAAACGCTGGACGCCTCAAAGAAGGGAAAATCGACGAGCAGGAAGCGCGCCGCATCCCGCTCGGCCACTCGATGAACCATTTCCTCAAAGCAATCGGCGTTCTAGGCCGCGGAACTGGCGGAGCAACAGGCAACCTGAAAAACATTCGCGAACAAATCCTTCGTATCGCAGGTTCTACCATTACCGTCGAAAGCGATGACGGAGTGCACGCTCAAGGCAGCAACACCCAAATCTTGGACGGCTGGAACCTCTGGTTCGACCCCCGAGACCCCAACCAGGGAAGCTTCATTGAGTCAGAGCTAGCGCTAACCGAAAAGTTCTTCAAGCACATCGCAGAATCCCCCATCCCAATCGACCTCAACGTCCTACGAGAACTCACCAAACCCCGCTCAATGGACATCTACATCTGGCTGACTCTCAAGCAGTATTGGCTGGCGAAAAACAACCGCGACGCCTACACCTTCACGTGGGAAATGATGGCCGCAAACTTCGCCACCAAAAAACTCACCAAAGGTCAAGATTGGGTAAACTTCCGCACCGATGTCAAGAAAGCCATTCACGACATTTTGACTGTTTGGCCTAACGCCGGCATCACCGCCGACGCCAACGGAGTCATGGTCACCAAGACCGCCACCTCTATTCGACAGCGTCCACCAAAGCCCCAACTCGACTAATCCCCAGCAACCGTTAAGCGCCCCACTCGGGCGCTTTCTTTATGCCCAAATCAGACTGCGCATATTTACCAATACAGGTGCGCATATTT
>NZ_KV816278.1:0-1307 GCF_001814395.1 Corynebacterium sp. HMSC059E07
TGAAGTGTCCCAGGTTTTGTTCCGTCTGAGTAGATGGGAAAATCTGGAATATGCCAAGAAAATTTGACCAGGATGCGAAGGACCGTGTGGTCCGTCTTGTAGAGGACCGTATCTTGGCGGAAAATATGTCGATGCAAGCCGCGTGCAAGGCAGTAGCTCCAAAGTTGGGGGTTTCATGGCACACGGCTCGTCAGTGGACCCAGCAGGCCCGTCGTGCGGGAAGCATCCCAGAACCTGTGCCTGAAGACTTGGCCGCGGAAAACGCGAGGCTACGCCGTGAAAATCAAGAGCTACGCGACACCAATGAGCTACTGAAGGCTGCCTCGGCTTTTTTCGCGTCGGAACTCGACCCAAAACGTCGGAAATGATCCGGTTCATCGATGAGTATCGGGATCGTTTCTCCATCGAGTTCATTTGCGAGACGTTAAACACCCACCGTGTTGGCGGTTTCATCACGTCCCGTGGATACCGCCAATCAAAAGCCCGTGGTATGAGTGCCCGCAGTCTTCGTGACGCTGCTCTAGTCGCGCACATCGCCGAGGTCCATGAAGAAAATTTTGGCGTCTACGGCATCCGTAAGATGTGGCATACTCTGCGCCGTGAAGGAATCGACATTGGCCGTGAGCAGACCGCACGCCTGATGCGTCTTGCTGGAGTCAGAGGCAAAGGTAAAGGTAAGTCTCCTATTACTACCCGCAAGCCGAAGGGACCAGATCTGCGTCCTGATTTAGTTAATCGCAAGTTCAACGCCCCGGCACCGGCCCGATTGTGGGTGGCCGATATTACTTATGTGCGCACTAGAAAAGGATTCGTGTACACCGCTTTTGTTACCGACGTGTTCTCCCGAAGGATCGTCGGGTGGGCACTATCTGATTCAATGCGTACCGAGGCGCTGCCGCTGCAGGCGCTTAATCAGGCGATTGTCAGCGCGAAGGAAACAACGGGGCTGATTCATCATTCAGATCATGGCTCACAGTACGTCAGCATTGTCTACAACGAACGGCTGGCTGAGTATGGAATTGCTGCCTCTACCGGGACAGTAGGAGATTCCTATGACAATGCTTTGGCCGAAAACGTCAACGGTTCCTACAAAAATGAGCTGATTCATCGGCGGTCGTGGGACAGCGTGGTTGACGTGGAGATCGCGACGTTTGAATGGGTTAATTGGTGGAACGAGGTACGGCTTCACCAAAGTCTCGGCTATCGCACGCCAGCTGAGGTTGAGTCAGAGTTTTGGGAAACCAACCCAGCCCAAGAAATAATGGAAATCAAGGCAAATGCCTAGGAACAAAACCCGGGACACTTCA
>NZ_KV816279.1:0-464 GCF_001814395.1 Corynebacterium sp. HMSC059E07
TAGCGCACCGTTGCAACCGTGATATGGAAATCCGGGGCTACTTTCGCACGCTTCCACTCGGTATGTTGCCACGGGGTTGCCGGCAGGTCAGCAAGGAGATGCTGCTCGTGTGCTTCGAAGAGATCCCTGCGGCTTGACTGCTGACTGCGAAACGGCACGGAGGTGTTGATCGCATCGACTAAGCCCACAATCTTTCCGTTGAGCTCATCTAAGTCAACACACTGGTGGTCTTCAAGGGCGTGGATGATCTTGTGCGTGACGATCTTTACCGCAGCTTCCACATTTGCTTTATCCTTCGGCCGACGCGCGCGTGTGGGAAGTGCTGCTGTGTTGTAGTGCTCCAAGAACTGCTGGTAGGTGTCGTTGACCTTCCGATTCCTATCGGCAGTGCTGATTGCGTTTGATGCCGTCGACGCGTTATCGGGGACAACGGACCTGACCCCTGTTTGGTAGACACCTGATAT
>NZ_KV816280.1:0-25695 GCF_001814395.1 Corynebacterium sp. HMSC059E07
GGACTCCATGTCCAAAAACCCTATGGACATAACAGGCCAGGGCTGAAGTCTGGGTCCGAAGCTAGGTCCGAGACTAGGCTAATGAATTATGACATCCGCAAAATCCATGTCGGCCGCCGATCTGATGAGCGCGCTGGTGCGTTTTGGAATGGCTGCCGTGTGGATTATCGCCGGTATTCAGAAGCTGGACGCCAGGATGGAGATGACCCAGGCCATCGAGGCCTACGGCATCTTCACCCCGGAATGGGCCGGATACTTGGCCTACCTCATCGGCCCCTTGGAACTCATGGGTGGGGTGCTGTTGCTGCTGGGGTTGTTCTTGAGGGAGGCGTCGGCAGTCGCGGCGGTGGTCTTAGTCCTCTTCATGGTGGGAATCTCCCAGGCATGGGCGCGTGGGCTGGTGATCGATTGCGGTTGTTTCGGCTATGACCCCGCCGACGTGAGCCAAGGCATGAACTACGCGCTGACGCTGCTGCGTGATGCAACCTTCTTGGTCCTCACCCTTTGGACAATTTTGCGCCCGTATCGCCGTTACGCTCTCCACCCCTAACTTGTTAGGCTGTGCTCGTGATTAAAGACAAAATCAGCGCCGCCCTTGTGCTTGACGTCATTAGTGCATTCGCGCGCTTTTATATGGCCTATGTGTGGATCAAAGCGGGAGCGTCGAAGCTGTCGGATCAGCTCGCGGTATCGCAAAGCATCAAGGCCTATGAGATCTTTACACCAGAGTGGTCTCAGTATTTGTCCTACCTGATTGGCCCGTTGGAAGTGTGCGGCGGCCTGTTGCTGCTGTTGGGGCTGTTCTTGCGCCAATCGGCATGGGTGGGACAGATTGTCCTCGTTTTATTCATGATTGGCATTGCACAGGCGTGGATGCGAGGGCTCGGGATTGACTGCGGTTGTTTCTCCGTTAGCCCCGATGAAGACGCGCAGGTGATGAACTACATGATGACACTGCTGCGTGATGTCTTCTATTCTGTGTTAATGGTGTGGACAATCAAGCGTCCCTTCACCAAGTTTGCATTGCACCCTTAACAGCGGTGTGTAGGATTTCGGTTCGTTCCATTTACGTCATACAAGACAAGGTTTCTCAATGAGTACAGTTAAAGACCCCACCGCCAATAACAACAGCGGATTCCTGTGGGGCATCGGTGTTCTGCTGGTGATTATTGCCGTCGTGCTCGGCTTTATCTTCTACCAAAACCGTGGTGCCAGCGTTGAGGGCTTGGAAGGCTACACCAAGCAGGACGTCAATATGGAGATGTCCTTTGCTGATAACGCCGTGACCCTCAAGGCTGCCGACGCCAAGGATGCGCCGGAGGTCGAGCTGTACGAGGACTACTCTTGCCCTCACTGCTCTGATCTGGCCAAGCAGACCGATGATCAGATGAAGGAAAAGATTGAGCAGGGCAAGCTCATTGTTAAGGTGCGCACCCTCAACTTCCTGGATGGCAGCCCGAATGGCATCGAGAGCATCAAGTCCAACAGGGGACACTCCTCCAAGGCCGCGGCTGCGATGGAGCAGGTAGCCAAGTCCGGTGACGTACAGCTCTACTGGAACCTGCGTAAGTACCTCATGGATGAGCAGTCCAAGGTGTACAACAAGTGGGAGATGAAGGATTTTGCGCAGGCCGCTGAGTCCTTGGGCGCGGATAAGGACACCGTCAAGGCCATCGAGGATGCACCGGTGGGCAAGGGTAACGCCCTGGTTACCGCGAACTACGAGAAGCTGGAAGCCGACACCGGCAGCGTGTCCTCGCCGCGCATCATCAAGGACGGCAAGGACATTCCGGAGGATGACAAGACCTCCATCATGGAGTGGGTCGACCTCGTCGCCGCTAAGTAGGGGCGTGCAAATACCGCACCTAAACTCGCGATTTGGTGAGTGAAAACGGAGGCGATATATTGATACGAGTTGCAATCACAAAGGTTGCACCTCGTATGAGGGGCTATGGCGCAGTTGGTAGCGCACCACACTGGCAGTGTGGGGGTCACGGGTTCGAATCCCGTTAGCTCCACTTCATAATTCAATACAGCTCTGGGGCTATGGCGCAGTTGGTAGCGCACCACACTGGCAGTGTGGGGGTCACGGGTTCGAATCCCGTTAGCTCCACTTTCGGCCGTCTCCTTGAATGGGGGCGGCCTTTTTCTATGCTGGGGCCATGGATGTATTCACCAAGACCGTGTCCCGTCCTGATCAAGCTGGCGCCGAGGCTGCTGGGTTGAGATGGCTTGCGCAGGCGCTTGCCGCCGTCGTCGTGGACGTCACCGAAGTCACCTCTACTTCTCTTAGCACGCGGCGGGTGGAGCAGGCGCGGCCGAGCGCTCCTGCTGCCCGCGCCTTTGGCGCTGCGCTGCGCACGGTCCATGAAGCGGGAGCGCCCGCCTTCGGCGCGCCACCGGCGGGCTGGGAGGGCGCGAACTTCATTGGGCGCGTGGAGCAACCCTGCGAACCATGCGAAGCCTGGGGCGAGTTCTACGCTGAGCAGCGCGTGCTGCCTTTCGTGGGTGGATTGCCTCAGGGGGTGCAGGGGGTTGTCCGGCAAGCATGCGAGGCCATAAAAACTGCCGACTGGGACGTGAAACCGGCTCGCATTCACGGTGACCTGTGGGCAGGCAACGTACTGTTTACTGCCGATTCGGCCGTGATGATTGACCCTGCCGCACACGGCGGCCACCCGTGGACGGACTTAGCCATGCTCGAACTGTTTGGCACGCCGTTCTACGAGGAAATCCTCCGCGGGTACGGGGCGCCCAAGGAATACGAGAAGTGGGTGCCCATGCATCAGCTGCACCCGCTGGCGGTGCATTCCTTAACGCATGGGCCCGCGTATTACGGCCCGCTCGCACAAGCGGCGGAGGCCACGCTCGACGCGTTGCGTTAGCGCGATTCCATTGCTTAAGAGCGCCCCGCTACCGGCAGAAGATTATTGCGGCCCAGGCGGCATGGTGCGCTTGTGGGCGCCGCGGCGCCACAGGGTCTCGATGCGCGATTGGGCGGCGGCAGGCACGTCCTTGCCCTCGAGGTAGTCATCGATGTGGGAGTAGGTGACGCCGAGCGCTTCTTCGTCAGAGAGTAGGGGGCGGTCATCCTCTAGATCTGCGGTGGGAACCTTCTTCCACGTGGAATCTGGTGCGCCGAGATGCTTCAGAAGCTGAGCACCCTGGCGCTTGTTGAGCCCGGCGAGGGGCAGGACGTCGGCAGCGCCGTCGCCCCACTTGGTAAAGAAAGCGGTGACGTTTTCGGCGGCGTGGTCTGTGCCGATGACCAGCGCGCCGACTTCGCCGGCCAGCGCGTACTGCGCGGCCATGCGCAGGCGGGCCTTGAGGTTGCCTCGATTGAAATCCCCCAGGGAGTCCTGGTGTAGGGCGTTGGCCACGGCGCCGTCGAGAGCCGCGGTGGCCTCGGCGATGTTGACGGTGAGGCAGTGGTCGGGCTCGATAAAGTCGAGGGCGATCTGTGCGTCATCCTCGTCGGCCTGTACACCGTGGGGAAGGCGCACGGCCCAGAAGTCCGCGCCGTTGACGCGGGCCACCGCTAGCTGTGCCAAGCGCCCTGCCAGGGTGGAGTCCTGGCCGCCAGAGATGCCTAGGACAAAGCCCTTCGCGCCGGTTGTGCGTAGGTAGTCCACCAAAAAGGCGACGCGGCGCTCAACCTCTTCTGCTGGATCGATACTGGGTTTTACGCCGAGGGCCTCGATGATGTCGTGCTGGAGGTCTATGGATTCATGTGACATGACGCCAATGGTAGCCGCCTGCGACAATAGGAACCCGTGAACAAAGATACGTACGTCATGATGGTCGCAGGCGTCGCCGCCCTGGGTGGCCTGCTCTTTGGGTATGACACCGGAGTCATGTCCGGCGCCCTCCTCTTCGTGGGGCCGGAATTCGGCATGTCCGCCCACGAGGAGGGGCTGGTGACCTCGATGCTTTTGGTTGGCGCGGCAGCCGGCGCGCTGGTCGCTGGGCGTGTGGCGAGCATGATCGGGCGGCGTCGCACCCTCATCGCCGGTGGACTCATCTTCGTGGCTGGTTCCGTGTGGTGCGCGCTTTCAAGCTCGGCCGCTGAACTCGCTGCCGCCCGTACATTCCTCGGCGTGGCGGTAGGTGCTGTGTCGATCGTCTCCCCGATATACATCTCCGAAATCACCCCGGCGGCTGTGCGGGGCCGGATGGTCTCCCTCAATACGCTCATGATCGTCGTCGGGCAGCTGCTGGCGTACGGCGTGAACTCGCTGTTGGCTGCGAGCGGCAGCTGGCATTGGATGCTGGGGCTGGCCGCGGTCCCAGGCGCGGCGCTGGCGCTCGGCATGGTTTTCCTACCTGATACCCCGGTATGGCTCGCGGCTCGCGGCCGAACGCGTGAAGCTGCCGCGGTCGGTACTCGGGTCGGCGCGCAGGGAGCGGAGTTGGAGCTTAGTCCACGTCCGAGCACGGGTGAATGGAACGCTGTGCGACACCACCGCTGGATGCGCTGGGCCATCGCGCTCGCCATGCTCATGGGGGTGACTCAGCAGATTACGGGTGTGAACGCGATTGTGTATTTTGCGCCCACGATGATGAACCAGGTGGGTATCTCCACCACTAACTCGGTATATACGTCGATGGTGATCGGTGCGGTATCCGTCGTAGCGTGCCTCGTGGGCATGCGCGTGATTGACCGGCTGGGACGCCGCCGGCTGCTGTTGGCGGGCCTAGGTGGCAACGTGGTCTCGCTCGTGGTCCTCGCGGTGGCCTATCACTTCGCCCACGATTCCATTCCGCTGGCCATGCTGTCGTTGGCGTGCATGGCGGCGTTCATTGCCTTCCAGCAGGCGGCAGTCTCCCCGGCCACGTGGTTGCTCATGTCAGAAATCGTGCCGCCAGAGGTCCGCGGCGTGGGTATGGGAATTGCTGGGCTGGCACTGTGGGTGAGTAACTGGGCGGTGGCGCAGTTCTTCTTGCCGGTGGTCGAGTGGCTCGGCGGCTCGCTGGCCTTCGGAATCTTCGCGGTCTTAGGTCTCGTCGCGGTGGGATATACCCGCGCACTCGTTCCGGAAACGGCGGGGGAGAGCCTCGAGGATGTTGCCGAGCAGCTTCGCGCCCGCTACTCCGAAAGCTGAGTGTTTTGGTTATGACGCGCGCGTGGGGTAACATTTTCCCTCGTGTCATTGCTGGGTGTATTCCCAGCTGTGCTTTGAACTAATCAATCGCATCAAGATTGCGCATAACGAAAGGAGCGCCCGATGAAGGTTCGCAAGTCGCTTCGGTCGCTGAAGAAGAAGCCGGGCGCCCAGGTTATTCGCCGCCACGGTAAGGTCTTCGTGATCAACAAGAAGGATCCGCGCTTCAAGGCTCGCCAGGGCTAAGAAACGAGTTTCCTCGTCTCCGCCCTCCCCGCTTTGTGGGGAGGGCGGATTTTTTATGCCACGTGCCTGGACAGATGCAGTTTAATGAATATAATTATCGGGCGGACTTTAGCAGGGGTCCGAAAGATAGTTGAAAGAAAGAAGAATAATGAAGAAGCGTCTCGTGGCGGCGGTGTGTGCTGCTGCAGTTGGGTTCACTGTTCCGGTAGCTCATGCTGTGGACTTTGAGTTTGAAAGCTTGGCGGATTCCTCGCTGGGAATCAATGATCCCTCGTGCGAGCCGAGCGGCGAGGTGCGTGAGCCGGTGGTGCTTCTCCACGGCACGTCGGACAATTCCTCGACGTGGAACGAACTGATCCCGGTCCTGCAGGAGGAGGGGATGTGCGTGTGGGCCTTTGACTACGGCGCGGACGACGTGACGCTGCAGAACGCGAATCCTCGTGCCAAGGCGATTGCGGACTTGGATGAGTCTGCGCGCGAAATTGCAGGGCAGATTGATTACGTGCGCGAGGTGACCGGAAGCGACAAGGTTAATCTGGTGGGCCACTCGCAGGGCGGGCTGCACATCAAGACCTACACGCAGATGTACGGTTCGGCTGAGCACGTTTCCCACGCTGTGGCCATTGGTGGCAACCTCCATGGCACAACCCTCAACGGGATGGGCGAGGTTCTGGCCAAGATGATTGCGGCGATGCCACACTTTGCTCGGTTCTTGGCAAGCTCTGCAGGCATCCAGCAAGTTGTCGGTTCCGAGTTTATGGAGAACCTCAACGCGCTGCCTGATACGGCGCCGGGGCCGCTCTATACCTCGATCTATTCGCCTGCCGACGTCACGGTGACCCCGAACTCTTCCTCCATGCTTACATCTGTCGACGGCGCCGACGTGGTCAACATCGATCTAGGGGAGCTGTGCGGAGCGGAGCCGCTGCATCCGGACCTGCCGCGGGATCCCATGACGATGAGCCAGGTGCTCTTTGGTCTGACCCGCGAGGCGGGGCAAGGGGCTGAGTCTGGAACCTGTGTCGAGCCAATGCTTGATTAGATTTCATTGGCAATAAAGGGGCCGGTATCGAGGGCGTGGCCTAGAGCCGTGCCCTTTTGTGGACTTTGTCACAAACTAAGTGAATCTTCGGTAAACGTGCAGGGAATATCAACGGTGTAGTTACCGCCGTGGGGACGGGCGGAGTGATGGGGTGTCAACATGTGGGGTCGGGCCAAGTTACATCCTGGGAATACCAGGCATGTAACTACTACATGTAGTGCTAGTTGCGGGGTGCGGGCACAAAGTATAGTGTCGTTGATGTTGCTTGAACGGCGGTCCGATATCGCTGTTCAGAGCCTGTAGGCAGAGCCGTTGAACGCTCTGCCAGTACCGAATTCAACAGTCACTCCGCGTGTAGCGCCGAAGGAAGCCAAAGGAACGTCACATGAGCATCACTGTCTACACTAAGCCCGCTTGCGTCCAGTGCAACGCCACCAAGAAGGCTCTCGACCGTGCTGGTCTCGAGTACGAGTTGGTGGATATCTCCCTCGATGATGATGCCCGCGACTACGTCATGGCCCTCGGATACGTCCAAGCGCCGGTCGTGGAAGCGCACGGCGAGCACTGGTCCGGCTTCCGCCCGGATCGCATCAAGGCCCTCACTGCGATGGTGGCGAGCGCCTAGGTTAACGCCATGTTGGTCGTGTATTTCTCTTCCGCTACGGAAAACACCCACCGCTTCGTCGAGAAGCTCGGCCTTCCCAGCGCACGCATTCCGCTGCGTCTTAATGACGAGCCCCTCACCGTGAATGAACCTTATGTCTTGGTCTGCCCGACATACGGGGGAGGGGCGTCGATAAGCGGGCAGAACACGCGGCCTGTACCCAAACAAGTCATTCGTTTCCTGAATGATGAACACAACCGCAGCTTCATTCGCGCCGTTGTAGCCGGAGGAAACAGCAACTTCGGCAGTGACTTTGGCAAGGCGGGTGACGTCATCGCCGCCAAGTGTAAGGTTCCTTATGTGTATCGCTTCGAGCTTCTCGGAACCGAGGAAGATGTCACAATTTGCCGTGAAGGCCTCCTGGCCAACGCGGCCGCTTTAGGTTTAGCTGCCTAAAGCCTCATCCGTACTATTTCGTCTCTCCATTTCGCCATAGCAAAGAAAGGCCCGTGAACGTCGTGACCACGCAACTGGGTAAGACCGTCGCCGAACCTGTGAAGCCGGCCGAGCAACTGGATTATCATGCACTTAACGCGCTGCTGAACTTGTATGACGAGAACGGCAAGATTCAGTTCGACAAGGACCGCGAGGCCGCGAACCAATTCTTCCTCCAGCACGTCAACCAGAACACTGTCTACTTCCACGACTTGGAAGAGAAGATGCGCTACCTGGTGGAAAACAAGTACTACGAGCCAGAGCTCATCGAGCAGTACGACTTCGAATTCATCAAGTCCCTGTTCAAGCGCGCCTATGCCTTCAAATTCCGTTTTAAGACCTTCCTTGGCGCCTACAAGTACTACACCTCGTACACGCTGAAGACTTTCGACGGCCGCCGCTACCTCGAGCGCTTCGAAGACCGCGTGTCCATGACCGCACTCTTCTTGGCTGATGGTGACACGGAGGTGGCTGAGCATCTTGTGGATGAAATCATGACCGGCCGCTTCCAGCCGGCTACCCCGACCTTCCTCAACGCCGGCAAGGCCCAGCGTGGCGAGCTGGTGTCCTGCTTCCTGTTGCGCATCGAGGACAACATGGAGTCGATCGGGCGCTCTATTAACTCCGCCCTGCAGCTGTCCAAGCGCGGCGGCGGCGTTGCTCTGTTGCTGTCCAACATCCGCGAATCCGGCGCGCCCATCAAGCACATCGAGAACCAGTCTTCCGGCGTCATCCCCGTGATGAAGCTGCTGGAGGATTCCTTCTCCTATGCCAACCAGCTGGGCGCTCGCCAGGGCGCTGGTGCGGTGTACCTCAACGCGCACCACCCGGACATTATGAGCTTCCTTGACACCAAGCGTGAGAATGCGGACGAGAAGATCCGTATCAAGACCCTTTCGCTTGGCATCGTGATCCCCGACATCACCTTCGAGCTGGCAAAGCGTAACGATGACATGTATCTGTTCAGCCCGTACGATGTCGAGCGCGTCTACGGCAAGGCCTTCGGCGATATTTCCATCACCGAGCACTACGAAGAGATGGTCGAGGATCCGCGTATCCGCAAGAAGAAGATCAACGCTCGCCACTTCTTCCAGACCGTCGCGGAGCTGCAGTTCGAGTCCGGTTACCCCTACATCATGTTCGAGGACACCGTGAACCGCGCCAACCCGGTCAAGACTGGGCGCATCAACATGTCGAACCTGTGCTCCGAGATTCTGCAGGTGAACGCCCCGTCAGAGCTTAACGACGACCTCACCTACAAGACCTTGGGCAGCGATATTTCCTGCAACCTTGGCTCCCTCAATATCGCGGCTACCATGGATTCCCCGGACTTCGCCTTGACGGTGGAAACCGCTATCCGTGGCTTGACGGCTGTGGCGGACAAGACCTCCATCGACTCCGTTCCCTCCGTGCGCAAGGGCAACGATGATTCCCACGCGATTGGCCTGGGGCAGATGAACCTGCACGGTTACCTTGGCCGCGAGCACATTGAATACGGCTCTGAGGAAGGCTTGGACTTCACCAACGCCTACTTCGCCGCCATCATGTACGCAGCATTGCGCGCTTCCAACAAGCTTGCCCGCGAGCGTGGCGAGTACTTCACCGAGTTCCCCGAGTCTGACTATGCCAGCGGTGAGTTCTTCGACCGTTATGATCCGGCTGACTTTGCTCCGCGCACGGAAAAGGTCAAGGAGCTCTTCGCCAAGTCCTCGATTCACACCCCGTCGGCGGAGGAGTGGGCTGCGCTGAAGGCGGACGTCGCCAAGCACGGCATCTACAACCGCAACCTGCAGGCAGTGCCGCCGACCGGATCGATTTCGTACATCAACAACTCGACGTCCTCGATTCACCCGATCGCCTCCAAGATTGAGATTCGCAAGGAGGGCAAGATCGGCCGCGTCTACTATCCGGCGCCGCACATGGACAACGACAACCTTGAGTACTTCAAGGACTCCTATGAGATCGGCTACGAGAAGATCATCGACACCTACGCCGAGGCTACGAAGTACGTTGACCAAGGTCTGTCGCTGACGCTGTTCTTCAAGGACACCGCCACTACCCGCGATATCAACCGCGCCCAGATCTACGCATGGCGAAAGGGTATTAAGACCCTCTACTACATCCGCCTGCGCCAGATGGCTCTGGAGGGAACCGAGGTTGAGGGCTGCGTTTCCTGCATGCTCTAGTCCCTGTTAGTCCTTGTTCGCACGCGCCTCAATCAGGATGGCGCGTGCGATTTTTTCTGCCTCGGGGGAGTCGCCGCGGTGGATTGCCTCCGCTAGATCCAGGTGACGCTGTTCGGTGCCGGCCGTGGGGTTGCGTTTGCGGGAGCCAAAGAGGGAACGCCCGCGCACCATGGACAGCAGATAGGGGCTGAGAGCTGAAAACATCTCATTGCCCGAGGCATGGAGAACCATGGCATGAAAACGCAGGTCGGTAGCGAGGTGCTCACCGACGCGCCGCGTTGGCGTGTCTTGGAGGCGTTGGGCCAGCTCTAAGATCTCTTCCTTATCTTCTTGGGACGCATGCAGCGCAGCGAGGCTGGCAGCGACGGGCTCAATGGCAAGGCGCAGTTCGTTGAGCGAGGAGCGCTGCCTGTCGCGGGATTTCTCTGAGCTCAGGCGCCACGAAATGATGGCGGGATCATAGACCGCCCACTCGCTGATAGGCAGCACCGTGATACCTACGCGGCGTGAAGAAGAGACCATGCCTAAGTGCTCTAGTGCGCGCATTGCCTCGCGGGCTACGGTCCGGGAAACTCCGAAACGTGCGCAGAGATCGGTGAGCGTAAAACGCTCGCCGGCGGCAAGGGTGCCGCTGACGATGTCGGCGCCGATGGTGTCTAGAACGGTGCTGAGTAGGGGAGCGGAGGGCTCAGTCACGGGGAGTCGGTACCTCCATCGACATTCGGGGGCGTGTGAACAGGGCTTAAGTATAAAACACGCAGGAATTTTGGCCCCTAGTTTTACCGGGTACCATGGCACCAGACTCACAATAACTAGTAAGACGAGGTGACGTGCGTGTCTCACGAGTACGACGATTACATCGCTAGCCACGAGGCTCCGGTGAAGGCAATTAACTGGAACACGATTCCAGATGAGAAGGATCTCGAGGTGTGGGATCGCCTCACCGGTAACTTCTGGCTCCCGGAAAAGGTGCCGGTGTCCAACGATATCCAGAGCTGGAAAACTCTGACTGAGAAGGAACAGGAGACCACCATGCGTGTCTTCGCTGGTCTCACTCTGCTCGATACCATCCAGGGCACCGTCGGTGCGGTATCGCTGCTTCCCGACGCCACCACTCTCCACGAAGAGGCGGTCTACACCAACATCGCCTTCATGGAGTCCGTTCACGCGAAGTCCTACTCCAATATCTTCATGACGTTGGCGTCGACTCCCATGATCAACGACGCCTTCCGCTGGTCCGAAGAGAATGAAAACCTCCAGCGCAAGGCAAAAATCGTCATGTCCTACTATCAGGGCGATGACCCGCTGAAGAAGAAGGTTGCGTCCACCTTGCTGGAATCCTTCCTCTTCTACTCAGGCTTCTTCCTGCCGATGTACTTCTCGTCGCGCGCAAAGCTGACGAACACGGCCGATATCATCCGCCTCATCATCCGCGATGAGGCCGTCCACGGCTATTACATCGGCTACAAGTTCCAGCAGGGCTACAAGAAGCTCTCGGAGTCGGAGCAGGAAGAGATGAAGGGCTACGCCTTCGACCTGCTCTATGAACTCTACGAGAACGAGATCGATTACACCGAGGATCTCTACGATGAGTTGGGCTGGACCGAGGATGTAAAGCGCTTCCTTCGCTACAACGCCAACAAGGCGCTCAATAACCTAGGCTTCGAGGGGCTTTTCCCGGCTGATGAAACCCGCGTGTCCCCGGCCATCCTGTCCTCCTTGTCTCCGAACGCGGATGAGAACCATGACTTCTTCTCTGGCTCCGGTTCCTCCTATGTGATTGGCAAGGCGGAGGAAACCACCGACGAGGACTGGGACTTCTAAGTACCATCCACTGCCACGCCGCACCTCCTAGAACGATCAACCGAAAGTTTGATTCTTTCAGGGGGTGCGTTTTCGGGTTTTAGGGGCCCGCACACTCGGCCATCTGTGTTCTAGATCACCGCCTGGTGGGGCATGGTGTAGCGGGTCTGCCACGTACAAGGGGTTATCCGGATAAAACGGGGCTAGCAAGAGCTACGGGGAATATCAGAGCGCTGGAAATTTGGCCCTGAGGTGCCCTAATATAAGGCGAGTAAACCTAGGTGTTTAATCACTGGGCGTGTGGCGCGATAAAACGCGTGATACCGATGTGGTTAGACGCTTGTTCTTCAGGAGGATTTTATGACCGCTGTGGCGCCACGGCTCGACGATTACGTCGCGCCTACACGTCCGGAGCCGACTGGTAACGCAAAGACTGGTTCCAAGGCGTGGATGTTGCTAACCACCACCGACCACAAGCAGCTGGGCATCATGTACATGATCATGGCCTTCAGCTTCTTCTTCCTCGGTGGCTTCATGGCTCTGCTGCTTCGCGCTGAGCTTTTCACCCCAGGATTGCAGTTCCTGTCCAACGAGCAGTTCAACCAGCTCTTCACCATGCACGGCACCGTCATGCTGCTGCTGTTTGCAACACCAGTGGTGTGGGCATTCGGTAACTATGTTCTGCCCCTGCAGATTGGCGCACCGGATGTGGCCTTCCCGCGTCTGAACGCTTTCGGTTTCTGGATTACCCTGACCGGCGGCATCGTGATGCTCGCGGGCTTCTTGACCCCGGGCGGCGCTGCTGACTTCGGCTGGACCATGTACGTCCCGCTGGCTGACTCGGTTCACACCCCGGGCATCGGTGCTGACATGTGGATCGTCGGCGTGGGCGCTACCGGTGTCGGTACCATTGCTTCCGCCATCAACATGATCACCACGGTCCTCACCCTGCGTGCACCGGGCATGACCATGTTCCGTCTGCCGGTCTTCACCTGGGCAGTGTTTACCGCATCTGTCATCGTTCTGATGATCTTCCCGCTGCTGACCGCTGCGGCACTGGGCGTGCTGTATGACCGCAAGCTGGGCGGCCACATCTTCGACTCCGCCAACGGTGGCGGCATCCTGTGGCAGCACCTCTTCTGGTTCTTCGGTCACCCGGAGGTCTACGTCCTGGCACTCCCGTTCTTCGGCATCATCTCTGAGGTCGTACCTGTCTTCGCCCGTAAGCCCGTCTTCGGCTACATCGGCCTGGTCTTCGCTCTGCTGGCAATCGGTGCGCTGTCCATGGCTGTGTGGGCTCACCACATGTTCGTGACCGGTGCCATTCTGCTGCCGTTCTTCTCCTTCATGACCTTCCTCATTGCGGTTCCGACCGGCGTGAAGTTCTTCAACTGGGTCGGCACCATGTGGAAGGGCCACATCACCTGGGATACCCCGATGATCTTCGCCATGGGCTTCTTGGCAACCTTCCTCTTCGGCGGTATGACCGGTATTATGCTGGCCTCCCCGGCACTGGACTTCCACCTTGCTGAGTCCTACTTCCTGATTGCTCACTTCCACTACACCCTGTTCGGTACCGTGGTGTTCTCCGCCTTCGCTGGTCTGTACTTCTGGTTCCCGAAGATTACCGGCCGCATGCTCGATGAGCGCCTGGGCAAGATCCACTTCTGGCTGACCTTCATCGGCTTCCACGGCACCTTCCTTATCCAGCACTGGGTGGGCAACATGGGTATGCCGCGTCGTTACGCCGACTACCTGGAGTCTGATGGCTTCACGGTCTTCAACCAGATTTCCACCATCTTCTCCTTCGTCCTCGGCGCCTCGGTCATCCCGCTGGTGTGGAACGTCTTCAAGTCCTGGCGCTACGGTGAGATCGTCACCGTGGACGATCCGTGGGGCTACGGCAACTCCCTCGAGTGGGCCACCTCCTGCCCGCCGCCGCGCCACAACTTCGTGTCGCTGCCGCGCATCCGTTCCGAGCGCCCGGCCTTCGAGCTGCACTACCCGCACATGGTTAAGCGCATGCGCGAGGAAGCACACGTCGGCCACTAAGCACTCACTAGCTGAGTACTCCTGAAAACGCCGCCTCCCCATCACTGCGATGGGGAGGCGGCGTTTGCCGTAGGTGAAGGGGCCACGAACGCGGTGTGAGATAATAGGTCCGTGGATAATCAAAGTGAACAAGTCTTCGCCGTTGTTACCGCCTCCGGCCCTGATAAGCCCGGCGTGTCGGCGGCCTTCTTCCGCGTACTGGGCTCTCATGATGTGGAGCTCGTCGACGCCGAGCAAGCCATCTTCTCCGGTCGGATTTCGCTGTCCGCCTACATCCGGGTTCGTTCCTCGCGCCTCGAGGCTTTGGAGCAAGGATTGCGAAATACGCTGAGCATCTACGCGCAGTCCATCAACGTGGACCTGCGAGAAGAAGAGTCAACCTCACGCCCGCGCTCGACGCACGTCGTCGTGGTTCTGGGACGCCAGCTCAACGCCAGCCAGATGTCCGCCATTGCTAAGGAACTGGCTAACCTCAACGTCAACATCGACCGTATCCGCGGGCTCTCCACTTATCCGCTCAATGGCTTGGAGCTGTATATCACGATCGATGGTGCTGCCGATCCTGTGCGCGCCATGCTGGCCCGCCTAGCTACCGAGCAAGGTGTCGACATCGCCATCGAGCGCTCCGGCCTGCAGCGCCGTTCGAAGCGGCTTATCTGCTTTGACTGCGATTCCACCCTTATCACCGGCGAGGTCATCGAAATGCTGGCCGCCCACGCCGGCAAGGAAGCCGAGGTTGCCGCAGTGACGGAGCGCGCGATGCGCGGCGAGCTGGACTTCGAGCAATCCCTACGCGAGCGCGTCGCCACCCTGGAAGGTTTGCCGGAGTCCGTCATCGCAGAAACCGCCGCCGATATTTGCCTGACCCCGGGCGTGCGGACCACCATCCGCACCCTCAAGCGCATGGGATACCGCGTTGCGGTAGTCTCTGGCGGCTTTATCCAAGTCCTCGAGGATTTAGCACGGGAACTCGACCTCGACTACGTGCGCGCCAACACCCTCGAAATCGTGGACGGTAAGCTCACCGGCCGCGTCATCGGTGACGTGGTGGACCGCAAGGCCAAGGAGAAGTTCCTGCGCGAATTCGCTGCGGATTCGGGTCTGAGCATGCTGCAGACCGTTGCCGTCGGCGACGGCGCTAACGATATCGACATGATTTCCGCCGCCGGCTTGGGCATTGCCTTCAACGCCAAGCCAGCGCTTCGCCAGGTTGCGGATACCTCCGTCAACCACCCGTACATGGATGAGATCCTGCAGATCCTCGGTATCCCGATGGAAGAAGTTGCCAGTGAGTAATCTCCGCGAGGCCCATCGCCGTCTTGCGGCTGCGTGCAGCGAGCGCAGTTGGCGCGATGACCCTGAGGACCCGAACAAACCCGAGACCATTCAGGCGATGCAGATCGCGCTTAACCTGCCCAAGCAGGATCCGCCCGCGCGCACGGAGGTGCTCGAGGCGGCAGCTAAAGGCGTCGTCAAGCTCTGTCTCGATGAGAGGGCTGGCCAGGATGGGGCCTTCGCCGAGGCCCTAGGGCAGTGGTACGGGCACCGCATCCGCAAGGTGGCGCGCCGCGCACGCAACAAGGCCTGGCGCGATGTGCAGTCCCTGCCGGGCGTCACCGTGGATGATCGCGCGCGCGTCTTCCTTCCCTCGGCGGTGCAGGACGTGCACCCGCTCGTGGCGAAGCTACAGATCGGCCACACCGATCTGCCCCAGGATGAGCCCGGGCCCGCGCTTGGCGACGCCCCCGTGATCTACGTCGACGCCTCCCTCGCCATGAGCGCGGGAAAGGCCGCAGCGCAGGTAGGACACGGTTCGATGCTGTTAGCCGCGGCGATGAGCGCCGAGGAAGTGGAGGACTGGGTAGCACAGGACTTTGCGCTGTCCGTGCGCGAAATCCCCCATGAGGAATTTGCCGTGGCTTGTGCGCGTCTGGGAGCGGTGGTGGTGCATGACGCCGGTTTCACCGAGGTCGCTCCAGACTCAGCCACGGTGTGCGCGCTGCGTCATCCCTAGCGGGCCTCAACCAGGCGCTTGAGCGCCCCGCGCACGACCTGCGGGTCGCTCGTGGGCCACATCTGCGGCATGGAGGCTCGCAGGTAGGAGCCATAGCGCTTGGTTTCCAAGCGGCTATCGAGGACTGCGACGACCCCGCGGTCCGCAGTGGAGCGCAGCAAGCGGCCCGCGCCCTGGGCCATAAGCAGCGCCGCGTGCGTGGCAGATACCTCCATGAAACCATTGCGCCCAGCTGCCTTAGCTGCTTCGGTGCGCGCTTGCATCAGGGGATTATCCGGGCGGGGGAAGGGGATACGGTCGATGAGCACCAGGGAACACGCGGGTCCCGGGACGTCGACACCCTGCCAGAGAGTGAGCGTGCCGAACAGACAGGAGTTCTCGTTCTTCGTGAACTTCTCCACGAGCGCGCCGATGGAGTCCTCGCCTTGAAGGTAAATGTCGAAGGGGAGCGTGGGCTTGAGCTCCTCGGCTGCTTGTTGTGCGGCCCGGCGTGAGGAAAAGAGACCGAGGGTGCGCCCGCCCGCGGCCATGATGAGCTCGCGGATTTCCTTAAGGGTCTGCGGGCTGAGTCCGTCGCGGCCCGGCTGCGGAAGGTGTGCTGCGGTATAAAGGATGCCGCTGCGGGCGGGGTCGAAAGGATAGCCCACGTCGAGACTATCCCATGTGCCTTTGGGCAGGCCCCATTGCGCGGCCATGGCGTCGAAGCGCCCGCCCAAGGCAAGCGTGGCGGAGGTTAGCACCACGGTCTGTTCGCCGAAGAGCTTTTCGTGCAACATGCCGGCGATGGAGAGAGGGGCAACGGCCAGGGTGTCGTTCAGCGTGCGCTCATCGCGTTCCAGCCACACCACGTCGGCGTGTGCTGCGGGGTCACCGGTGGCGAAGACGTCGAGGATGCGGGCGATGGCTTCGACGAGGCTGCCGAGGTGATTGGCCAGGTTTTGGCGCTCGGCAGATTTCTCCGGGTCCTGGGCCTGTTCGCCCTCGGGGGCGCGGGCGATGGTCTCGCGGCAGTCGCTTAACGTGTCCGCGAGACCCATGAGTTGCTGCTTGGCTTCCTCCGGAAGATCGGTCCAGCGGCCCGGCGTGAATTCACCGAGTAGTTGGCTCAGTTCATTGGCTTGTTCGCTCAGCCGCTGGTCTTTGCCATTGGCGCCGAGGGACTTGGCGCGGTTGGCCGCCATTTTGAGGGCGCGCCCGGTGATCTCGGCGGTAGAGACCGAGGTGATGCGGCCGTCCAGCTCGTGTGCCTCATCGATGATGACGACATCGTGCTCCGGCAGGATGTTGATGTCTGCCACCGCATCGATGGCGAGCAGCGCGTGGTTGGTGACGACGATGTCGACGTCCGCCGCGCGGCGCCGCGCGAGCTCCGCAAAGCAGTCCTCGCCGTGCGGGCAGCGGGTAGCACCAAGGCACTCATTGGAGGTGACGGAGACCTGCCGCCAGGCTAGATCGGGCACTCCCGGTTCGAGGTCCTCGCGGTCGCCCGTCTCGGTGTCCTCCGCCCACTCGTAGACGCGCTGGACATGGCGTCCGAGGCTGGAGATGGCGTCCTGGTCAAGCAGGGCGTCTTCGTCGTCAAGTTCAGCGGCGCGGGAGACTTTGTTGAGGCAGACGTAGTTGGAACGCCCCTTCATGATGGCGAAGGTCGGCTTCTTTTCCAGGTGCGGTTCGAGGGCCTCGGCGAGGCGCGGCAGGTCTCGTTCCACCAGCTGGCGTTGCAGTGCCAGCGTGGCCGTGGAAACAATCACGGTGTGCCCGGTCTCTTGCGCGTGGCGAAAAGCAGGGACGAGGTAAGCCAGTGATTTACCCGTACCCGTTCCAGCTTGCACGGCGAGGTGGCGCTCTTTTTCCAGCGCGGTGGTCACGGCTTCCGCCATGCGCACCTGGCCGGCACGCCGCGCACCTCCGAGGGCGGAGACGGCGGCGTCAAGGAGGTCAACCGTTGAGTCCTGCATTTGAGTCAGTCTAGTCGGTTGCCTCCCGCACGCATCCTATGAGCCGAACCCGATGAAGCGGGTCGGCACCGCAGGCTCGTCGCGGGTCAGAGCCAAACCTTCCCACGGCAGAGTGGTGATGGCCTGGGCTAGGTACTCGCGGGCTTCGTGGAGGGTGGGCAGATTGTCCAGGATCTCTCCGTCGCGCATGAGCGGCACCGTCATGTCGCGGGTGCTCAGCGTCCCGGTGTCTGGATCTTCGGCGGAGAAG
This sequence comes from Corynebacterium sp. HMSC059E07, assembly GCF_001814395.1. Taxonomy (NCBI): domain Bacteria; kingdom Bacillati; phylum Actinomycetota; class Actinomycetes; order Mycobacteriales; family Corynebacteriaceae; genus Corynebacterium; species Corynebacterium sp. HMSC059E07. The sequence continues at coordinate 17,753 of NZ_KV816280.1, forward strand.
GGGAGCACGAGCTCCTCGACGGCCACCCCGGAGGAGCGGTAGGTGCGCAGGGAGCGCTTTGCCCCGCCCTGCGACTTCTTCGAGGAGGAACGCTTGGCCACGGGATGGCCATCAACCTCGACGACCTTGTACACCATGCTGGCGGTTGGGGCGCCAGAGCCGGTGACCACCGAGGTGCCCACGCCGTAGACGTCGACGGGATCTCCTCGCAGGCCAGCGATGGCGAACTCGTCCAGGTCGGAAGAGACAACGATCTTCGTGTTGTGGTTGCCCAAGTCATCGAGCTGCTTACGCACGCGGCGGGTGACAGCGGCCAAATCGCCGGAGTCGATGCGAACGCCGCCCAGCTCGGGGCCGGCCACCCGCACGGCGGTTTCCACGCCCTTGGTGATGTCGTAGGTATCCACCAACAGGGTGGTGCCCACGCCGAGGGTTTCGATCTGCCCGCGGAATGCCGCCTCCTCGTTCGGGGATCCGTCTTCGTTGACGTGCGCGAGCGTCCATGCATGCGCCGCGGTACCGGAGACCGGGATGTCGTAGCGGTAGCCAGCCTCCAGGTTGGAGGTGGCCTGGAAACCGGCCAAGTAGGCGGCGCGGGCGGCGGTGACGGCGGCATACTCGTGCGTGCGGCGCGAGCCCATCTCGATGATGGGGCGGCCATCCGCAGCCACCACCATGCGTGAGGCCGCAGAGGCCACGGCGGAATCGGAATTCATGATGGACAGGATCACGGTTTCCAGGATCAGGCATTCGCCAAAGGTTCCGCGCACGGTCAGCAGCGGCGAGTTGGGGAAGTACAGCTCGCCTTCGCGATAGCCATCGATGTGCCCGGAGAAACGGTAATTAGCCAGGTACTCCTTGGTCTCTGCATCGAGGAAATCCATTTCCGCCAGCTGCTGAGCGGTGAAGCGGAAGTCTCGGACTGCGCGAAGGACACGCTCGGTGCCGGCGACAACACCGTAGCGCCGCTCGTTGGGGAGGCGGCGGGCAAACACTTCGCAGGCCACCTGGCGGTGTGCGGAGCCATCGCGCAGCGCAGCCTGCAGCATGGTCAGCTCATACTTATCGGTAAGCAGGGCCGTAGAACGATCGCTGGGCCCGAGCCCAGAATCCTGGACGTTGTCTGAGGTAGTAGTCACATCGAAGATGCTACTCAGCGCGTACCGAAAAATCAGCAGTTCTATGCTTCGAGCTGAATGACAACGTAGACTTCGCCGTCGCTGTAAGCCGTGCCCACCGCAGCGGTGGTCATGCGGGGATCGCGCAAGGCGGCCACGTGGGAGGGGGAAGCTCTGAAGGCTTCGACAAACTCATATCCACTCGCCGTGTCCAAAGGAAGGTGGTGCTGGACCATCTGCACGTTTTCTTCAGATGGCCTTTCCTCGTGTGTTACCGCGTTGCATTCTGCCTTTTCGCGGGCAGCGGTTTGGCGGTCGATCCAGGGCACCAGCGGGGCTAGACCATCCTCCTTGCGCCACGTGTTGAGCGCCTCTATGAGCTCATCTTGGATGGTGGCGAGCTGGCGTTGGACGGGGACGTCGGGAAGCTCGTAATCGCACGTCGCCGGCGCGGGAGGCTCAGAATCCTGTGAGCTGCCGTTATCGGAGGGGTTGGTCAAGCTGAGCACGGCGGTCACGAGCGTGCCACCGAGGACCAATACGGTGATGATGCGCTGCACGAGAGGCACAAGGTCCTCTCTTGAGGGTTGGCGTCCCGCGAGAATGTCAGTAACGGCTGGGGGAAGGGAGAAAGAATTCATCGATGCCACCTGCAAACGACAATCAGGTTAAAGGTCGAAGACAGTATAACTGTTCGCGAGATGAAAAAATTTGGCTAGTGTAGAGGACATGAAAGCGCACAACGAAACGTCCGCAGTCGTGGTGATGAGTTCGCCCATGGCCACCCCGGAGCTGGATGAGGCGATTGACGTCGACGTCGCCACGAGCGAAAACCTGCCGTGGATGTGCATTGTCTGGGATGACCCAGTCAACCTAATGAGCTACGTTTCCTACGTGTTCCAGACTGTTTTGGGTTATGACAAGAAGCGAGCTAACGAGCTGATGATGCAAGTCCATACCGAAGGTAAGGCGGCGGTGTCCTCGGGTGAACGCGACAAGGTTGAAGCTGACGTGAAGAAACTACAGGTCGCCGGCCTGTGGGCCACGATGCAGCAGGCAGGATAAGAGTATGCAGACGTGGAAGAAGAAAAAGTCCTTCATGCGTGGTGCGAAGTACACCACCGTATTCGAGCCCATGGAGCGTGAAGTCCTCGGTGATCTCACCGCGACGGTCTCCGAGGCCATCATCGCCCGCGCGCAGTCAGCGCCGAAGGATGAATTGGCGGACATGCTCGACATGCCCACTGGCCACACCGAAGCACCGGAGGATCCGTCACTGGCCCGTCTCTTTCCAGACTTCCAGAAGCCAGGGGACGAAGAGTTCGATGGTGATAATTCGCTGCTGCGCTCGCTGCACGAGAATGACATCGCGCGCGCCAAGCTGGAGAATCTCCAGGTGATTAACACCGCCCTTGGCCCTACCGGCGGGGTAGAGGTGGCTATCAGTGAGGAAGAGGCACATGCTTTCCTCGCCGGCCTCAATGACCTGCGCCTCTACATCGCTGCGGGGGACGTGCCGCAGGATACCCCCGGGGCAGACCGCGATGCGCTCGTGGAATGGCTGGCCTTCTGCCAGGATTCGTTGCTCAACGTCATCATGGACTAGCAGAAGCGCAGGCCGGGATTGGAGACGTAGTCCTTGCCTCACGCTTGCTAAAGTTGGAGGCATTATGACCACGAGTGGACCCTTTGGCCAGCAGCAATCGCATGAGCCCAACCCTTTCCAACCCCGCCCGGCAGGACCGGGAACGGGGCACCAACCCATACTCAACAAGGGGGACTCGAAGAACTACACCCGGACCGGACGTTTAAAAACGGCTGCGTCTTTAACGGTGGGCTTCCTGGCCGTCGAGTGGATCATCCACATCATCAACTTCCTGTTCTTTGGAAGCGAGCTGGGGCAGTACGGCATTCACCCGTTGGATTTCAACGGTATCTGGGGGATCTTCACCGCGCCGCTGCTCCACGCAAACTTTGAGCACCTCATCGGTAACTCGCTGCCAGGTGCGGTGTTTTGTTTCCTGATTGGCCTATCCGGGCGTAAGGCGTGGTGGGAGGTCACCATCATCGTGGTACTCATCGCTGGTGTTGGCACGTGGCTGCTGGGCGGGCCGGGAACCTCGCATATTGGAGCCTCGGGCGTGGTGTATGGCTGGTTGGCATACCTTATCGTGCGGGGTATCTTTAACCGCTCGTTGAGCCAGTTCCTCGTTGGCTTAGGCCTTGGTTTTGCCTACTCCGGCCTGATCTGGGGCGTGCTGCCCATCTATGAGGGAGTGAGCTGGCAGGGCCACCTTTTCGGTGCCATTGGCGGCATCGTCGCGGGCATGGTGATCACCTCTGATGACCCGATGAGAAAGGTTAAGCCTGCGCCTCGAGGAGTGATGAACTAATGCCTGATGCAACCTCTCCCATTGGGATTTTTGATTCAGGCGTAGGCGGACTCACCGTAGCGCGCACAATCATTGAGCAGCTTCCCGACGAATCCATCGTCTACATCGGCGATACCGCCCACGCCCCTTATGGTCCACGGCCCATTGCCCAAGTCCGTGAGCTGTCCACCGCGATTGCTGATGAACTCGTGGAGCGTGGCTGCAAGATGCTGGTGATTGCGTGCAACACCGCCACCGCAGCCTTCCTCCACGATGCCCGCGAGCGCTACGACATTCCGGTCGTCGAGGTGATTCGCCCGGCCGTGCGCCGTGCCATTGCCACCACCCGCAACGGCAAGATCGGCGTGATCGGCACGGAGGGCACCATTAATTCAGGTGCTTATCAAGATCTTTTTGCGGTCAACCCGAACGTCGAGTGCGAGGCAGTTGCTTGCCCGGACTTTGTGAACTTTGTCGAGCGCGGCATTACCGCTGGGCGCCAGATCCTCGGTGTGGCGGAAGGCTACCTCGCTCCGCTGCAATCGGCAGGGGTCGACACACTCGTCCTCGGCTGCACGCACTACCCACTGCTCACAGGCGTCATCCAGCTCGCTATCGGTGACAACGTCACCTTGGTGTCTTCCGCCGAGGAGACCACGAAGGACGTTTTGCGCATCCTCACCAAGACGGACATGCTTGCCCCGGCGGGGCAAGTGCCAACCCGCAGTTTTGAGTGCACTGGTGACCACGCGGCGTTCGAGCGTTTGGCTACGCGATTCCTGGGACCCAAGATTTAGCACCGGCAAAGATGTACAATCGAGCCAAATCTCGCATCCCCCATTGTTTCGTGGAACTATTGAACGCATGAAGCTGACCATCCTAGGCTGTTCCGGGTCGGTGCCCACTGTGGGTAATCCGGCCTCTGGCTACCTCCTGTCATTCCCCTCGGCTCCGTCCATCATCATGGACCTCGGCCCGGGTACGCTTGCTCGCCTGCAGGAACTCCAGGATCCTTGCGATGCCCACGTGGCATTAACGCATCTCCACGCTGACCACTGCCTAGACTTCCCGTCGCTGATGGTCTGGCGCCGTTTCCACCCCACGGCCCCGGCAGCTTCCCGCAATTTTTGTCTCGGCCCGGCGGCGACTGAAACCCACTTGGGTCGGTTGTCATCGGATGCCCCGGATGGGGTGGATGATATGAGTGATTCCTTTGCGTTTAGTCCCTGGGTGGACCGTGAGCGCCAGCTTGTCGACGATGTCTACATCACGCCTTTCCGTACCGTGCACCCGGTAGAAACGTATGCTCTGCGGGTCGAGCACACGAAGACCGGCGCAACTGTGTGTTACTCGGCGGATTCCGCTTATACGCCCGCACTCGTTGAGGCCGCCCAAGGCGTGGATGCTTTCCTCTGTGAGGCTGCTTGGGGCGAGACTTCGGAGGATAAGGCTCCAGACATGCACATGTCGGGAGCAGAAGCTGGGCGCCTAGCGCGTGAGGCAGGGGTAAAGAAGCTCGTGCTTGTTCACCTACAGCCGTGGGGCGATGTCGCCGCAACATATGCCGCCGCTGCCCGCGAGTTCGACGGAGAGATCGTCGTCGGCGCCGCTGGGATGGAGCTCGACTTTTAACACGCGCGGTAGGGTAGTGGGCATGACTGATTTCACTCGTGCTGATGGTCGCGCGCTCGACCAACTCCGTAGCGTTCGCATTACCCGTAATTTCACCACCAACCCGGCTGGGTCAGTGCTGGTGGAGTTCGGCAACACCCGAGTCATGTGTACGGCTTCCGTGGAATTCGGGGTGCCGCGTTTTAAGAAGGATTCCGGCGAGGGCTGGCTGACTGCTGAGTACGCCATGCTGCCTTCTGCAACCCACGAGCGCATGCCGCGCGAGTCGATGAAGGGCAAGGTCAAGGGCCGTACCTACGAGATTTCCCGTCTGGTGGGCCGCAGCCTGCGCGCAGCGGTGGACCTGTCTGAGCTGGGGGAGAACACCATCCAGCTGGATTGCGACGTGCTGCAGGCAGACGGCGGTACCCGCACGGCGTCGATCACCGGCGCGTATGTGGCGCTTGCTGATGCGATTGCTTACCTCAAGGAGGAAGGCGTCGTCCCGGGCGAGCCGCTGCTGGATCCCATCGCTGCGGTTTCCGTCGGCATCATCGACGGCCACGTGTGCCTCGACCTGCCCTATGAAGAGGATTCCCGCGCGGAGGTCGATCTCAACGTGGTGATGCAGGAAGGCGGAGACTTCGTTGAGATTCAGGGCACCGGCGAGCACGGTTTGTTCGGCCGCGCGGAGCTCAATGACATGTTGGACGTGGCGCAGGCTGGTTGCGCCCAGCTTATCGACGCTCAAAAGGCGGCCCTCGGATGGTAAAGCTCCTCGTCGCTTCGAATAATGCCAAGAAGCTCAAGGAACTAGAGAAGATCCTCGCCGACGCCGGCATCGCGGGCATCGAGCTGCTCCCCCTGTCCGCGGTGGAGGCTTACCCGGAGCCCGTGGAGGATGGCCGCACCTTTGCTGACAACGCGTTGATTAAGGCGCGCGCCGGGGTGCAGCACACCGGCTTAGCGACGATTGCGGATGATTCCGGCCTCGCGGTGGAAGAACTCAACGGCATGCCGGGCGTGCTTTCGGCCCGCTGGTCGGGCGGACACGGCGGCGATGAAGCGAACAACCAGCTGCTGCTGGGGCAGATGTCTCACGTACCCGCAGAGCGTCGCGCGGCTGCCTTCGTGTCGGTCTGCGCGCTGGTGACCCCGGATGGCCAGGAGCACGTGGTGGAGGGCCGCTGGCCAGGCTCCTTGCTCACCGCACCGCAGGGCGAAAATGGCTTCGGCTACGATCCCCTCTTCCAGCCCGAGGGCGAATCCCGCTCCGCCGCGGAGATGTCCCCGGAGGAAAAGAATGCGGTGTCGCACCGCGGCCGCGCACTGGCGCAGCTGCGCGAACCTTTGGCGGCCCTCGCCGGGCAAGCCTAAGCGCGGAACTGGGAATAACAAAAGCCCCGCTCGAAATTTGCCGAGCGGGGTTTGAAATTGTGCGCCCGGTGAGACTTGAACTCACACGTCATAAGACACTAGAACCTAAATCTAGCGCGTCTGCCAATTCCGCCACGGGCGCTGGTTTTGTTGCTGCGGAGTACTACCTTCTCTGCGCAACGTCCACTAGCCTACAGGGCAGCAGGCCGCGGAAGGAAATCCACTTTTCACGGCGTGGTGGGTAGGCTGTTGTGGGTGAGCACCAACCCAGCACCGAAAAAGCGGATGAAGGTTCGATGGTGGCACATCGTCCTCATCGTGTTCTTTGTCGTGCTCTTTTTGTTCCTTGCCTATTGGCAGTGGACTCGGTTCCGCTCTGGCTCGGGAACCTTCCAAAATCTGGGATACGCCTTCCAGTGGCCGCTCTTCGCGGTGTTCGTGGTCTACGCATACCGCACCGCTATGCGCTACGAGAATGAGCGTATCGATGCAGAGAACGAAGCCCTCGAGCGGGGAGAAGAACCAGCTCAGTATGAAGCAAAGAGCGTGAGGTCAACCAAGGAACAAGCCGTGACCAAGATCGACGAGGATTTCCTGCCACCTCGGCCGCAGGTTGATGTGGAAACCTTCAACGCCATGAACAAACAGCGCCGCCGTCGCGGCACCGAAGAGGAGAATCAATGAGCAACGCCGTCCACCCAGACCGCCAGGCCCGCATTCGTGGTCCGCTGAAGTTCTTTTCCATCGCCGCCACGGTTACCGGTATCTTCCTTCTTATTTTGGTTGTGCGCATGATCCTGCAGTACGGCGTAGGCATGGAAATGCCGTCGTGGGCCACGCTCATTGCCCAAGCCCACGGCGTGGCCTATATGGTCTACCTCGTCTCCATCCTGGTTCTTGGGCCGCGCGTCATGTGGCCGGTGAGCAAGTTGTTCACCACGGCGCTTGCCGGTGTTGTCCCGTTCCTGTCCTTCTGGATGGAGCACAAGCGTCGCACTGAAATCGTCGAAAAGTTCCAGCTTTAGGCGCCTTCCACCGGCACCATCGTGAGGTTGGTGCCGGCATCGACCACATCCTCGGCTAGATCCTGGGATAGGTCAGTCGTTGTGATGACCGTGTCTACTTGATCAAATGTGGCCACGCGGTGGGCTGACATGCGCGTGAATTTCTCTGGTGTGGTGACAACGATGACTCGTCGGGCGGCTTGGAAATAGGCCCGCTTAATGGTCGCCTCGGTGAGGTTCGGGGACATAAGGCCTACCGACGGAGTACACGCGCAGATTCCGACAATCGCGAGGTCGAAGCGCATAGACAGGACTGTTTCAACCGCTTCCGCCCCGTACACCGCAAGATCGTCGCTGTTGACGGTTCCGCCGGGAATGATGACGTCACTGCCCGGCGTCTTGGCTAATGCTGCGCCCGCGTACAGGGACGGACCTGACCCCCGGAAAGTAGACACGTCGGG
>NZ_KV816281.1:0-290 GCF_001814395.1 Corynebacterium sp. HMSC059E07
CCTGACCCCCGGAAAGTAGACACGTCGGGGGTTAGCTATGCTGCTTGGGTCAGTGTAGCTGATGTGAGTGCTTCGAAGTCATCGGGGGCTAGAAGATTGCACCAGGAGTGTCGTCTGCGCGTGTTGTAGCGCATGCACCATCGAAAGACTTCTTGGCGACAGCTGATTGGGCTGTCAAAGACTTTCCGATCACGCAGAACTTCACGCTTTAAGGTGGCGTTAAATGACTCTGCCAAGGCATTATCAGCACTCGTTCCCACCGCGCCCATGGATTGGCGAACACCAAGCTG
>NZ_KV816282.1:0-66755 GCF_001814395.1 Corynebacterium sp. HMSC059E07
ACTCCATGTCCAAAAACCCTATGGACATAACAACGTTAGCCTGTAAGACGGTCTAGGTCTTTCACCGAGCGGTGGTTTGTCACTATTCCTTGGCTTGATTGGAGAATGAAAAAATGAAACCGCCCCAACTGACGAAGTTGAATCCCCTGATTCGAAGATCTGGGAAAACTTTGGCAGCTGGGGCGGTTGCGCTATGAAGAAAAAGCTTACTTGTTCTCGACGTAGCCCTCGGTGGACTGCGGGTCGCGGTCGAAGTCACCGGACTGCAGCGGGGAGGCGGACACGGTGGCGTCAACCTCAATGGTGCCGGTGTTGAAGGTGAAGGTCACCGGGCGGGAGCCGCCGAAGGCGTAGTCCTCGTTCTCTAGGGAGGTGGTCACATAAGTGATGTTCTCATCCTTGCCGTCCTTGGGGAGGCGGTCCAGGTTCGTCTGGGAATCAGCAAAGAGGGAATGATCGCGGGGGAGCGGCTCGACGCCCTCCAGAGGAACATCCTGGCCGTCGACGCTGACGGACTCGAGGACGACGTCGTTGACCTTGTAGCCCTGGTTGACGGCGATGAACTTGAGGGAGGTCTCACCGGTGTCCGGCTCAACCTGAATGGTGACGTCACGTACGGCCACCTTTCCATCTTCGGAGCTTGCGGATGCGCCGTCGACAGCAATCACCTTTTCCGCGGTCTGAGCAACATGACCGGCCGAGCAGGACGCCAAGGCCAGCGCGGAGAGGGCGGTAACTGACATGATGGCACCGCAGCGAGCGGCGGACTTCAGGGACTGCACTGTGAGTGTCCTCCATTGAATTGCGATCACAAAGCTTATCAACGCTTTAGCCTAGTACCTCTGGGGAGAAAGCACACAGTTTCCAGCAAACCCCTTGGGTAGACCGGGGGTAGCCGAGCTTTCTATAGGGCGTCACCGTGGTGTAAAGCGGCGGGCAGGCGGTACCCGGGCGGGGGAGCGGGGCACGATGGCTGCGTGCTAGAATAGATTCCCTGTATATGCGGCCCACCGAGAGTACGCCGAGAGCACACGATGGGCACCGTCTCAAAGGCTTCACAAGGAGTGGCAATGGAATTTAAGGTCGGAGAGGTCGTCGTCTACCCCCACCACGGCGCCGCCAAGATTACGGCGATTGAAACCCGGGAGATGGGCGGCGAGGAGCTCGAATACCTCGTTCTCCAAATCAACCAGTCCGACCTCGTGGTCCGTGTGCCTTCCAAGAACGTTGAGATGGTCGGCGTGCGTGATGTCGTGGGCAAGGAAGGCCTCGAGAAGGTCTTCTCCGTTCTGCGCGAAGTAGACGTTGAGGAAGCCGGCAACTGGTCCCGCCGCTACAAGGCCAACCAGGAGCGCCTCGCCTCCGGCGACATCAACAAGGTGGCCGAGGTTGTGCGTGACCTGTGGCGCCGCGACCAGGACCGTGGCCTGTCCGCTGGTGAGAAGCGCATGCTGGCCAAGGCCCGCCAGATTCTGGTCGGTGAGCTCTCCCTGGCCAAGCCGGTTGATGAGAAGAAGGCTAACACCATGATGGAGGAAATCAACGCCACCATCGAGCGTCACCGCGCCGCTGGCCTGGTGGATGACAAGTCCATTACCACCGACATTGACAATGACGTCGATCTCGATGACCTCTCCTTCGACGACGAAGACTAAGGACCAGCCCACCCCCCGCGTCATTGCTCTCGTCGCGGCTGCTGGTCAGGGAACGCGCCTCGGCGCAGACGTTCCCAAGGCCTACGTAGAGCTGCGCGGGCGCACCCTCTTGGAGCGCTCCGTCCGGGCGATGATCACCTCCGAATTCGTTGATGAGATCATCGTGCTGGTCAGCCCGGCCATGGAAGATTATGCCTCCAGCATTCTCGGCCGCATCGACTCTGACGTACCCATTCGCATCGTCCACGGCGGGGGCGAGCGCGCCGATTCCGTCTGGGCGGGATTGCAAGCAATCCCGGAAGAGGACGCCGTGGTGCTCATCCACGACGCCGCCCGGGCATTGACTCCGCCGGGGATGATCGCGCGCGTCGCCAAGCGCGTGCTCGACGGCGCCACCGCAGTCATCCCGGTCCTTCCCGTGGCAGACACCATCAAAGAGGTGGAGGGCCAGACGGTCCTGTCCACCCCAGACCGTTCCCGTCTGCGCGCCGTGCAAACGCCGCAGGGTTTTAACCTGGCTGCGCTGCGCCGCGCCAACCTAGACTATTGGGCGCAGGACCCTGACTTCGTCGCCACCGATGACGCCAGCCTCATGGAATGGCACGGCGAGCGCGTGGAGACCGTGCAGGGAGATACCTTCGCCTTCAAGATCACCACCCCCATCGACCTCGTCCTGGCCAAGGCCGTGACGGATGAGGCCGAACCGACCATCTTCGAGGTGCCTAGTGACTAACCCGATTATCCCGCGCGTGGGAATCGCCACCGACGCCCACCAGATCGAGCCCGGAAAACCCTGCTGGATCGCAGGTCTCCTCTTCGAGGACGCGGATGGCTGCGAGGGCCACTCCGATGGTGACGTGGTGAGCCACGCGCTTGTCGACGCCTTGCTCTCCGCCTCCAACCTCGGCGACCTCGGCTCCTTCGTCGGCGTGGGCCGGCCAGAGTACGACGGGGTCTCCGGTGCCCAGCTGCTGCGCGAGTGCCGCGAGCTGCTGGAGAAGGAAGGCTTCATTATCGGCAACGCCGCCGCACAGTTGGTTGGACAGAGCCCCAAGATGGGCCCGCGGCGGAAGGAAGCCGAGTCCGTGCTGAGCGACATCCTCGGCGCCCCAGTGTCCGTCTCTGCGACGACGACGGATCACCTTGGCTTCACCGGACGCAAGGAGGGCCGCGCAGCCGTGGCCACCGCCGTGGTCTGGCGCGCTCCCAATTCCTAACGTAAAGTCATCAGAAAAGGAGGACGCTGTGGCTTTGACAATGCGAATTACCAATACTGAGGCACTTCGTGCTCGGCACGACGAACTCCTGTACGCCTTGGAAGCTGCGGTTGGTGAAAACCTTAGCTCTGAAGATTTGCGGATGCTTGCAGACTCCGGTCGCTTTTCGGAAGCAGAACGCGCTTTATATGACGAGCTCCGACGCGTCGAGCTTCTGCTTGAACGTTAGCTCCGTGAACAGTTGCGTGCCTCCGTCGACGTGCTGGAGGCATCTGGCAAAGGGCGTCTGACAAAAGGCATCAATCAAATGGCGTTTTCACGGCTGAAAACGCCATTTATTCGTTGCAGATGGCGCTTTTGGACCCAAAGATGCCTTGAGACAGCCGCCTTTTACGGGACGCCTTCCTGTCTTAGGTCAATTGGGTGCGGAACAATCCCACCACGCTACTGTAAGCCGCCAGTATCAGTGTTAAAAGCGACGTTGCTCATCCACCCACTACCTAAATCGGGTTGAATGGACAGGCACTGCGCCCAGTCCTGCTCCGTGTGACCATCGGCCGTGGTGAATTCCTACCTGCGGGTCAATTAGACTAGGCCGGGTGAGTACTTTGCGCATTTTTGATACCGCCACCCGCAGCCAACGTGAGTTCGAGCCGGTTCGCCCCGGCCATGCGTCGATATACCTGTGTGGTGCCACCCCGCAGTCGCAGCCGCACATTGGGCACCTGCGCTCCGGCGTTGCCTTTGACATCCTGCGCCGCTGGCTGCTCGCGCAGGGCTATGACGTGGCCTTGGTGCGCAACGTCACCGATATCGATGACAAGATCCTCACCAAGGCCGCTGAGAATAACCGCCCCTGGTGGGAGTGGGTATCCACCTATGAGCGCGAGTTCACCAAGGCCTATAACACCCTGGGCGTTCTGCCGCCCTCTGTGGAGCCGCGCGCGACGGGTTTTGTGACCCAGATGGTGGAGTACATGCAGAGGCTTATCGACGCCGGCTTCGCCTACGCCGTGCCTGGGGGCCCAGCGGGGGAGGACGATGAGGCTGGCTCCGTTTACTTTGATGTCGCCGCGTGGAATGCCACGGAAGGGGCGGATTACGGCGCGCTGTCGGGCAACCGCGTCGAGGAGATGGAACAGGGCGAAACAGACAACGCTGGCAAGCGCAGTCCACAGGACTTTGCCCTGTGGAAGGCGGCTAAGCCGGGCGAGCCGTCCTGGCCCACTCCCTGGGGGCGCGGCCGTCCGGGCTGGCATCTGGAGTGCTCGGCCATGTCCACCTACTACCTGGGTAGCGAGTTCGATATCCACTGCGGCGGCCTGGACCTGCAGTTCCCGCACCACGAGAACGAGATTGCACAGTCCCATGCGGCCGGCGATAGGTTTGCCAACTATTGGATGCACAACCACTGGGTGACCATGTCCGGTGAGAAGATGTCCAAGTCCCTAGGTAACGTGCTTTCCATTGCCAACATGCTGGATATCGTCCGCCCGGTGGAGCTGCGCTACTACCTGGGTTCCGCGCACTACCGTTCGGTCCTCGAATACTCTGAGGCAGCGCTGACCGAGGCCGCGGCGGGCTACCGTCGTATTGAGGACTTTGTGGGCAAGTTCGAGGGCGTCGAGAAGGGCCAGTGGACCGCGGCCTTCGAGGACGCAATGAACGATGACATTGCTGTCCCGAAGGCGCTGGCGGAAATCCACACCACGGTGCGCGCGGGCAATAAGGCGCTGGGAGAAGGCAACCGTGAGGAAGCCGAGCGCCTTGCCGGGGCGGTGCGCGTCATGGCTGCGGTTCTTGGCTTTGATCCACTCGATGAACAGTGGAAAGATAGTGGCGAAGAAAGCGGCGCTGATGCGGCATTGGACGTCCTCGTCCGAGCCGAGTTGGAGCGTCGCACTACCGCCCGCGCAGAAAAGGATTGGGCTACTGCGGACGCTGTGCGCGACCGCCTTGCAGCCGCGGGTATTACCATCACCGACACCGCCGACGGCCCCACCTGGTCCTTGGCGGATTAACGTCCTTGGCAAAGGCCTAGGACAGCACAGAAGCCGAGGACAACATAAGGAGAAGAATTATGGCACGTACCCATGGCCGCGGCGGCGCAGGTATCCGCAAGACGAATAAGAAGGGCGCTACGAAGGGCTCTGGCGGTCAGCGCCGCAAGGGCCTAGCCGGCAAGGGGCCCACGCCGAAGGCGGAGGACCGCGTCTACCACGCCAAGCACAAGGCGAAGCTGGAGCGCGAACGCCGCAACTCGGGCCGCCACCACAAGGAGACCGCGGAGATGGTCGTCGGCCGCAACCCGGTCATCGAGTGCCTCCACGCTAAGGTTCCGGCAACGTCGCTCTACATTGTGCAGGGAACGCGCAACGACGCCCGCCTGTCTGAGGCCGTAGCCATGTGCAATACCCGCAACATCCCGATTCTTGAGGTCCAGCGCCACGAGATGGACCGCATGACCGGCAACGGCATGCATCAGGGCATTGGTCTGCAGATCCCGCCATATAAGTATGCCGACGTCCATGACCTGATGGATCGCGCACGCGATGCCCAGGAACCGGGCATGTTCGTCATCCTCGATAACATCACCGACCCCCGCAACCTCGGCGCGGTCATCCGCTCCGTTGCCGCTTTTGGCGGCCATGGCGTCATCATTCCGGAGCGTCGCTCGGCCTCCGTTACCGCGGTGACCTGGCGTACCTCGGCAGGCACTGCCGCGCGCCTGCCAGTAGCTCGCGTGACCAACGTGACCCGCACGGTTCAGGAGTTCCAGAAGGCTGGCTACCAGGTCGTCGGCCTCGATGCGGGAGGCGAGCACACGCTCGACACCTACAACGGCGGCACTGACCCCGTCGTCATCGTCATCGGCTCTGAGGGCAAGGGCATCTCGCGCCTCGTCCGCGAGAACTGCGATGCCATCATGTCCATCCCCATGACCGACTGGGTTGAATCCCTCAACGCCTCCGTGGCGGCAGGTGCGGTCCTTTCGGAGTTCGCCCGCCAGCGCCGCGCGGCCCAGAAGTAGGCTCACGCTTTCGCCGCCATGTTCCTCACGAGTGTGCGTCCCGCCCCGGAGCTTATTGGGGAGGGACTGCCCGGCGTGCCGGAACACATGCGCCGCCTGGGCGTGCTCATCGCAGCGCTGCCCGGCGGCGCCTTGCGTTTGCCTACGCCCGTGACCGTCGTCGTGGGGGATAACGGCGCCGGAAAATCCACGCTGCTCGAGGCCATCGCCGTGGGGCTTGGCGTCAATCCCGAGGGCGGCTCGCGCCACGCCCGGTTTGCCACCGGCGACGAGGACTATCCCGAGTGGCTCATCTGCTCGCGGGCGCACAACCCGCGCGACGTGTACTTCTTGCGCGGCGAGACCTTCCTCAACTTGAGCGAGTATCACCACCAGATCCACAGCCCGGAGAATCCCGATCCGCTCAGTGACCTGCCGTTTCTCAGCCACGGCCAGGGTCTGCTCGCCCTCGTCGAGAGACGCTTCCATTCTGACGGAATGATCATTCTCGACGAGCCGGAAGACGGCTTGTCCTATCCCCGGCAGGTCGAGGTTGTCACGCAGCTCGAGCGCCTCGCCGCCCAGGGCGCGCAGGTCATCCTCGCGACGCACTCGCCAGTCTTCCTCAGCATGCAAGGCGCGACCGTCTACGCGTTCGGCGACAAGGGGATTGCGCCCGTCGCTCCCGAAGCGACGGAAGCTGTCCACGCCGCGCGCGAGTTCCTTGCCGATCCATTGGGAACCGCCGCGTTTCTTATTGGGGAGGGCGAATGAGAGACTTCTATGTCGACGCCTATGCCGCGCTGGACGGCGGCCACGGACCTGAGTGGGTGTCCTCCGTTCCTGGTTTCGTGGCGCTGCGACGCCAAGGACTGGACCTGCGTGCGCCGGTGACCGTGCTGACCGGGGACAACGGGGTAGGAAAGTCGACGCTCGCCGAGGGCATTGCCTTCGAGTACGGCTTTCCTGAGCGCGGTGGGATATGGGGTGTGCAGCGCTCCGCCGGTCCCATCAATCCCCTCCGGAGGTGGGCGAGCCTGCGGCTAGGTACCGCGCCCAAGGACGGCTACTTCCTGCGAGCGGAGGCGCACTACAACGTTGGTTCGACCGCGATGTCGCATGGCGAGTCCGTCATGGACGTCGTGCAGCGTTCCTTTGATGGGCGCGGGCTCTACATCCTCGACGAGCCGGAATCTGGGCTTTCGCTCGTGCGGCAGATGACGCTCATGGCGGAAATCCATCGCGCCGCGGAGGCGGGTGCGCAGTTCATCGTGGTGACGCACTCACCGATTGTGGCAGCCATCCCCGGTGCGCGGATTGTTGAAATTACAGAAGATGGGTTCTTCCTTGAGCTGCGCGACGTGACACAGACGCTGGCGTTTCAGTCGTTGCGTGAGTTTCTCTACGCCTCCGGATGCTAGATTCAGGGCCGAGAAAGCTGGATGGCGATCTTTACTTCTTGGTTGCTGGCCAGTACTTCACATCTTGAACATTCAGATTGCGTGCGTGTGCCGAATACAAGGTTCTGGAGGATTGGGGTTCCACGGCTTAGAGACGAGGACAACTCGGTCCTTTGCCTGCCGTTTTCACCTTGTACAGATTCAGCTGCGGGTAACTTGAAGAATCTTCGCCAGCAAACCGTGACATCGAGAGTACATACATGCACAGACGTGTGCAACATCACGCTGGGACGTAATAATTCTCTAGATAACAACGGGTCGCAAGTGTGATTAGTCAGTACGCGAGAAAAGAAAACCTACGCGATGGAACGCGACCTCTACGCGATCGTCAACGACATTGCCGACCACTACAACAAGGTTCACTGAATGATGAACTGAAGGATCTTTTATCCCTTGTAGGCCTTTCATTGCACCACAGTGTTTCCTGCGAGCATGCTTCGCTCGGTATGAAACAGCGTCTAGGAATCGCCAAAGCACTGGTCGGTAATCCACAATTATTGCTTCTCGACGCTCACCTACGAACGGCCTCGACCCGAGGTTGGGGCTGAGTGGAGTGAGACACGATGGGGCGCACGTGCAGTCTAGAGCCCGAAGAATTCCTCCACGAGCTCGGCAGCGATGAAGGAATCCGTGTTTTTACCCAGGCGTGGGTCCAGCTCGTTGCCCGACGGGATGACGTGGCCCATGCCCTCGACGCTCACGAGCTCGACCGGCGCGCCGGTGGCGTCTGCCGGCTCCCAGCGGTCGACAACGGTGTCGGGGAAAAGGTGGGTGCGCTCTGGGCCGGCGGCATGGTTGAGCTCCGCGAAGCGTGCGGCGTTCTCCTGCGCGCCGGTGACGGCACCGCGGGTGCGCTTCGGGTCAATGCCCGCCGTTCCGCCCGTATAGGGCGCGAGCCGGTCGCCCGTGCCGTGGACGAACATGACCGGGGTGGGTTGGTACGCCGAGTCCGGATTGGTGGGCGCATGGTTGGCGCCGGCGCCGAGAGTGGAGGCGAAGATGCAGGCGGCATCGGCAAGCCCGGGGGCGTCGAAGAGCAAGCGGATAACCATCTGCCCGCCGTTGGAGAAGCCGCAGAGGAACACGCGGCTAATCTCCTGCTCCGCGCGCAGCTCGTCGAGGATGGCGCGCGTGAAGGCGACGTCATCGATGCCCAGCTCGCGCGCGGCGACGGGCAGGGTGGCGCGGGCATCGTTAAAGTGCTGTTCCACGCCGGTGGGGTAGACCGCAAGCATGCCGTGGCGGGTGGCGAGGTCATCGAACGTGCCGTTAGTGAAGCGGCGGATGACGTTCGCGGATTGCAGGGAGCCGTGGAAGAACAGGAGGAGGTCTCTCTGGCGCTCGACGTCATCATTCGGGCGGTACACGAGGTACGTGCGGGTGCGGTCTTGTAATTCGAGGCTACGGCGTTCCAAAGTCACGCATCTAGCCTAATCCTGATGCGCGCAGTGCTCATCGTGCGTCGAGGTGTGGTGTGTCTCGGCGTCGGCGCGATCGGTGGCGGCGCGGAAGTGTTCCTGGGAGGCGCGGCGGGCGGCGACGTCGTCGCGGACGGCCTTGCGGCTGCGAGCCCAGCCGATGCCGCGGCAGACCAGGTAAATAACAAAAGAGATGCTCGTGACGAAGACCGAGACGGGCAGGCCCGGCGCCAGGGAGAGGACCAGGCCGCCCACGGCGGAGACCTCCGCGAAGATGGTGGACCACACCACCGCGCGCAGCGGGGAGGAGGTAATCTGTACCGCCGCTGCGCCCGGGGTGATGAGCAGCGCCATGACGAGTAGGGAACCGACGATCTGTACGGACTGCGCGGCCGTCAGACCAACGAGGATGGCGAAGCAGACCGCTAGGGACTTCACCGGCACGCCGGCGGCTTGGGCCATGACGGGATCCGCAGAGGCGAAGAGCAGCGGGCGCCAGAACAGCGCCACTACGGCGACGATGATGGCGGTCGTGGCGGCGAGTAACCACACCGAAGCGGAGGAGACGCCGACGATTTGTCCCGTCAGGAGCGTCATCGCGGTCTTGGCGTTGCCGGGGTAGAGGTGCAAAAAGAGCACCGAGAGGCCCAGGCCGAAGCTCATGACCACGCCGATGGCGCTGTCTTGTTGGCCTTTCAAGCCCAGCACCGCCAGGATGATGGCGGCGACAATGGCGCCGGCGATCGCGCCGAAGCCGATGTTGAGGCCGAACAGCAAAGCCGCGGCCGCGCCCATAAGAGCGAGCTCAGAGGTGGCGTGCACGGAGAAGGACATCTGGCGCAGGACGATGAGCGAGGTCATCACCCCGGAGAGGATTCCGAGCAGCGCGCAGGCGATGAGCGAGGATTGCACGAAATCAACACCCAGCAGGTACTGGGTGTCCTCGATGAACTTAGACAACGATGAGCCTCCCATCGACGTTGAGGACGGTCACGGAGGAGCCATAGAGCTCCGAGAGCACCTCGGAGCGCATGACCTCATCGACCGTGCCGAACGTGTGGCCATTGGGCGCGAGGTAGAGTACTTTATCTACCACGCCCAGCACCGGGTTTATGCCATGGGTAACGAAGAGTACGGAGGTGCCGCGCTCGTGGCGCCACGCATTGAGCTTCTCGACGGTCGCCTGCTGCCGCGCTGGATCCAAAGACAACAGCGGCTCGTCCGCGAGGATGAGCTCTGGGTCGTTGGCTAGGGCCTGGGCTTGGCGAATGAGCTGTTGCTGCCCGCCGGAGAGCTGGCCCACGCGGCGGTTGGCAATGCCGGTGGCGCCAACTTCGGCGAGGAGTTCGTTGACACGCCCCCGCGCCGGCCTTCGCTTCCGGAGCACGCCATGGGCGAGGGAGAGCGACACGAGATCCCGGGCGCGCAGGGGCAGGTCTTGGGGGAACATTCTTTGCTGCGGGATAAAGCCCACGTGGCACGTGACGTCTACGCTGCCCGCGGTGAGCTGGCGGGTACCCAGGATAGTTCCCAGCAGCGTGGACTTGCCCACGCCATTGGGGCCTAAAACGGCGATGAACTCGCCGCGGTCTACGGCGAGGTTCATATCCGACCACAGGGGTTCTACTGCGGCATTCTTAAAGGAAATGAGCACTTATGCGGCCTCGAGTGCGTTGACGACTTCTTCATAGTAGTCAAGGAAGTTGGTCTTCTCCGGCGGGGTTTCACCGATTTCGACGACCGGGATGTTCTTGTCCTCGGCGGCGGTGCGAATGCGCTTGGTCATGTCGGTTTCGGTCTGCGGGTTGAAGATGAGCAGGTCGATCTTGTCCTGCTTGATGTCCTCAAGGAAGTGCGCCAGGTCGGCGGCGGTGGGCTCGCCTTCAGCAACGGTGGCCTTGCGGTAGCCCTCCGGGGTGGCGTCGGTGCTCTCGGTGTATTTGAAGATGTAGTCCGCGATGGGCTCGGTCTGCGCGTAGTTGCGCTGCGGGAGCTTCTCGATGCGTGCCTTCAGTCCTTCCACACGTTCCACGAGTGGGTCGGCGGTCGCCTTGGCTTCTGGGTTGGCCTCGTTAACTAGCGTGGCGACCTCCGTCGCCACCTTCTCGATGGCGGCGGAGTCGTACCACACGTGCTCGTTGCCATCGATGTTGGTGACCTGCTCGGGGTGCTCGGCGGCGATCTTCTTGGCCTCATCCATGGTCACGGTCTCACCTTCGTGAGCGTGGTCATGATCATGACCTTCTCCATGGTCATGGCCGTCATGACCATGCTCGTCATGGTCGTGCGCGTGTTCCTCGTGCGCATGGTCGTGTTCTTCTCCATGATCATGATCGCCATGGTCATGCGCGGTCAGCGGCAGGGCGTGGATGATCTCGTCCTGGTTCTTGACGGCCTGGTAGAGCCATGCGTCGTAGCCGCCGCCACCGGCGATGATGACGTCGGCGTCGTTAGCGCGCGCGATGTCGGCCGCGGTGGGTTCGAAGTGATGGGGGTCCACGCCATTGCCACTCACGATGGGGCGGACGTCGATGTTGACGTCGGTCTGTGCGGTATCGACGACGGCCTGGGCAACGTCGGCCCAGATGGAGGTCGAGGCCACGACGTGGATGGTCTCCTTGTCGGAGCCGGCATCCGAGCCGCCGGCGGCGCTGTCATCACCGGAGGAGCAGGCACTCAGCGCTGCGGCACCCAGGGTGGCGGCGAAGAGGAGAGCGGTGGGACGTCGGAAAGCACGGCGTGAGTGGGAAGTGGTCATGTCCCTATTTCTACGCTTTAGTGAAAATTGTTGTCAAATGATAATGAGTTGAAAACGGGTAGTGTTACCGTCATGTCCAAACGCAGCACGACGCTGGCCTCCCTGGCTGCCGAACTCGGGGTTTCGCCCACCACGGTGTCCAACGCGTATAACCGCCCGGACCAGCTGGCGCCTGCCACCCGCGAGCGCATCCTCGCTGCCGCGGCCGAGCGCGGCTACACCGGCCCGGATCCCACCGCGCGCAGCCTGCGCACGCGCCGCCAGGGGTCGCTGGGGGTCCTGCTCACCGAGCACCTGTCCTATGCCTTCGAGGACATGGCTTCCGTGGACTTCCTCGCCGGGATGGCGGAGGCTTCAGCGGGGGCGAGCACGACCCTTACCTTGATTCCCGCCGGCCCGGATACCGTGGGCGCCCCCAACGATGCCCAGGCGGCGCAACTCGTAGGGTCGGCGGCGGTTGATGGCTTCGTGGTCTATTCCGTGGCGGCGGGCGATGCTTATCTGGAGGCCGTGCGCCGTCGCTGTCTGCCGGTGGTGGTGTGTGACCAGCCCACGGATTCGGGCCTGCCCTTCGTGGGCATCGACGACCGCGCCGCGATCGCCCCGGCGGCGCAGGCGCTTGTCGACGCCTCCCATACCCGCATCGGCATCCTCACCATCCGCCTGCACCGTGAGCGCCTCGACGGCGAAGTGACGGCCGAACAGCTCGCCGCGGCGGACATGCACGTCCAGCGCTCGCGCGTGCTGGGGGCGCTGGACGTCTTCGCGCAGGCGGGCCTCGATCCTTCAGATATCCCCGTGGTGACGCGCCACATCAACGACCCGCGCACCGCCTATGCGGCAGCCGAAGAGTTGCTGAGCGCCCACCCCGAACTCACCGCGGTGCTGTGCACGACGGACTCGATGGCGCTCGGCGTGATAGCTTATGCCCGCGATCATGGAATTGCTGTGCCCGAGCAGCTTTCCGTCACCGGATTCGACGGCATCGCGCCGGCCCTAGCGCTGGGGCTGAGCACCGTCGTGCAGCCGAATAAGGAGAAGGGGGCGGCGGCCGGGCGCATGTTGGCGGGCCTCATTGAGGGCGACGGTGGTGCGCCGCGCACGTTGCTTTCGACGTCTTTCCACCCCGGGCGCACAGTGGCCCCGGCCGGGGCTTAAGAGCTGTGCTGCGCGCGGGCGGACGCGAGTTCTTCGAGGAACTCCGTCACCGCCGCGATATCTGGTAGGCGAAGCGCTGCCTGCGTTGCGCCCTCGCCGACCTTGACGCCAAGGTCCGGTGGCTGGTTGAGCACGGCGAAGCCGTCTTCGTCGGTGGTGTCATCCCCTAAGAAGACCACCGCTGTGGCGCCGACGCGCTGGCGAAGCTTCTCAATCCACGTGCCTTTCGTGGCCTGCGTTGCGGAGAACTCGACGACGCATTTGCCTTCTGTCTTGGGGAAGCCATCGGCGCTTAACGCTGCCCCTTCCGCATAGGCGGCGGCCGCGGCGTCCGGGTCTTGCAGCTCTAGTGCGCGCAGGTGCAGCACGCGCTGGAAGGGTTTAACCTCCAGCTCCGCGCCGGGGTGGCGGGCGATGATCTCCTTCAGCTCTTCTTCCTTCTTGGCCAGATGGGCTTTCATCTCTGGGCTTAAGGAGGATTCCTCCCACGAGGATTCGGCTCCATGGGAACCGCCAAAGAGCACCGGTTCGCGCAATGGGCACACCCGCTTCAGGCCGTCGAGGTGCCGGCCAGAGAGTACTGCGGCGGTGGTGTGGGGGAGCGCCGCAAGGGAGGCCAAGGCATCGAGTGAGCGCTGCTCTGGGCGCACGTCATAAGCGTTTCGGGCGAAGCCAGCTAGGGTTCCATCAAAGTCGGACACAACCGCGAGGTGTTCGGCGGAGGCGAGAGCATCAATCATGTTTCCCACCCTAGCGCTGAAAATTTCGGCGCTAGAGCGAGGACATGCGGATGATCGGTGAATCCACTTTATCGGTGCGCAGTGTCAACACCAGTTGGTTGTTGGGGTTAAGCGCAAAGTCGAATTCATGGCCTTCGGCGATGAGGTTACGCATCAGCGAATCGGCCCACCTGACCGAGCCCTCGCAGTCTTCACCGTTCGGTGGGCTCTCGTAGGTGGCTTTTTCTACCCGCATCACGTCACCCTCCCAGATCGTGGAGGCCTTGTCTCCTTTGTGGAAGGAGACTTCGGCGGTGAAGGGGACGCAGCCGGTCGAGCCCACGGCAGTGTGCTCACCGAAACTCATGTGCGGAACCTGCGCGGTATCGGCGGGGAGGGAGGATGGCGCGTCCGGGGAGGTATAAAGATTGATGACCTGCCAATCCTTGCCCACGATGCGATCATCGCCGCGCGGTGTGGGCTCCTCGTCCGCGGAGCCGCACCCGGTTAGTCCACTTGCGAGCAGCGCCGAGGCGAGCACAGCAGTGAGCGCTGCGGCGGGGCGGCGTCGCATCATGCTTCCTCCTGATCCAACGCGCCGAGGAAGGACTGCGACCACAAAGCAATATCATGTTGGCGCACCTGCTCGTTCATGGCAGTCATGCGCTCGCGCATGGTCTCAGGCGATTCCTCCAGCGCCTTGACCGCGGAGAGCAGGGCGCGCTTGATGGATTCGATGTCGAAGGGGTTGCACAGGTTAGCTTGAGTAAGCTCTGCCGCCGCACCTGCGAACTCGGAGAGTACGAGCGCGCCGGAGCCATCGCCGTGGGAGGCCACGTATTCCTTGGCTACGAGGTTCATTCCATCCTTGAAGGGCGTGACCAGCATGATGTCCGCGAGCCTGTAGTAGCGGCGCAGGACCTCCTTCGGAACGGAGCTGTGCTGATAGTGCACCACCGGCGCACCGAGGCGCCCGAAGCGCCCATTGATGCGGCCTACGGCTTCCTCCACCTTCGAGCGCGTGGCGCGGTAGTGGTCGATGCGCTCGCGCGACGGCGTGGCCAGTTGCACGAAGGTTACCTCGTCTGGGTCCAGTGCCCCGGTTTCGAGGAGCTCCTCGAAGGCGGTAAGCCGCTGCAGGATGCCCTTTGTGTAGTCGAGGCGGTCGACTCCCAAAATGACGTGCGTGGGGTTACCCAACTCAGCGCGCAGCTTGGCGATGTCCCCCGCATCACCGCCTTCAGCGAACTCACCCGCCGCAATGGAGATGGGGAAGGCGCCGATTCCGACGGAATGCCCACTACTGGTCACGATGCGCGCGGTGACCGCGCGGGTGCTCACTTCACCTTCGACCTTCAGGCCCTGGGCGCGGGCGAGCTCTAGGAAATTGCGGGCGTTGGATTCGAGGTGGAAGCCGATCAAGTTGGCGTCGAGAAGCCCCCGCACCAACTCCTCACGCCACGGCAGCTGGCGGAAGAGATCCGGGGAGGGGAAGGGGATGTGGAGGAAGAAGCCGATGGTGAGATCGGGGCGCAGCTGGCGCAGGATGCCGGGCACGAGCTGCAGCTGATAGTCCTGCACCCATACCGTGGCATTCTCCGCGGCGACAGCCGCTACCTCGTTGGCAAAAAGTAGGTTGACCTCGCGGTAAGCGTCCCACCAATCGCGGTTGTAGACGGGGGTGACGATGAGGTCGTGGTAGAGCGGCCACAGGGTGGCATTGGAAAAGCCCTCGTAGAAGGCTTCATAATCCTCTTGCGTGAGGCGTACCGGGTGAAGCAGGACGCCGTTGTCGGTGGTGAAAGGCTCAGGTGCCTCGTCGGCCACGCCCGGCCAGCCCACCCAGCAGCCCTGGTGTTCCTCCAAGACAGGGGAAAGCGCGGTGACGAGACCGCCGGGGGAGGCCTTCCATTCACGGGTGCCGTCGGCGGAGGTCTCGAGGTCCACCGGCAGGCGGTTGGCCACGACTACGAAGCTATTGCTGCGCCCGGACATAGCTAGGCCTTCTTCGCGGACTTTTTAGACGCCTTCTTCGTCGACTTCTTGGTGCTCTTCTTAGTCGCCTTCTTTGAGGCTTTCTTCGTAGCCTTCTTGGTCGACTTCTTGCTGGACTTCTTGGAGGCCTTCTTCGTTGACTTCTTGCTGGACTTCTTCGGAGCAGCGTCGGCTTGCTCGGCCAAGACCTTGCGGTGCACCAAGCCTTCCGGTTCGACGCCCAGCATCGACATAAGAGTCACGCCGTCAAGGAAATCCTCCGCATAGGTGGCAACGACGCGGCGCGCGGAGCGGGCGGTCTCTTCCTCTACTGCATGAGTCTGGTCAGCCGCTGGCTGAGTATCTGTGACCTTTGGTGGCACGGAGTCCTCCTGGGATGAAGTGTGAAAGCTTTCAGACCGGCTATTCTACGCTATTGCGACGCCGATGGGGCGCTCGGGTCATCTTTGCCGGGCACCGTGTAGGTGGGGCGCTGCGCTGGAAACTCCGTGGTGACGGGCCACATGTCCGTGACGGCATCACCCTGCTGGAAGCGCGCCTGCTGCGCGGGCGTCGGTGGCTTGGGGCCATACTGCGGCGGCGGGGCCGGAAGGTTGTGGCGCGGTGCGAAGGGGGACATGGGCACGCGGGGGATGCGTGCTCGCTGCGCCAAACGGGTGGCCCGCGAAAAGGAAAACGTTCCCAGGCGCTTGAAGGCGGTATAAGGCCGGAAGTACTGCGGGCGGCGCAGGCGGCGGGCGACGCGCTCACCGAAGACCACGCCGGCGGCGAGCGCGCCGGAAATGGCAAGCGCACTGGCCAGGTTGGTCAGGCCGGTGATGAGCTGTTCGTTGAGCATGGCATACATGCCGCGGTACAAGGTCAGGCCCGGAAGCATGGGGGTATAGCCCACGATCATGGTGATGAGCGGTGGCATCATGTAGCGGCGGGAAAGGAGACCACCCGCGAGGCCCACCGCCACGGCCGAGAATCCGGAGGCGACGACAGCGCCAACGCCGAAAAAGACGACGAGGAAGTAGTAGAAAACCATACCGGCGGCCGCCGTGAGCCCGGAGATGGTGACCTCCGACCACGAAGCCCCCAAGGCCAACGCGAAGGCGGCGGAGCCGATTCCGCCGCACAGCACCAGAAGCGGGATCTGGTGATAGACGGGTGGCGCGAGCGTCGCCAGCGGCGGCAGGCTAAAGCCCACCCATGAGGCAACCTGGATACCCAGGCCCACGCCGGCGATGATGGCGCCGGTGGACATGAGGGCCTCGAAGAACTTGGCGGAGGAGGTTACGGGGGCGCGCGTGATGCCGTCCACCAGGCACTGCACCAAGGTCAGTCCCGCCACCAGCACGATGATGCCCGAACCGATGATCTGGGAGGGCAGAATGTGGATACCGAAACCCGCGAAGACGTTGTAGAGAATGGCCGCGGGGACAACGGCAAGCAGGCCACCGACGAGGTTCTGATAGAAGGGTGGCAAGCGGTAGCCGGCCAGGAACATGTTCGTGCCCATGATGAGCGCCGAAATGAGGAACGTGATGACGCCGACGAGGAGATCACCACCGAGCATGACGGCGATAAACCCACCCATGGCTCCCCAGGCGCTGACGATGGTGGTTGTGGAATAGGGGTTCTTCATCGCGTCGATATCATCCAGGACCTTCTCCGCCATGGCCGGCGGCGTGGCACCGGAGTGGATGGAGCGGATGAGGCGGTCGACGGCGGAGAGCTTGGTGAAGTCCACAGCGATGCTCGGCGCCACGCGGAAGACGTGGAGGTTTCGCCGGTCCGGGCCCGTGCCGATAGCCGTGTGGATAGTGATCGTGTTCATCAGGATGGACACGTGACAGTAGTGCAGACCATAAGAGGATGCGACGAGGTGAATCTGCGCCTGGACGTCGGTATTGGCGGAGCCAGCCGCAATCAGGATTTCCCCGACGCGCGCGGCGATCTCCATGACGCCCGTGACCTGGGCCGGGTCGGTGAGATCGACCGGGGCAAGAGGGGAGGGCGGTGGTGCGGCCTTCGCGGCGTCAATTGTGGCGACGGGGGCCGAACGGTACAGCAGGCGCTGGCGCAAGGAAGAAAGAACAGACACGGAAAAGAAAGACCTCATCAACACTTCTGGGTTCGGTAAGTCAGCACTTTAGTAACTGCCGCCGATTTATGCACCTGCCAGTGCTTTTCGGGGTCCTCGCACTCGCTTTTTCGCAGCGCAAGCACCCTGGCTTTCCTTCCGAGGGGTGGTCTCAGGTACGATTCCCTCTAGCGGATTAGCCGCGGTGCTGGAGTGGCGCAATTGGTAGCGCAACGCACTTGTAATGCGTAGGTTGCGAGTTCAAGTCTCGTCTCCAGCTCAAAAGGGCCTTTTTAAAGGCCCATTTTTCTTAGTCGGCGAGGTGGCCTAGGGCGACGTCGATAAGCGCCCGGCGTCGCTGCGGTGACAGGGGGCGCTCGGTGAGGTGATCATGGACCCACAGGCCGTTCGCTATCACCATCGCGAGCGCCACGGATTCATCCTCCGTAGCGGGATCGGGGAGCCAACGCTCGTCGACATCCCTCCACACCTTCTGAAAATCCGGATGGGACTGCGCGTGGATGGACATCAGCAGCTCAATGAGCGGATCATTCTTGCCCATTGATTCCAACGCGGCACGGTAGCGCTGGCGCGGGCTTAATTCCTCGGCCGTCTTGCCGTCGGAGAGTGCGATAAGCTCCTCCTCCCAGCGCTCCGCGCACAACGAATGGCAGTCTATGAGCAGCTGGTGCCGGGTGGGGAAGTGGTAGATGAGCCCAGACTTGCTCATGCCCGTGGCCGTGGCCAAGGAATCATAAGTGAGCGCGTGGACGCCGTCCTTCTCGATGATGGTGAGCGCCATGTCGAGCGCTTCGACCTTTTTACTAGTGCGAGGCATCGGCACCTCCTGACGTGGGGTTGGTGCGGAAGCACCAGCCGGTGACCGCGGCGAAGACGAGCATGACTACGCCGAGTCCTGCGGCGGTGGCCAGGTAGGCGTCGGTATAGGCGGGGCCGGCAACCTCCGCGAGCGCCGAGTTGTGGAGCGCTTCCATGCCCAGGTCTTGGACGTCTTCGGGCAGACCGCTCTTGTACACCATGGGGAGTACGGAACCGGTGATCGCAATCGAGAGCAGCGTGCCGAATTCATAAGAGACCTCCTCCACGCCGGCGGCCATGCCGGAGCGCGAGGCGGGGGCGGCGCCGATGATGGCGGTGGAGGAGACTGACATGACAAGCCCCGCGCCGATTCCGGTGATGAATAGGCCCGCCAGGTATGCGGGGAAGATGTTGTGCGTGCCGCCCCACACCACGCAGCCGATGCCCGCCGCCATGAAGAGGAAGCCACCGGCGATGATCGGCAAGAAACCCCAACGGTGGAGGTTGGCACCACCCAACGCGGACATTGGGAGTGCGGCCAGCGCGATGAGGGAAATGATGAGCCCGGCATGAAGCGGGGAATACAGGTCCACCAGCTGGAGCTTCTGCGTTGTGGTCATCTCTAGTCCCGCCATGCCAAACATGGCGCCCGCCGCAGCCAAGACGCCGCCGCTGAAGATGGGGGAGCGGAAAATATCGAAGGTGAGGAGTGGTTCCTTCAGCTTGTGCTGGCGGCGGGTGAAGAGGATGGCGCCGATGAGGCAGGCGGCTAGCGCGCCGCCGATGAGCATGGCGTTGAGGTGGGCGCTGGCCACCGACTTGATGACGAGTATCAGCGAGGCCAGCGTGATGAGCGCATACAGCGAGGAGAGGAAATCCCAGTGCTTCGCCGGGTTCGCCATATTCGGCGGGGCGAGGAAGGCCGTGAGGATGAGCGCGATGATGACGATGGGCACGTTGACCAAGAAGACCGAGCCCCACCAAAAATGCTCCAGCAAGAAGCCACCCACCGTGGGGCCGGCCGCCGCACCCACGACGGCGATGGAGCCCCAAATGCCGATGGCTGTATTGCGCTCAATCTCATCCTCAAAGGTCAACCGGATGAGAGCGAGGGTTGCGGGCATCATGATGGAGGCCCCGAGGCCCAAAAAGGCGCGAGCCGCGGCTAATTCCCATGCGCCGGGCGCTAGCGCTGCGGCCAGTGATGCGATGCCGAAAATCCACAGGCCGATGACGAACATGCGGCGGTGCCCGATTTTATCGCCCAACGTGCCGGTTCCCAGCAGGAGGCCGGCCAGCATGAGCGCGTAGGCGTTGATGATCCACAGCTGCTGCAGCGAGGTGGCGTGGAGCTGATCGGAGAGCACCGGTAGCGCGGTGTAGAGGATTGAGTTGTCTAAGCCGATCATGAGCAGGCCCAGGGAAATGACGCCAAAAAAGGTCCACCGGCGCGTAGCGGAGGCGCGGAGGGATTCGGCGGAGGCTTTCACGTGGAGGTCTGACATGGTTCGAAACTATAGCGAACGGTCGTTACAGTTTCAAAGCTTAGTGGGTGGAGTTGTTGTCGCAGTCACAAAGTTTCTAGGACGTGAGAAGTCAGCTTTATGGTGGCGAAACACGCCTTAAAGGGTGAACACTGGTGCCGTTAACGGCAAAAGTTAGAGAGGTAAATCATGGCACGCAATTACGCCACACAATTAGTAGAAACCTTGGAAGCCCAGGGCGTGAAGCGCATTTACGGCCTCGTCGGCGATTCCCTCAACCCCATCGTGGACGCAGTGCGGAAGTCCTCCATCGAGTGGGTTCACGTTCGCAACGAGGAGGCCGCAGCGTTTGCCGCGGAGGCCGATTCCCTCACCACCGGCAACCTTGCCGTGTGCGCCGCATCCTGCGGCCCGGGAAATACGCACCTTATTCAGGGACTTTATGACGCCCACCGCAACGGCGCCAAGGTCCTCGCCCTGGCCAGCCACATTCCTTCCCGCCAGATCGGCTCGAAGTTCTTCCAAGAGACCCACCCGGAGGCCATCTTCCAAGAGTGCTCGAGCTACTGCGAGATGGTGAACTCCGCTGACCAAGGTGCCGTGGTCTTGCACCACGCCATCCAGAGCACCATGGCGGGCAAGGGAGTGTCCGTCCTCGTTATCCCGGGCGATGTGTCCACGCAGGAGGCCGAGGATGATACCTTCACCTCCTCTGTTATCTCCGCCGGCTGCCCGGTCGTCTTCCCGGATCCTGCCGAGGCCGCCGCATTGACCCAGGCCATCAACGAGGCCAAGACCGTCGCCCTCTTCGTCGGCGCCGGCGTGAAGAACGCCCGCGAGCAGGTCCTCGCGCTCGCCGAAAAGATCAAGGCCCCCATCGGCCACGCCCTGGGTGGCAAGATGTACATCCAGTACGACAACCCCTTCGACGTCGGCATGTCCGGCCTGCTCGGCTATGGTGCAGCCCACGAGGCCACCCACGAAGCAGACCTGCTCATCCTGCTGGGCACGGATTTCCCCTACAACGACTTCCTGCCGGATGCCAACGTGGCGCAGGTTGACATCGACGGCTCCCACATCGGCCGCCGCACCCGCATCAAGTACCCGGTGACGGGCGATGTCGCCGCCACCATCGAGAACATCCTGCCGCACGTCGATGAAAAGAAGGACCGCTCCTTCCTCGACAAGATGCTGAAAAAGCACTACGACAAGCTGCATCACGTCGTTGAGGCCTACACCTCCGGCGTCGAGAAGCACACGCCGATCCATCCGGAGTACATCGCCGACTTCATCGACCAGCAGGCCGATGAAGACGCCATCTTCACCGTCGATACCGGCATGTGCAATGTCTGGGGCGCGCGCTACATTACTGCGAACGGCAAGCGCGAGCAGATCGGTTCCTTCCGCCACGGCACCATGGCCAACGCCCTGCCGATGGCCCTCGGCGCGCAGGCGGCGCACCCGGGCCGCCAGGTCATTACCTTCTCCGGCGATGGCGGTCTGTCCATGCTCATGGGCGAGCTGCTCACGGTGAAGCTACACAACCTGCCGGTGAAGATGTTTGTGTTCAATAACTCTTCCCTCGGCATGGTCAAGCTGGAGATGCTGGTCCAGGGCCTCCCGGAGCACGAGACTGACCACGAGCATGTGAACTACGCCAAGATTGCGGAGGGCGCGGGCATCAAGCACTTCCGCATCGAGGACCCGAAGGAAGCTCCGCGCCTCATCAAGGAGGCCTTGGCCTACGACGGGCCTGCGCTTATCGACGTCGTCACCGACCCCAACGCCCTCTCCCTGCCACCCACACTGACCTTTGAGCAGCTGCTCGGCTTCTCCAAGGCGGCAACCCGCACCGTCTTCGGCGGCGGCGTGGGTCAGATGCTCACCATGGCGAAGTCCAATCTGCGCAATATTCCGCGCCCGCAGGACTTTTAATGTGTCGGCGTTAAGCGCCGCACATTAAAAGGGACCCACACCCTGCGGTTCCACCCCGCGAAAGCGTTATGCCTTCGCGGGGTCTTTGACTGGGATGAGGACCAGCGCGCCAACGAGCAAGACCAGCCCAATGGCGAGCACGCCTCCCCGGTCGCCTTGGCCCAACAGTGAGACGAAGACACCGAACAGGAAAGGCGTCAACCACGCCACGGCCCGCCCGGTCGTGGCGTAGAGGCCGAACATCTCGCCTTCGCGCCCTGGCGGGGCAACGCGCGCCAAGAAACCGCGGGCGGAAGCCTGGGCTGGTCCCACACATAGGCACAAGATGAGTCCGCAGATCCAGAAGGCCGTCGGCCCCTGCGCCACGAACATGATGCCGGCCATGAGCGTCAAGATAGCCAGGCAGGTGAGGATGATGGCTTTGGGGCCCACGTGGTCGTCGATCAGCCCGCCCGCCACCGCGCCGAGCGCGGCCGCAACGTTGGCGGCAACGCCGAAGATGAGCACGTCACCGGGAGACAATCCATAGACGGACACCCCCAGCACCGCCCCGAAGCTGAACACGGCCGAGAGCCCATCGCGGAAAATGGCCGAAGCGAAGAGGAAAGCAAAGGCATTGCGGTCCTCCCGCCACAGCGTCACCACCGTGCGCCACAGCTCGCGGTAAGACGCCGCCACACCACCCGTCGATTCACCCGACGGCGCAATCTCCGGCACACGCAGCAACACAGGAATGGCAGACAACCCAAACCACGCTGCTGAAAGCAACGCTACGAGCCGGATATTCCAGCCGCCCTCCGTGTTTAGCCCTAGTGCGCCGCCCTCGCCGGAGACGAAGCCGAAGTAGCAGATGAGCAGCAGTACGATGCCGCCGAAATAGCCTGCCGACCAGCCCAGGCCGGATACGCGGCCCACTCTGTCCTCGGTGGCCACCTGGTTGAGTTGGGCAAAGTAGTTGACCTCCGCGAATTGGATGGTCACCGAACCTACCGCCAGGCCGATAAGCCCGAGCCAGAAATACGCGGGCGCATCATTGCGGATGAAGAATAAGCTAGCCATGACCAAGAACGTCAGCAGGGACCAGAAACCCAGCGCGCGCCGCCGCGTGCCCAGCCGGTCAGAGCGCTGGCCCATCACGGGGGTGACCGCAAAAATCACCAGCCCCGCCACCGTCATGGACCACGACAACCATTGTGCCGGTGTGAACTGCGAATCAATCTGCTGGCCCACCGAGTCGGTGAGGTAGACCGAGAAAATAAACGTCACGAGAACCGCGTTGAAAGCTGCCGAACCCCAGTCCCACAGGGCCCAGGCAGCCACGGTGAGGCGGTCAGTGCGTGTCGAGGCTTGCGTCATGCTTCATTATCGTAGGCAAAAACACCTGCCGAGTGGATGGAGTTGCACTTAACGCGACGTCAACTTTTAGGCTCAACGACATGCGTAACGACTACAGCATCGGCGATGTGGCCGGCATTTTGAAAGTCACCACCCGCACCCTGCGGCACTGGGATGACATCGGCCTGCTTAGCCCCCAGTGGCGCACCGGGGGCGATCACCGCCTCTACACCGAAGATGACGTGCAACGCGGGATGGACATCCTGATTTATCGCAGCGTCGGGATTGAGCTGAAAGACATCGCAGTGCTTCTCGACGCCCCTTCCGCAGCCACCCTGGCCCGCCTCCGCGCCCAACACGAGGCCTTGCAGAAGCGGCGAGCCGACGTCGACGCCATGTTGTACGCAGTGGAAAGACTAATTGAGGAGACTGAAATGGATAAGAACCTAAGCCCCAGCCAAAAAGTGCGGAACCTGGGTGACGCATGGCCCCAACTGCAGGAAGAAGCCCACGAGAAGTGGGGAGACAGCAAAGAATGGGCGGCCAGTGCGGCCGTCGCAGATTCGATGGGAAAGAAGGACTGGGAGGAATTCTCAGTGGACCATGAGAACTTTGCGGCCGAGCTAGAGGAGGCCGCGGACGCAGGACTTGAACCGGGCGGCGAGGAGGCGAAGGTAATCGTCGACAAGCACCGCGCCCTCATCGCCCAGTGGTACCCGGTGTCGAGGTCCAAGCAGGTGATCCTGGCGCGCATGTACTGCGAGGACCCGCGGTTTAACGAGACCTACCGCGGTAATGCCGACTATTTGCGTCAGCTGATTGAGGCGCAAGCGCAGGCGGAAGGGGTGGATCTGGACAATCTCGCCTGGGACTAGTCGGTTCACAGCGCACGTACAGACTCCGCTCAGTACCCTTGGAAGCCAGAGTGCAATACTTCTCACCTTGAATGAGATATCCCTGGCGCCACCAGGCGTTAAGAGAAGCGGAGAAAGGACCAAAGCGGGACCATGGATGATTCGAAGGACGTCAAGGTACTTGTCGTCGATGACGAGCCCAATATCGTTGAGTTGCTCACCGTCTCCCTAAAGTTTCAAGGTTTCGACGTACACAGCGCCAACTCCGGCAACGAGGCCCTGCGCATCGCGCGTGAGATCAATCCAGACGCTTACATCATGGACGTCATGATGCCGGGCATGGACGGCTTTGAGCTGCTGGGCAAGCTACGCGCAGAGGGCCTCGACGGCCCCGTGCTCTACCTGACCGCCAAGGACAGCGTGGACCAGCGCATCCATGGCTTGACCATTGGCGCGGATGATTACGTCACCAAGCCCTTCAGCCTGGAAGAGGTCATCACCCGCCTGCGCGTGATTCTGCGCCGCGGTAACGCGGTGGATGACCAGGACGGCGACGCCACCATGACCTATGCCGACCTCACCCTCAACGATGACACCCACGAGGTCACCAAGGCGGGGGAGATCGTGGAGCTTTCGCCCACCGAGTTCAACCTGCTGCGCTACCTCATGCAGAACCGCGAGGTCGTGCTGTCCAAGTCTAAGATCCTGGATAATGTCTGGCACTACGACTTCGGCGGCGACGGCAACGTGGTGGAGTCTTATATTTCTTACCTACGCCGCAAAATTGATACCGGCGATACCCCGCTTATTCACACCGTCCGCGGTGTCGGTTACGTGCTGCGCATGCCGCGCTCGTAGGCTCATCCACTATGAGCGAACCCACCGCGAATATTCAGGCCCCACAATCCGGGGTGACGCTGGTGCGGGATAAAGCCCCGCGCCGGCGTATGCAGCGCCCGAAAGCGCTGCCCCTGCGCACGTGGCTACTTGTCCTCATGGTGCTGGTCTCGGGACTTGGCCTGGCCATGTCCTCCCTGGCGGTGTCGTCGATCATGCGTAACGTGCTCTACACCCGAGTGGACACCGAGCTTAACGACGCCCATAGTTCCTGGGCCAGCAACCTTGACGAGTCCTTTTATATGCCGCAGGACGGAAGCCGCCGACCCCCGACGGACTATGTGGCGCTGGCGTACTATCCCGATGGTTCCGTGGTGACCACGCGGCCGATGGCCGCATTGCCCGATGCGCGCAACGTGATCGTCGGCGGGGAACCCACCACCGTGCGCTCGATTCAGGGCGAGACCGAATGGCGGGCCGTGGCCAAGCTCCAACGGGATGGTTCCGTGGTGGTCGTCGCCAAAGACATGACGACGGAGAACTCCATCCTGAAGGGGTTGGCGATTGTCCAGGTGATCATCGCGGCCTTGGTCATGCTGATCATCGCGGTGGTGGGCATGTGGCTGATCCACCGGGCGCTGCGGCCGCTGCGCGTGGTCGAGAAAACGGCTTCCCAAATCGCGGCGGGCAACCTGGACAAGCGCGTGCCGGAGTGGCCGCTGCACACTGAAGTGGGGCAGCTTGCCGCAGCGCTCAACGTCATGCTGGGGCAGCTACAGAATTCCGTCGTCGATGCGCAGGAAAAAGAACAGCAAATGCGCCGCTTCGTCGGCGATGCCTCCCACGAGCTGCGCACGCCGCTGACCAGCCTGCGCGGCTACACGGAGCTGTACCGCTCGGGGGCTACCCAGGACGCGGAGTTTGTCTTCAGCAAGATCGATGCCGAGTCTAAGCGGATGTCGTTGCTCGTGGAGGATCTGCTGGCCCTGACGCGCGCGGAGGGCTCGCGCCTGGACATGCGCGAGGTTGACATGCTGGAACTTGTGCTGTCAGTGGGTTCCTCGGCGCGGGCGGCTTTTGCGGGCCGCACCATCAACGTCAACAACGAGGCCTCCGGGATTCCAATGGTCAACGGAGACCCGGATCGCCTACACCAGGTATTGCTTAACCTGGTGTCCAACGGTATCCGCCACGGCGGCGAGGAGGCGTCGGTGACGCTGACCTTGCGCGACGACGAGGAGCACGTGCTTATCGACGTTGCCGATGACGGCAAGGGCATCTCCCCCGAAGACGCGGCCCATATCTTTGAGCGCTTCTACCGTGCAGACACCTCGCGCACCCGCGATACGGGTGGCTCGGGTTTGGGCTTGGCCATCGTGAAATCACTCGTCGAGCAGCACGGCGGTTTAATCTCCGTGGATTCGGAGCTGGGCAGCGGCTCGGTGTTTACCGTCCAGCTGCCCAAGGCGGCAGCTAGTGCCTAGCTGCCGAAAGGTAGCAGTCAGCTCTTAGCTGTCGCGGCGGCCATCCTCGTCCGTGCCGAGGTGCTGGCGGATGCGCGCGGCGGCCTCGTCCATGGCGGCGGGGTCGGTGGCGTCGGCAGCGAAGGCCTTGGCGAAGTCGTAGTCTTCCATCTTCTCGGTGGGGAAGAGGTGGATGTGGGTATGGGGAACGTCGAAGCCAGCGATGATGTAGCCGGTGCGTGGGGTGTCGAAGGCCGTCTTGATGGCGCCACCGATCTCTAGAGCGATCTCGTTGAGGTGTGCCCAGGTTTCTGAATCGAGGTCAGTCCACTTATCGACCTCTTCGACCGGCACCACCAAGGTGTGGCCATAACGCAGCGGCTCGATGGACAAAAACGCCACGCACTTCTCGTCGCGGTACACAAAGCGAGCAGGCAGCTCGCCCTCGATGATCTTTGTAAATACGGAAGACATGGCCCCTAGGCTACCGCCAGTTAAGATAGACGGCATGCGCATTCTCGTTATCGGCTCGGGCGGCCGCGAACACGCCCTGCTCACCGGCCTGAAAGCTGACCCTTCTGTTACCGATCTGCACATTGCCCCCGGTTCCCCGGCGCATAAGATGCAGGCCACCGTCCACCCGGAGTATTCCCAGGTGGACGATCCTGCACGCATGACGGAGCTGGCAGTGGACATCGCAGCGGACCTCGTCGTCATTGGACCGGAGGTGCCGCTGGTGAAAGGCGTGGCGGATGCACTGCGTGAGCGCGGCATCGCGGTCTTCGGGCCGTCGGCAAGCGCGGCACAGATCGAAGGTTCCAAGGCCTTTGCTAAGGACGTGATGGCGGCCGCCGGCGTGCGCACCGCCCGCGCGGAGCAGCTCGCCCCCGGCACCAGCGATGAGGACATCGAGGCCGCCCTCGATCGTTTCGGCCCGCACTTCGTGGTTAAGGACGACGGCTTGGCCGGCGGCAAGGGCGTCGTGGTGACCGAGTCCCGCGACGCGGCCCGCGCGCACGTTGATGCGGTTCACGCCGTGGGCAACCCGGTGCTGCTCGAGTCCTTCCTCGACGGCCCGGAGGTCTCCCTGTTCTGCTTGGTGGACGGCGAGACCGTCGTCCCGCTGCTCCCAGCGCAGGACCACAAGCGCGCCTACGACAACGATGAGGGCCCCAACACCGGCGGCATGGGCGCCTACACCCCGCTGCCGTGGCTGCCTGCCGACGGCGTCCAGCGCATCGTCGACGAAGTCTGCGTCCCCGTGGCTAAGGAAATGGTCAAGCGTGGCACCCCGTACTCTGGCTTGCTGTACGCCGGCCTGGCGTGGGGCAAGGAAGGCCCAGCCGTGGTGGAATTCAATGCCCGCTTCGGTGACCCGGAAACGCAGGCGGTGCTCGCTTTGCTGAAGTCTCCGCTCGGAGAGGTCCTGAATGCCACCGCTACCGGACAGCTAGCGGAGCTGGCGCCGCTGGAGTGGGAAGACGGCTATGCCGTCACCGTGGTGCTGGCCGCCGAGGGCTACCCGGCTTCGCCGCGCAAGGGCGATCCGATTGCCTCGCCGGATCTTGATGATCCCACCCGGGTTCTGCACGCCGGTACCACCACGGGGGAGGGAGGCTACGTCTCCAACGGTGGTCGCGTCCTCAACGTTCTCGGCCGTGGTGCCACCCTCGCTGATGCCCGCGCAGCCGCCTACGAGGTTCTCGGCGGCATCGAGCTGGAAGGCGGCTTCTTCCGCACGGACATTGCACTGCCGGCGGAGAAGGGTCAGATTAGCATCTAATCCCCTGATAATGCCTCCTTTGGGGTGCGGCGTGGAATAATGAGCGACGTGGCTGAAAAGAAGAACATTTCCAACGTCCTGTCCGCTCGATACGCCTCCCCAGAGATGGCTGAAATCTGGTCCCCGGAACACAAGATCATCCTGGAGCGCCAGCTGTGGATTGCGGTGATGACGGCGCAGAAGGATCTTGGCGTCGACATCCCTGCCTCGGCTATCGCCGCTTACGAGGCGCAGGTTGAGAACGTCAACCTCGCCTCCATCGCGGAGCGTGAGCGCGTTACGCGCCACGACGTCAAGGCGCGCATCGAGGAGTTCAACGCCCTAGCCGGCTGCGAGCACATCCACAAGGGCATGACCTCGCGTGACCTGACGGAGAACGTGGAGCAGCTGCAGATTCTGCGTTCTTTGGAGCTGGTGCGCGATAAGGCCATCGCGGTGGTCTCGCGCATTGGTGAGCGCGCGGCGCAGTATCAGACGCTGGTCATGGCGGGTCGTTCCCACAACGTCGCTGCCCAGGCCACGACCCTGGGCAAGCGTTTCGCCTCCGCTGCCGACGAGCTCCTGCTGGGCATCGAGCGCGTGGAATCGCTGCTGAGCCGCTATCCGCTGCGCGGCATCAAGGGTCCGATGGGCACCTCGCAGGACATGCTCGACCTCATGGGCGGATCCGAAGACAAGCTCGCCGCGTTGGAGACGCGCATTGCGGATCACCTGGGCTTCTCCCGCGTATTCAACTCGGTGGGCCAGGTTTACCCGCGCTCCCTCGACTTCGACGCTGTGTCTGCGCTCGTTGAGCTGGGCGCCGCGCCCTCTTCGCTGGCCACGACCATCCGCCTGATGGCTGGCAACGAGACCGTGACTGAAGGTTTCAAGGAAGGCCAGGTCGGCTCCTCCGCGATGCCGCACAAGATGAACGCCCGCTCCTGCGAGCGCGTGTGCGGTTTCCAGGTCATTCTGCGCGGCTACCTCACCATGGTGGCGGATCTGTCCGGCCAGCAGTGGAACGAGGGCGACGTGTTCTGCTCGGTGGTCCGCCGCGTGGCACTGCCGGATGCCTTCTTCGCCATTGACGGCATGTTTGAAACCTTCCTCACCGTGCTCGCGGAATTCGGTGCCTTCCCGGCGATGATCGACCGCGAACTGGAGCGCTACCTGCCCTTCCTCGCCACCACCCGCATCCTCATGGCGGCGGTGCGCGCGGGCGTGGGCCGCGAGACCGCGCACGAGGTCATCAAGGAAAACGCCGTCGCCGTGGCACTCAACATGCGTGAGAATGGTGGGGAGCAGGATCTGATCGAGCGCCTAGCTGCCGACGAGCGCCTGCCGCTCGATGCCGCCGCCCTCGAGGCCGCGCTGTCGGACAAGCACGCTTTCATCGGCGCTGCCGAATCGCAGGTGAGCCAGATTCTGGGCCGCATCAAGGCGATTGCTGATCAGCACCCGCAGGCCGCCGCCT
Source organism: Corynebacterium sp. HMSC059E07 (assembly GCF_001814395.1). NCBI lineage: Bacteria > Bacillati > Actinomycetota > Actinomycetes > Mycobacteriales > Corynebacteriaceae > Corynebacterium > Corynebacterium sp. HMSC059E07. The sequence goes on from NZ_KV816282.1 coordinate 29,425, forward strand.
ACACCCCGGGTGAAATCCTCTAGTTTCACCCTTGGCGGTACGTTTCGATCAATTAAGGCCCCAGATCCTCAATTTTCTGGCCCTTATTTGATCGAAACGACTTCCCATTGGCGGCCGGGCTCACCCGGCACTAGCTCTTAGGCCATTCCAGGGATGCGCAGCACCGGCAGCTCGAAGCCGCCGAGAGATTTGCCGTTGGTAGCAAGGTAGCCGCCGATCATCAGAGCGGTGAGCACCGCCATGATGCCGAGAACCGTAGCACCCGTGGACGAGGTTTGCTGCTGCGTCGTCTTGCCCGGAATGGGTAGCTCTGGCACCGGTTGGATGCCCTCCTGCGCACCGCGGCTGCGCAGCTCTTCCACGCACTCGGCAAAGGACTGCACCTGCGCTGCGTTGAAGGCATCGACGGCCTCCTTTTCCTGCGCCTGGTTTTCTGCCAGAGCGGCGCGCAGCTTGGGGCTGAAATCGCTACCCGTCGACAACAACGGTGCCGGTCCCTTCTCAGTCCGGGACTTCGCCGCATTGATCGAGTATTCGGCATCCCCTGGCAACAGCACCGATTCATCCTCCACCAGGTCCTCCGGGGCGGACGCGCCGACCATGATGATGACCATATCCGCGCCCGTGTAGCCGGCCTTGCCCAGCGCGGCCACCGTCGCCGCGTAGCCCGGCGCCTTGCTGATATCGCGCGAGGTGTACGCGGAGAAGTCCAGCTTCGGGAACTGCGCTTGAATCTTCTCCGAGGTCGTGCGGATGGTGTTGATGTAGCCCGCCCGGACATCGCGGGCTAGTGCGCGATCCGTGGAGGACGCCGACATCGTGCACAGCCACTGTCCGTGGGCGGACTCGCGCACGGAGATGTCGGCTGCGTGCGCAGCGGGCACAGACAGGGCGGCGCCCACCAGCGCAGCGGAGGTCAAAAGGGAGGTCAGGCGAGAGTGCACGGGCTTAGCTCCTCGGGATTGGGATGTATCTTGAAGCAGTCTAGACGGGTCTAGAATGTATGTCATGCGTCCAGAACTTTCTTCCTATGCCCACATCGCCTCCGGCAAGGTGCGCGATATCTACGAAATCGATGACAAAACCCTGCTCATGGTGGTCTCCGACCGTATTTCCGCCTATGACCACGCCCTCGAGCCGGCCATCCCCGACAAGGGCCGCGTGCTCACGGCGACGTCGAAGTTCTTCTTCGACGCCATCGACTTCCCCAACCACCTGGCCGGACCGCTCGATGATGAGCGCATCCCCGAGGAAGTCCTCGGTCGCTCAATGGTCGTGCAGAAGCTCGACATGCTGCCCTTCGAGTGCGTCGCCCGCGGCTACCTCACCGGCTCCGGGCTCAAGGAGTACAAGGCATCCGGCAGCGTGTGCGGAGTCGAGCTGCCCGAGGGTCTGACCGAGGCTTCCCGCCTGCCCGAGCCCATCTTCACCCCAGCCACCAAGGCGGAGCAGGGCGAGCACGATGAGAACGTCTCCTTCGATGTCGTCGTGGACAAGCTCGGCCGCGAACGAGCCGAAGAGCTGCGCGATGCCACCCTGCGCATCTATGCCAAGGCCGCCGCGTTGGCGGAGGAGAAGGGCATTATTTTGGCGGATACGAAGTTCGAGTTTGGCGTCGATAAGCACGGCACCTTGGTCTTGGCCGATGAAGTCCTCACACCGGACTCCTCGCGCTACTGGCCGGCCGATACCTATGAGGAAGGCAAAGTCCAGCCTTCCTTTGATAAGCAGTACGTTCGCGATTGGCTCACCAATTCCGGCTGGGACAAGGAGTCCACGCCGCCGCGCTTGCCGGACGACGTTGTCCAGGCCACCCGCGCGCGTTATGTTGAGGCCTTTGAGCGCCTGTCCGGAACCACCTTTTAAGGAGGCTGAATGAACGCACCGATTGCTGCCAAGCGCCCCATCACGCGAGAGTTTCACGGCCGCAGCTTCGTTGATGACTACGAGTGGCTGCGTGAGAAAGACGCCCCGGAGACCCGCGAATACCTTGAGGCCGAAAACGCCTATACCCAAGAGCGCACCGCACACCTGGACACCTTGACGGAGAACATCTTTACCGAGGTCAAGTCCCGCATCAAGCAGACGGACATGTCCGTGCCCCAGCGTCGCGGCAAGTACTGGTACTACGGCCGTACCGAGGAGGGCAAGGAGTACGGCTATAGCTGCCGCATCCCGGTGTCGGAAGGCTCCGATCCGTGGACCCCGCCGACCATCCCGGAGACGGGGGCACCGGAAGGAGAGCAGGTGCTTCTCGACGTCAACGCGCTCGCCGAAGGCCACGACTTCTTCGCCCTAGGTGCGTCCACGGTGAGCGATTCTGGTGACCTGCTGGCCTATTCGGTGGACGTGGCCGGTGATGAGCGCTTTGAGCTCTTCATCAAGGACCTGCGCACGGGCGAGCTGTTGGAGGACCGCCTGGAAGGTATCTTCTACGGTGCAACGTGGGTGGGGGAGGAGTTCATCTTCTACACCACCGTGGATGATGCGTGGCGCCCGGATACGGTGTGGCGCCACCGCGTGGGTACCCCGCAGTCGGAGGATGTCGTGGTCATGCGCGAGGAGGATTCGCGTTTCGGCATCGGCGTGGGCACGACCCGCAGCGAGAAGTACATCATGATCGTGTCGAGCTCGAAGCTGACGAGTGAGGCATGGGTACTCGAGCAGGACAACCCGGAGGGTGAGTTCCGCTGTTTGTGGGCGCGCGAGTCCGGCGTGGACTACGACGTCGACCACGCGGTCGTGGACGGTACCGACTATTGGGTGGTCACGCACAACGTGACCGGCCCGAACTTTGAGTTGGGCTATTGCCCGGTCAGTGAGGAACTTCCCTCTTTGCGTGAGCTCACCGTGCTCATGCCGCACGATGATGAGGTTCGCTTGCAGGGCGTTGATTGCTACCGCGACCACATCGTCGTGGCCTACCGCCGGGGCGGCATCGGCCGGGCGGCGATTATGGATGTGCGGGAAGGCTGGGCGCGCCTCAGCGAGCTCAACTTCAACGAGGAACTCTATACCGTTGGCGTGGCCGGCAACCCGGAGTGGGATGCGCCGGTGCTGCGCGTGAGCTATACCTCCTTCATCCAGCCCGCACAGCTCTTTGACTACCGCGTGGCCACCGGTGAGTACACGCTGCTGAAGGAACAGGAAGTTCCGGGCGGCTATGACAAGGATGAGTACGTGGCCTACCGCGTCTGGTCTGAAGCACCCGATGGGACGAAGGTGCCGGTGTCCATCGTGCACCGCGCGGACCTGGACCGCACGCAACCGAACCCGACGTTGCTTTATGGCTACGGTTCCTATGAGGCGAATATGGACCCGTACTTCTCGGTCTTCCGTTTGTCTCTTATGGACCGCGGCATGATTTTTGCCATGGCGCACGTTCGCGGTGGCGGCGAAATGGGCCGCAACTGGTACGACGACGGCAAGATGCTGGCCAAGAAAAACACGTTTACGGACTTCATCGCGGTGGCTGATGACCTCATCGCGCGCCGGGTGACTACACCGGAGACCTTGGTGGCTGAAGGCGGTTCCGCCGGTGGCCTGCTCATGGGCGCGGTGGCGAACATGGCACCGGATAGGTTCAAGGCCATCGAGGCTAACGTGCCCTTCGTGGACCCGCTGACCTCCATTCTCATGCCGGAACTGCCGCTCACGGTGGTGGAGTGGGAGGAATGGGGTGACCCGTACCACGATCCGGAGGTCTACGACTACATGGCCTCCTATGCGCCATACGAAAACATCGCTCCGCAGAAGTATCCGAATATTCTGGCGTTGACCTCGCTCAATGACACCCGCGTGCTGTATGTTGAGCCGGCGAAGTGGGTGGCCAAGCTTCGCGACGTTGCCACCGGCGGCGAGTTCCTCCTCAAGACTGAAATGGCCGCTGGCCACGGTGGCGTGTCCGGGCGCTATGCCCAGTGGCGGCAGGCGGCTTTTGAGTACGCGTGGTTGATCAACCAGGCCACGGGTGTCGAGGCTTAGAGACCGCTTGCGCTGTGTGGCTAATGAGCCACACAGCGACCTAGGCCGCCCATGTGGGGGGAGCGCCGAATCTCTTTCAGCGCGCGCCGGGGCGGTGGCTGTGCGATAATTTTCCTTATGCATGGCCACCTTCTGGTTTCGATTTCCAGTATTTTTAATGACACCCGAAGCCAAGCCTCCGATCTGCTCAAGCAGTTCGATAAAGCTGACGTTCCTGTCTCTTTGCTGGTGGCGCCGCACATCGACGGCAATTGGCACCTAGCTAAAGACGCGGCGACGCAATCCTGGCTTCGCGAGCAGGCCGAATCGGGCCGCGTGCTTATTCTCAATGGCTTTGACCAAGCGGTCCAGGGCCGCCGTGCGGAGTTCGCCAACCTGGATGCGCACGAGGCACGTTTGCGCCTCAAGGGCGCGACGCGACAGATGGCCAAGATCGGCTTTGAGCCGACCATCTTTGCACCGCCGCGCTGGCGAATGTCGGAGGGAACACTAGAAGTCCTTCCCGAGTTTGATTTCGACTTTGCCGCCTCCACCCGTGGCATCCACGACCTTCGCACAGGCGAGCTCCACCAAGCCCGCAATCTGTCCTTTGGTGAGGGCTTCGGTTCGGCAAAGTGGTGGCGCCGCAACATTATTCGCGCAGCAGAGCGCTCTGCACAGCGCGGCAACACCGTGCGCCTGTCAATCTCTGGCCGCAACCTCGATGACCGTAAGGTAGTTGCTGATTTCCTTAAGGCCGCCGAGCGCGCCATGGCAGCAGGTGCCCGCCCCGCTGACTATTCCGTTTTCACGCACGCCGAATAGCCCACCAACCTCTTTTTCTTTTCTAGCGCGTACTCGATACAACATGGGGAAGTTGGAGACTCCACGACTCGGTGGTGTTGCGTCAACTTCTACTTGGAAAAGCTAGTTCTTGTGGCTAACTTCAAACAGATCATCGCGATGTGCATTGAAGGTGATGGGGTCTTTACAGGTTTACAGCCAACTGCCCGTGTAAACACATGCAGATAAGCGTTTGGCGCTCTTGGGGCAGAGGTTTAAAAGCGTTCATTTGTTTGAAAATGATGTTTTGCTGCTGTCATTAAATGCGCCAGCTTCTCATACGGGCGCGTACGAAAGTACGGTTCCCTCTCGAATTAGGTGTGGTTCATTGAAAAGCGTGTGCCCCCGGGAGGTTTCCCTGGGGGCACGTGCGTGTTTCTCTTAGCTCTTTAGAACCAAGAAAGTTAGGGCCAATCTACTTAACAACAATCTTTACCATTACCGGCTCGTCATTCACGGTTACTTCCTGACTACCCTCGAGCGCTCGCGCGGAGGAAAGACTGGAAAGCCCTGAACAAGATGCGTTGATGGTATGCGAACCAGGTTCCAACGCGTAGAAGTACACGCCTTTGGCATTAGTCGTGTGTACCTTTTCCTGCGAAAGGCCAAGAAGCTTACATTCGCCTGCCGGGTTACCACTGGAGGTTACAACGCGAATCGTTGATTCTCCTGCATTAGGCTTGGACTGCCCATCGTTGGGGAGGCCTTGGCCGACACTGATTGCAACAACTAGGGAAATAATGCCCAGAACGGTACCAATGAGTCCGAGAAGGTTACTTGGGTTATTAATGAGAGCTTGAACCTGAGCTGGAACCGGGATCTGTGGTTGCATTGTTTTGGATCTCCTTAATGTCATTGAAGGTATTTAGCATGCTTGGGCTTATACGTAGGGCACTGTTTTCAGGGCAGCCGAGATCGCTGATGCCATGCGTGTGAATGCCGATGGCAGCGTTGTCTGTGGCATAGACCGGAGAACCGCTTTGTCCGCCTGTGGTGTCTAAGCTATAGCAAAGTCGAGTTTGGGTTCCTGGATGAAGGATTCCGAAGAGAGAACTTCATGAGTGTCCTTTGCAGGAGAGAGATGATTTGTGGGGTGAGCTGGGGTAAGTCCCTTTCACCTTGTAGTGAATTATGAGGCATCGAAAAGGAGCCTGCAACCGTCAGGCGGTTTGATGTTGCCTTGTGCTCCCCCCCCCAAAAAAAGGGGAGGGGTGGCCTCTTGTTTCATCGGGTCCGGCTGGTCTCTATTCAGATTCGGTTGGGGCGCAGGCCGCGCCGATGATGCCAAGCGCAGCCAGCAGGCCGAGGCCACCGACGGCGTACTGAGCTTCGCGCGGGATGTTGCGGGTCATCGACTCAATCTGCTTCCGGACAGGCTCGAAGCCCGGGATGTTGAACTGCGTGTTGGCAAACCCAAGGAAGGCAACCGGAATGGCGAGGGCTGCGGGGATGGTGAGGCCGAGGGCAGTCGGCAGGCAGTGCTCGCCGGCAGAAGAACCGGAGCTGTGAGTTGGCTTGGTGTCAACCTTGTCGTCATCGTCGGTCTGATCCGGCTCCTCCGACGGAGCCGGCTCCTCAGACGGGTCCGGCTCGTCGGTCGTGGTGCAGTCCTTGAGCTGGTTATCGGTGCGCTTCACCGTCGCAAGGTTAAAGCCCACCTTGACCGGGTCGTGGTCGGAGGAGCGGTAGGGGTTATCGGCCTCGAAGACATCGCCGCCGGTGTAGTTGCGGCGGGAGTATTCCATGGCGATGGGCTCGTCAGAGTTGATGTTCCAGGTCTGCGCGGCCTGCGCATCGACGTGCTCGTTGGCCAGGATGTGGTCCAGGGAGCCGAGGCGGCCGGAGAACTGGTAGGAGGCCACGTTCTGCCAGTCCTCTTGCGCATTGAGCTCTTCCACCGGGATGGTGTAGCCCGCATTGCGGAAGACGGAGATGGCATCTTCCTTGGAGTAGGTGTTCAAATCACCCATGACAAAGGTGGCCTTCTTCTGCCACTGCGGTTGCTTGGCCAGCCCGTCGAGGACGGCCTGGGCGTGGGCGTTGCGCACGTTGGGGTTGTTGCCTTGGCCGTCGCCGGTATCGGCATCACCGTTCGCTACCGATCCCTTGGATTTGAAATGGTTGGTCACCACCACGAAGGAATCGGGACCTTCAACAGCGCACCTATCGGAAACAGGCTGGAACTCCGCGGCGAGCGGGGTGCGGGCGGTGCCCTTGAAGCGGGCGTCCTCAAGCAAGGTGGCCTCACCCACCGGCTTAACGCGGTCCTTCTTGTAGATGATCGCGGTGCGGATGACGTCCGTATCGGCTGACGCGTTCGCCGGGGCCTTGACGTAATCCCACTTCTCAGAACCCGCGCGGGAATTGAGCTCACCCACGAGGTACTTCACGGCGTCATCGTAGGAGCCACCCACGGTATTCGCGGCATTCTCGATCTCAGACAGGCCAATGACATCGGCATCAAGGCCCTCCAGCGCGGTGAGGATCTTGCCCTTCTGGTCATTGAACGCGGACTCGGACCACGCACCGCGGAAGGTCCCGCTATCGGAGCCCACGCCGTTGCCAAAGCGGTCCTTGTACGCCTTTGCGCCGTTGTCTTCGCCCAAGTTGATGAAGAAATTCAGCACGTTAAACGCCGCCACGGTGTAATCGCCAGCCACCTGCGGGGCCTCTGGACGGGCCGGGTCCCACGTAATCGGCAGGTCCGCGGCGGCAGAGTCACCGGTAATCATCGCGGTGGGTTGGAAGCGCCACTGCTCGTGACCGTAGCCCAGGATGACGCCGGAGTCCGCGAACTCTACCTGGTTGGTGGTGCGGATGGTCTTGACCTCCGAGCCGTTCTGCATGATGTAGGGCAGCTTCGTCGAGGCGCCATCACGGGAGAAGTCGCGGGTGGAGCCGTCGTCCAAAATGACGTACTTCGCCGCGTTAGCAGCCTCCATGTCCTTTTGCTCTTGGGTGCCCGGGGAGACGATGTCGGTGGGCTGACGCAGAGCTTCCGTGCCCGGAGCCAAGCCCAGCTCGCCGTAGCGGTTGAGACCGTAATTGTCGGTCACGGTGTGCACGCCCGGCTTGAGCAGCATGGACTCGAGCTTCTCCCGCTCCTCATCACCTTCCGGCAGGGCATCGATGGCCAGCGGGGTGACGGCGGGGAGGGCGTCGGAAAGCACAGAGCCATTGCTCAACGCGATTTGAGTCTGCCCAAAGTACTCATCAACGGTGCCGGTGACCTCGACGGACTCCCCAATTTCTGGGTAGAAGCCGGTGCCACCGGTGTAGACGAAGACTGCCTCAGATGCCTCGGTCGGCGCGGTCTGGCCCGTGCCCGGGGTCTGGATGGTGAAGCCGTTGAGGGATTTCTCGCCCTGCCATACCGCGGTCACCACACCCTGGGTAGAGACGTTCTGGCCCTTGAGCGGGGACTGTGCGCCGGTGCCCTGGAACTCCGGGATGGTGACCGTGGAACCCGGCTCGGCCGGGGATGGGTCCGGTTGCGGGGTGGTGCCGCCGGCAGACTTCGGCGTCGGTGCTGCAGTGCTGAAGTCGGCGGCATTGTCGTCGGTGTCGGTGCCCTCGGCGTCCCGCTGCGCAGAGGTGGAGTTGTTCAGGGCTTGGGCGGGGGAGCCCTCGCTAATCGACGCCTCCCCATACCCCACGAGGTCCACCTCGGCACCGGAGGCGTCGTAAAGCTTGACCGAGCCTTTGGAGCCGGACAGGTTCAGGTTCCCCTCTACATCAGGGGAAGGAAGCGGCTCCCCGGTGTCGCCGCCACCTTCCTGGATGAGGAAGTAGCCCCCAGCCGGGAGGGAGCCGGACAGCTCGTGTTTTCCGCCTGAGTTGCCAGAAGCGGATAGGTACTCCACGGACCAGCCAGTGAGGTCGAGGTCAGCGGAGGTGGGGTTATAAAGCTCGATGAAATCCTTAGTAAACGCCGCCCCCTTGTTGCCGCCGCCACCGTAGACCTCAGAGATAACGGCGTTGGAGCCGTCCGCCGCCGCACCGGCCTGAGGTGCGACGATGCAGGTAGAGACAAGAGCAGCGATGGCGAGTGAGCCAATGCCTTTGAGATACATGAGAGGTTCCTTGGATAGGTGAGAACAGGACAATGCATCTCGTTCTACCCGGGTTTCGCACCGAGTGATACCGGAGCGCACTAGGTGAGCTGGGGGTTAAGGTGGGATTCCCCAAGAATTCTTCAGCCGTTTGGTTTGAATTCATCACCCCCAAAGATTCCGAATCTTTCTTGCCGGCGGGATAGACTGGCGGGGCACCTATACTCACGCACAGTAAGGCAAAAATTTTCATGGCTCGTGTAGTTGTCAATGTCATGCCCAAGGCCGAGATTTTGGACCCGCAAGGTCAGGCCGTTGTTCGCGCGCTGGGCCGCCTGGGGGTTGCTGGTGTCAGCGACGTGCGCCAGGGCAAGCGCTTTGAAATTGAAGTCGATGATTCGGTCAGCGCCGAGGAGTTGGAGAAGGTGGCTTCCACCCTGCTGGCCAACACCGTGATCGAGGACTACGAGGTCATCCAGTAATGAAGATCGGCGTTATTACCTTCCCCGGCACGCTTGACGACGTCGACGCGGCCCGCGCCGCCCGCACCGCCGGCGCCGAAGTCGTGTCCCTGTGGCATGCGGACGAGGACCTGCGCGGCGTCGATGCCGTCGTGGTTCCCGGCGGTTTTTCTTATGGCGATTACCTGCGTTCCGGCGCGATTTCGGCGCTCGCCCCGGTAATGCGCGCGGTCGTCGATGCCGCTAACAAGGGCATGCCGGTGCTCGGCATCTGCAACGGCTTCCAGATTCTGACGGAAGCTGGCCTGTTGCCCGGCGCCCTGACCCGTAACCAGGGCCTGCATTTCCACTGCGTGGATACCTACCTCGAGGTGGAGAACGCACAGACCTCCTGGACCAGCGAGTTTGAGCAGGGCCAGCGCATCCTCATCCCGGCGAAGCACGGCGAGGGCCGTTTCCAGGCGGATGCGGAGACCGTGGAGCGCTTGGAGGGCGAGGGTCGCGTGGTCTTCCGCTATACCGATAACTTCAACGGCTCCATCAATGGCATTGCCGGCATCACCAACGAGGCCGGCAACGTGGTGGGGCTGATGCCGCACCCGGAGCATGCCATCGATCTTCTCACCGGCCCGTCCACCGACGGTCTGGGTTTGTTTGTGTCCGCCCTCAAGGTCGTCGCTTAACCCGCGCCGACGGTTAAAGGAGAAACAATGACCGTACACAACGACACCGTCGAGCAGGCATCCGCGCAGCCTGAACTGGACCAGCCCTACCGCGAATTGGGCCTGAAGGATGACGAATACGCGCACATCCGCGAGATCCTGGGCCGCCGCCCGACCGACGCCGAGCTGACCATGTACTCGGTGATGTGGTCGGAGCACTGCTCCTATAAGTCCTCCAAGGCGCACCTGCGCTACTTTGGCGAGACCATGACGGAAGAGATGGGCTCCAAGATCCTCGCCGGCATCGGTGAGAACGCCGGCGTGGTGGACATCGGAGACGGCAACGCCGTGACCTTCCGCGTAGAAAGCCACAACCACCCCTCCTACGTGGAGCCACACCAGGGTGCTGCGACGGGCGTGGGCGGCATCGTCCGCGACATCATGGCCATGGGCGCGCGCCCGATTGCCGTGATGGATCAGCTGCGCTTCGGCCCGGCGGATGCACCCGACACCAAGCGCGTTCTGCCGGGTGTCGTCGACGGCATTTCGCACTACGGCAACTGCTTGGGCTTGCCCAACATTGGCGGCGAAACCATTTTTGATGAATCTTATGCCGGCAACCCGCTGGTGAACGCGCTGTGCGTGGGCACGCTGAAGGTCGAGGACCTCAAGCTGGCCTTCGCTTCTGGTACCGGAAACAAGGTGATGCTCTTTGGCTCGCGCACCGGCCTCGACGGCATCGGTGGCGTGTCCGTGCTGGCGTCTGACACCTTCGAGGATGGCGCGGAGCGCAAGCTGCCGGCTGTCCAGGTGGGTGACCCGTTCGCGGAGAAGGTTCTCATCGAGTGCTGCCTGGAGCTGTACAAGTCCGGCATCGTGGTGGGCATCCAGGATCTGGGCGGTGCGGGCCTGGCCTGTGCCACCTCCGAGCTGGCTGCGTCCGGCGACGGCGGCATGGAGATCAACCTGGACAACGTCCCGCTGCGTGCGAAGAACATGACCGCCGCAGAGATCCTCGCTTCCGAATCCCAGGAGCGCATGTGCGCCGTGGTGACCCCGGAGAACGTGGAGAAGTTCAAGGAGATCTGCGCGCACTGGGACGTCACCTGTGCCGAGATCGGTGAGGTCACCACCGGCAAGCACCTCATCATTCGCCACCAGGGCGAGGTCGTCGTCGATGCCCCGGCACACACCATCGCCAACGAGGGGCCGGTGTATGACCGCCCCTACGCGCGCCCGGAGTGGCAGGATGCGCTGCAGGAATTCGAGGGCGTCGAGAAGCAGGACATCACTGTGGCGCTCAAGAAGCTCGTGGCCTCCCCGGCACTGTGTTCACGTGATTTCATCACTGAGCAGTATGACCGCTACGTGCGCGGCAACACCGTGCAGTCCCACCACGCGAACGCTGGTGTTCTGCGCATTGATGAGGAGACCGGCCGTGGTATCGCGGTGTCGGCTGACGCGTCTGGCCGCTACACCAAGCTGGACCCGAACATGGGCGCACGCCTGGCTCTGGCGGAGGCCTACCGCAACGTCGCCGTCACCGGCGCCCGCCCGGTCGCCATCACCAACTGCCTCAACTATGGCTCCCCGGAAAACCCGGACGTCATGTGGCAGTTCCGCGAGTCCGTGCACGGGCTTGCCGACGGCGCCGTGGAACTCGGCATCCCCGTCTCCGGCGGCAACGTCTCCTTCTACAACCAGACCGGCGAGGAGCCGATCTTGCCGACGCCCGTCGTGGGCGTCCTGGGTGTCATCGATGACGTCCACTCGTCCATTGGCAACGAGCTCGGCCTCGTGGAGGAACCCGAGGTTCTCGTGCTGCTGGGTGAGACCAAGGATGAGTTCGGCGGATCCATCTGGCAGCAGGTGAGCGCCCACGAGCAGGGCCATGAGGCGAAGAACGGGCTCAACGGTTTGCCGCCGCAGGTCGACCTGGCTAATGAGCAGCGCCTCGCTGACTTCTTCGTGGGCAACGATGGTCTGACCGCTGCCCACGACATCTCCGAAGGTGGCCTCGCCGTCACCGCGTTCGAGATGGCCAAGCGCAGCGGCGTGGGCCTGAACCTGGATCTGTCCAAGGTCCACGAGGACGCCTTCGTGGCTGCCTTCTCCGAGTCCGCCTCCCGCGTGCTCGTGGCAACGACCGCTGACCGCGTCGACATGCTCCTGCACCGCGCTGAGGAGTGCGGCGTGCCGGCCGTCGTCATCGGCCAGACCACCGACAATGGCGAGTTTGAGCTCGGCGGCGAGTCCATCGCTGTCTCCGAGCTTCGTGAGGCCTGGGCAGCAACCCTGCCGGACCTCTTTGGCCACGCGGTGGGTGCCAACTCCGTCGTGGAGTAGACCTCACGCACAGAACTGCAACCGGGCGGGGTTCTCGCCAAGGCGAGGCCCTGCCCGCACTGTCTAATTGCTCCAGTCAGCGTTGTAGACTGTTAGCAATAGCTGCGTACGGGGGCTGGGGAACAGAGATGGAAGACGTGAAGAGAAAAAGAACTTTGTATGTTTTTCTCGATGAGTCGGGGGGATATGCAGTTTGGTGCAAAAGCCTCCACGCACTTCCTAATCACAGCATTTTGCACTTTCGATCCAGCAGGCACTGCGATAGGACTGCAAGCGCTGAAGTATGAACTTACGGCAGCGGGGAGTAAAGACCTTGAGTTTCATGCAACTGAAAATTCGAAAGGAACGCGAAAGCGGGTAATAGACCGAATTAATGAGCTTGATCGGTGCCGTGTCCACACGATCTGGGTGGATAAGCGAATGACGCATCCGACTTACCAGTCTCCACCGCAGCTTTTAGGGCTCTTTGCTGGTGCAGATGGGGAAGTGGATTAATGCGGTGTGGGGAGACTCAGAGGTAAGCGACGTAATTTTAATTTTCGACTCGGTTCTTACTGGCAAGGAAAGATCGGCATTTGAAAAGAGGATAAAGCCTCTGTTGAAAGGTCTACAGCTAAAGTTCCGTGTGCTCTTTCATCCAGTAAAACAGGATTTGAACGGTCAGATTGCTGACTATTTTTCTTGGTCCTGGTTTCAGAAAATGGAACGAGGCAAGGGACAGTACGTTCAAGCACTTTCGCAGCGGCACAATTGGGATCAATTCAATATGTTTTCGGCGGGAAAGACCTATTACTGGAGTGGCCCGGTCCGAAAATAAGCGACCGCCCCACCTACCGGCGTAAGCCGGAAAGCCTTCAGGGGCTCTTTCAGTGGGGCGGAACCTTTCGCCTTGAGTTTAGACCTTCATCGTGTGGGGAGGCAAGGGAGCTATTAGGAAATGCCGAAGGCAGGAGCGAGGGGCCGGCCCCGCCCGCCGTGAGGCGGCAACCTCCTAGGAACCAACCAATTAAGCGCCGATGGTGCGGGCGATGGTCTGGTCCCAGCTCAGCTTCATCTGGTGGGAGAAGAGGTTGAAGGTGTGCGAACCCTGGGGGCTGAAGTAACGGTTCACTCGCACCCCGGCATTGCGGGCGTTGCGGGTGAATTCCTCTGAGCACTGGTTAGCAACCGTCTCTACCGCGCGGGGGCCGAGCCACTGAGCGGGGTTGTTGGTGCCATCGATGGGACCCGGGGTGCCGGAGGCCGAGCCCACGAAGACCTCGACGTCGCGCAGGCGCCCAGGGTTGGCGTTGGGGTCGTGCTCGAACCACTGCGGGGAGCCCGGCAGGCCCCACGCGTTGAAGGAGGATCCGCCGCCGTAGGCGATCATCGCGGTGGAGGTGGGGAAGCCAATCGCACCGGAGCGCACCGGGCAGCCGGAGTAGGAGGCTGCTGCTTTGTAGCGCTGTGGGGCGTGGCCGGCGATGTCGAGTGCGGCGCCGCCCGTGGAAGAAATGCCGCCGATGGCATCGCGGCCGGAGCCGTGGAATTCGGCGTCGATCAGCGGGGGCAACTCAGCGGTCATATAGGTGTTCCACTTGTTGACTCCCAGGATGGGATCCTCGGCATTCCAATCGGTGTAGAGGGAATAGGCGCCGCCGAGCGGCATAACGACGTTGACGTTCTTGCCCACGGCCCAATTACGGATATCAGAGTGGGTCATCCAGTTCATGCCCGCCTGGCCGCCCTCTACACCGGGCAACAGGTAGAAGGAGGGGCGCGGCTTATCGCCCTCGGGGAGTAGGACGTTATTAGAAATCACCGCACGATTGGCCGGGGACCACACGTCTACCACCCAGTGGTTGCCACCCATGTGGCGCTTTGAGGTAATGAAGGCCTTGTCACCGAGCCAGGGCTGCGGGTTGGTCACGCGCGAGGAAACCTCGCCGATGGTGCTGGACTGTGCGGAAGCGGAGCCGGCGCCTGCCGACGCCGCCCCCAGCGCCATCATGGCAGCTGCGAACAGCGCCGCGGCGCGGCGAGAGCGTGAGACAAAGGAAAGCATAATGTGGGTAGTTTACGTGGCCAGCGCCCTCGAACTGCAAATATTGGAAGAAAAACTGGTGAAAACTGTTGCTCAACCCTTGTCTGCCACAGTGCCCGTCCGTATAGTTACGGGTACGTAAGTTTTGGGAGTGAATGCGTTATGCGCATGACCCGCATCTCAGGCAAGACAAGGCCCCCACTATGAACGCACCCAGTGCTCAGAAATCGTCCCCGCAAGAATTTCCAGTTGAAGAAGGCTCTGTGCAGGAAAATAGCACGATAGAGCAGCTCATCCAGCGCACGTACTGGATGGCGGACCGCGGCCCGCGCCCATTAACGCGCGGCTGGGGCCACTTCTTTGCGGCCATTGCCTCCCTGATTGCATCGACGGTTCTGATTACCTTTGCATGGATGACGCTGCCGTGGTGGCAGGGGCTCGCGGTGACGGTCTACGGCGTCGGCGTGGTGGGCCTCTTTACGGTCTCGGCGTTGTACCACCGCTGGCCGTGGGTATCCATGCGCGCGGTGCAATGGTGGCGGCGTGCTGACCATGCGACGATTTCGGTGTTTATCGCGGCGACCTACACGCCCTTGTGCGCCATCGTGCTGGAGCCAACGCAGGCGTTATGGATGCTGACCTCGGCGTGGGTGGGCGCCATCATGGGCGTCATCTTGAATCTGGTGTGGATTAATCACCCGCGCTGGCTGGACGTGGTGGTCTACCTCGTGCTGGGCTGGCTCATCCTGCCGCTATTGCCGAACCTGTGGCAGTCCGCGGGTCCGGCCGTTGTGTGGCTTCTCTTTGCCGGCGGCGTGGTCTATTCAATAGGTGCGTTGATGTACGGCTTCAAGTGGCCGGGGCGCAACGCGCGTTGGTATGGCTACCACGAACACTTCCACACCGCGACGATTGCCGCGGCGGTGGTGCACATGGTAGCCATCTGGATGGTTGTTGCGGGCTAACCGCATACGGGGGCTAGCGTTTTGTAATTGTCTACTCGGAGTCCGTGAGGTCGTCGGCGAGGGGAAATTCGAGAGCGACGTCCTGGCACAGAACGCGCGCTGTCGTCGAACCATTCCACTCGGGAGCAAAGCCCACGGCGCGTAAGGCCTCGACGAGTTGCTCGCCGACCTTGAATGTTGCTTCCTCGTTTTCCTCCATCGCGGAGAAACCGAAGTACAGCTCGCCATCGTAAATAACCCGGCTGATGTCCTGTCTGTGGCAGTAGACATAGCCGCTGCGGCCTTCCTTCTCAGCGAGCTTGGAGCCTACCCAGACGCCGTCTGAGAGATCCCAGGCCTCGTTGAACGTGAAGGAGATATCGCGCTGAGCAAGCTCGTCGCGCAGGGCTTCGAGGCGCTTAACATCCTCCGACTTTTCCGTGACCAGCCGGCCGTATTCTGCGGCGACTTCGTCGATGATGGCGTCAAAGTTCTCTGGATAAGGTTCCTCATAGCTGGCCTCCCATTCGGAGGGGTCATCGAGGACTTCAATGTAGTCGTTGTGGATGTCTTGGCGAGATTTGCCGTGGCAGAGACGCAATGCGATGTCGTTGCGAAGCGGACTTGGCTCAAGGAGATCATCGGAGGGTGGGAAGGAACTGGAGAACATCGGATGCTGTGTGGTCATAGCTCAGAGAATAAACAGCCCCTATCGCTACTTTCAGAAAAGCAGGGAGGACACCCCGCCGGATGGCGGAGGTGCCCTCGAGATGCGTGGCGTGACTAGACGTGGAGCGGATCCACACCGGCCTCGGTGAGCATCGGGATGTTGTGTACCTCGGACGGAACGCCGAAGGCATCCACGAGAACGACGGACCACGGTGCGAGCGAATCGACGAGGTCGTTGATAGCAGCGCGGGCGGCCTTCATGCGGCCGGCCGGAATCAGGTTGTGCTCCTGGTACCAGCCCGCGTGCTGAACCAAGGTGTCGAAGACGAAGAGGTGGCGCAGTTGCTCGAAGACCTGGCGTGCCAGCGAACCTTCCTCAAGGCGCTCTTCTGCCTCAATCATGGCCTGGACCAACAAGGTATCCACGCGGGCCCAGCCGGCGGCGATGAGGTGATCCTGGCATTGGTCCACGATGGCGGCGGCCTGCACCTTATCGGCCTTGCGAGCCGGCTGGATGCGGCGCACGAGGGAGAAGAGGATGGACTGGGCGCGGTCGTCGATCAGCTTGGCCTGGTAGGTGGCGTCGAAAAGCGAGGCCTCTGAAGGATTCACGCGGTCCACCAGGCCTTGCAGGCGAGTAGTGAACCCGTAGCGGCGGCGAACCACATCGGTGGCGGTGGTAGCCGCGTACTTCACGGTGTCCCACGGGCTCATATCATTCATCGCGCGACCATAGGCGGTGAGCAGGTTCTTGCCCACCATCTGAATGAGCACAGTGTTATCGCCCTCGAAGGTGGCGAAGACATCGGAATCGGCGCGGTAGGTGGTCAGGCGGTTCTCGGACATGTAGCCGGCGCCGCCGCAGGCCTCGCGGCACTCTTGGATGGTGCGGGTGGCGTGCTGGGTCTGCGCGGATTTGATGGCAGCTGCCAGGGATTCCATCTCACGGGAGGCAAACTTCTGCTCTTCGGTCGGTTCCGTCACAGACCAGGTGCCAGCCTCGTGCTGATCGTTTTGCTCCTGGTAGCGCTCCAGGATCTGGTTGTAGAGCAGGTGCAGCGCGTACGTGCGGGCAAGTGGAATGAGCAGGCGGCGGCGGTGCTGGCGGTGCTCAATGAGGCGCTTTTCGGCGCCGGTCGCGCCCTCGAACTGACGGCGGCGGTTGGCGTAGCGAATCGCAATGTCCAGGGATGCCTCGGTGGCGGCACCCGCTGCGCCGGATACGCCGATGCGGCCGCGGATGAGAGTGCCCAGCATGGTGAAGAAGCGAGCATTCTTGGACTCGATGGGGGAGGAGTACTTGCCGTTCTCGTCCACATCGGCGAAGCGGTTGAGCAGGTTTTCGCGCGGCACGCGGACGTTGTCGAAGTGCAGGGTGCCATTATCGACGCCTACCAAACCACCCTTGTGGCCATGATCGCCCAAGGTAACGCCTGGCAGCTCGTTGCCTTCCTCGTCGCGGATAGGGACGATGATGGCGTGGACGCCGTGGGAGCGGCCGTCGCTATCCGGGGTGATGAGCTGGGTGAAGACGACTGCGGCGCGGCCATCCTTGGCGGCGTTACCGATGTAGTTCTTCACCGCGGAATCGGAAGGGGTGTTGATGATGAACTCATCGGTTTCCGGGTCGAAGGTGGCGGTGGTCTCGAGAGATTGCACATCGGAGCCGTGTCCGCGCTCAGTCATAGCGAAGCAGCCCGGCAACTCCAGGCTGGCGGCCTTCTCAACCCACTTGAGGTGGCGCTCGGTGCCTAGCTGATCCAGCGCACCGCCCCACAGGCCCCATTGCACACCGGACTTAATCGCTAGCGAACCGTCGACCCACGCCAAGCCTTCGAGGGTGAAGGTGGAGAGATTCGGCTTGCCGGCACCGCCGTGCGCGCGGCGCAGGCCGTGGTTGAATCCGCCGAAGTCACGAACCTTGGAGAGGTTCTCAAAGGTGTGTTGGCGCTGCTCCGCCATAGGTAGATCCGGGTTTGGGAAGAGCGAAGGATCGTTGAGGAAGGTGCGCAGCTCCTGGCGGAAGGCGGCGTGTGGGCCGTCGAGAAGCGCGGCAAGTTCGGTGGCAACAGCAGGCTTCGGGGTGGTGGGCAGGCGGTGTGGGCTGCGGGCCTCGGCCTTGGGGGCGTCGGTGGAGGCCTGGTTGTTGAGCTCCGGGGAGATGGACTTTTTGTCCGTGGAGGACTTGGTGAGTGCCATGGTGAGGGTCCTTTCTGTGGTGCTTTTCTTAACGCTCGACGATGGCCGCGACGCCCTGACCGCCGGCAGCGCAGATAGAAATGAGGGCGCGCCCGCCGCCGTTTTCTTCGAGAATCTTGGCGGTGGTGGCGAGGATTCGGGTGCCGGTGGCGGCGAAGGGGTGGCCGGCGGCCAGGGAGGAGCCCTTGACGTTGAGCTTGGCGCGGTCGATGGGGCCTAGTGCGGACTGCAATCCGAGGCGCTCGCGGCAGTAGGTCTCGTCCTCCCATGCGGACAAGGTGGCCAAGACCTGGGAGGCGAAGGCCTCGTGGATCTCGTAGAAATCGAAATCCTGCAGGCTTAAGTTGTTGCGCTCGAGCAGGCGCGGGACCGCGTAGGTGGGGGCCATGAGCAGGCCGTCGGGACCGTGGACAAAGTCGACGGCCGCGGTCTCCGAGTCCACGAGGAAGGCACGGGGCTCGATGTTGTGCTCGGCCGCCCATTCCTCGGAGCTCAGCAGGGCGACGGAGGCGCCGTCGGTCAGCGGCGTGGAATTGCCTGCGGTCATCGTGGCCTGCGTGCCGTGTTGCTCGGCATCGCGCTTGCCAAAGACCGGCTTGAGTTTGGCCAAGGACTCCAGGGAGGAATCCGGGCGCAGATTGGTATCGCGGTTGACGCCGAGGAAGCCCGTGGTGAGGTCATCGAAGAAGCCCTCCTCCCAAGCCTTGTGGAGGTTCTGGTGGGAGGCGAGCGCCAACTCATCCTGGGCCTTGCGGCTGATGTTCAATTCGCGGGCGGTGATGGCGGCGTGGTCACCCATGGACAGCCCGGTGCGCGGCTCGCCGTTCTGCGGCTGTTCCGGGGCCAGCTGCGAGGGGCGAATAGAGCCGATGAGCTGGGCGCGCTGAGCGGCCGTCTTGGCGCGGGTGAGGTTGAGCAGCGTGCGGCGCAGCGTGTCATTAACGGCCAGCGGGGCATCCGAGGTGGTGTCCGTTCCGCCCGCGATGCCGGCGGAGATGCGCCCTTGGGCGATGGCATCGCCGACGTGGATAGCTGCCGCAAGAGAAGTGCAGCAGGCCTGTTGTACATCGATGGCGGGGGTTGTGGAGTCCAGGGCGGAACCTAGGACGACTTCGCGGGTGAGGTTGAAATCGCGGGAGTGCTTGAGCACAGCGCCGGCGGCGACGAGGCCGAGGCGTTCGTCGTGAAGCCCGTAGCGTGCGACGAGTCCATCCAGCGCACTGGTGAGCATGTCTTGGTTGGACGCGTGGGCGTACTGCTTATTGGAACGAGCAAAGGGGATGCGGTTGCCACCCAGGATGGCTACGCGGTGCGGGGGGTTGGTCATTAAAAAGCTCCTTCGCGAGTGGTCTCGTGCGAATCATCCCAGCGGGAGGGGGTAGCAACCCGGCTGTTCGTTTCGCGTCACAACTAAAGTGATATTGTTAGTTCTATCACTCAATTAACTAACCTTGCAACCAGCTCAACAAAGCTCGCAAGGTTGTGAAGAATCGAGAAAGGAACATGCCAGCCTATGCCGAACGTCACAATTGCTGAGAAGCTCATCAACTCACCGCTCGCAGCCAAAGCAGGAGTACCCCAAGGCCACCCCCTGCGCCGCCACAAGGCTGGGGAACCAGCGCTCGATGGCCCCATCGTCATTGGCGGCAAGGGGCGCATCGCTGAGTTTCTGAGCTCTCAGCTAGCCGTGGACTACCAGGTCATCAATGCTTCCGCGGAGGCGAAGCGCGCCGCCCTCGTCTTCGACGCCACCGGCCTGGAGACCCCAGAACAGCTGCGTGAGCTCTATGACTTCTTCAACCCGCAGATGCGCAACCTTCTGCCGTGCGCGCGCTTGGTGGTCATCGGCACCACCCCGGAAGCTGCGGACACTATCGACGCCCGCATTGCCGCCCGTGCACTCGAAGGGTTCACCCGTTCCCTGGCCAAGGAAATGCGCAAGGGCGGTACCGTTAACCTGGTGTGGGCAGACCCTGCTGCCACCGCAGAGGTGGAGTCCACGCTCCGCTTCTTCCTGTCTGGGAAGTCGGCCTTCGTGGACGGGCAGGTTGTGCGTGTCAGTGCCCAGGGACACGATTCTCCGGCAACCAATGGCGAAGCGCAGAACTGGGAGCAGCCGCTCGACGGGCGGCTGGCGGTGGTGACCGGTGCTGCCCGCGGCATCGGTGCCACCATTGCTGAGGTGCTGGCGCGCGATGGTGCCAGCGTCATCTGCATCGACGTTCCGCAGGCCAGCGAGCACTTGGCCAAGACCGCGAACAAGGTCAAGGGCACGGCGCTGCCTCTCGACGTTACCGACCCCCAAGCCGCAGATAAGATTGCCCAGCACGCGCAGGAGCGCCACGGTCGAGCCATTGACGTCATCGTCCACAACGCCGGAATTACTCGCGACAAGCTGCTGGCCAACATGAATGAAGGCCAGTGGGACTCTGTTCTTGCCGTTAACCTTCTGGCGCCAGTTCGCATTACCGAAAGCCTCTTGGAATCCGGTTCCCTCGCGCCGGGTGCCGCGGTGATTGGTGTGTCCTCCATGGCTGGCATTTCCGGCAACCGCGGTCAGACCAACTACGCTACGACCAAGGCAGGCATCATTGGCCTCGTTGATTCCTTGCGCTCAGTGTTGGCGGAGAACGGATCCACCATCAACGCCGTGGCGCCGGGCTTTATTGAAACCGCCATGACCGCGGCGATGCCGACCGGGCCGCGCGAGATCGGCCGCCGCCTGAACTCACTGCAACAGGGCGGCTTGCCTGTCGACGTCGCGGAGACCGTCGCCTTCTTCGCCTCGCCGGCCTCCGCGGCGGTGAGCGGCAACACCGTCCGCGTCTGCGGTCAGAACCTCATGGGAGCCTAAATGAACGTCACCACACTCAACGAGATTCCGGACCTTCCCGCCCTGTACCGCAGCCTCATGCTGGGTGCGGTCCCCATCCCCGGGCTGGGGGCGGGCAAGCGCAAGGTTGAGGACCCGCAGACCGCGTACCGCGTCGACAGCGTAGGCGTCGACACCGAGCACCTGGCTCGCTACTGCCAGGCCACGGGCCTGCGTCTGAGTAACGAGCTGCCCGCTACCTATCTCTACGCGCTGGCCTTCCCGCTTGCCATCAAGGTCATGGCAGCACCGGACTTTCCGTTCCCAGCCGTGGGCGTGGTGCATCTGTCCAACCGCATCGAGCAGAAACGCCCGCTGCGCGTCGACGAGCGCTGTGACATCGCCGTGCACGCGGAAAACCTGCGCCCGCACCGCAAAGGGTTGGTCATCGATATGGTGACCACGTACAGCGTTGGCGGCGAGGAGATCTGGCGCCAGACATCAGTCTTCCTAGGCCAGGGGGCGAAGTTCACCAAGGACACCCCGCGACAAGTGAGAACACGTCCGGAGGCTGAGCGCTTCCTCGACTTCCCCGGCGATGAGGCGGGAACGCCTGCGGCAACGCTGCGCTTTAGCCCCGAAAGTACCCGCGTCTATGCCGCGGCATCGGGGGATAAGAACCCCATTCACGTGTCTGCGGTGGGTGCCAAACTCTTCGGATTCCCCGCGCCCATCGCGCACGGCATGTACACGCACGCTCGCATGCTGTCGGTGCTCGACGGCACCCTCCCCGGTGCTGTGCGCATCAGCGCGGACTTCTACAAGCCCGTCATCCTTCCGGCGACCACGGGAGTGTTTGTGGCTCCGAGCGTCGCCACAAACAGTGAGATCGGAGCCCGCACCGTCACCTTGCGCAAGGCCAAGGACCCAAGCTCCCTCCACGTGGCGTGCCGGGTTGAGCCTCTAGAGTAGGCGCGGCCCAGGGATGGGCCTCTGGCTCATCCTTTTGTTAATCCACGTGTTGGTGCTTTGGTGCCACCACCAGTGGCTTCGGGGAGTATTTGCCGCGCAGTCCGCGAAGGATGCCGGCGTGCTCCCAGAGGCGCTTGTCTTCCTCGGTGCGGGGAGTGAATTGGCGGGCAGCTAGCGGCTGCCAGTCAGCATCCATTGCCATGTAGGAGACGGTGGCGTGGATGGCGGTCTCCAGTTTTTCGCGGCCGCCGCGCGGGTTGCCCGAGCGCACATGGACGGACATCTGCATCGAGCGGGTATCCGTGCGCATCATGCGGGCATCCACCTCGATGAGATCACCAATATGGATTGGCCGGTAGAAGCGGATGCCGCCGGCATAGACCGCGACGGTGTGCTCGCCGGACCACTCCATGGTGCAGGCAGCGCCCGCCTCATCAATCCATTCCATGGCGGTGCCGCCGTGGACGTTGCCGCCCCAGTTGACGTCGGTGGGCTTGGCCAAGAAGCGGTTGACCATGCGGGGAGCGTCAGACGGGCCGTCATAAGTCTGCTTTTCCATCTCCGCTTCGATGGCTTTGCGCAGCTCGATACGGGACTCTGCGGCCTCCCATACGCGCTGGTGCTCAGTGGAATCCGGAACGAGCGGCGGAACGGCCATCGACTTTCCGGTCTCGGTGTCCTTGGCCACGAAGATGACGAGGCAGTCGCAGGCGCGTGTGAAGATGCCATCGCGCGGGTCAGCGGAGAGCACCTCGTTGACGATGTGCATGGAGGACCGCCCCGTCATCGCGATGCGCGAGCGTACCTCCACCAAGTGGCCCGAAGGGATCGGGCGCGTGAAGTGGATGTGGCCCACGTAGGCCGTCACGCAGTAGGTACCGGACCATTGAACCGCGCAGGCATAGGCGGCCTTATCGATCCATTCCAAAACGCGACCGCCGCCGATGCCTTGGGCGCCGGCGATGGTGAGATCTGTCGGGGCGGCCATAAACCGCAGCGTGATGGAGGGAGACTTCCCGGTCGGGACAGGCTTCTTTTCTTCCGAGGAGCTTGGTGGCATGGTTGGTGACATGGATAACAAAGTATCAGGGAGTGTGCATAGCGTATGAAAAAGGCCGTTGATGCCGCCACCACCCGTGCTGCCGTCGAAGCGGTGGCGGAGTGGATCCGTGACCCTGAGAGGACCGAAAAACCAGGTCGCTCTGCTCTGGCAAAGGCCACCCGCACTACGGCTCGCCTGGTGGAGGCGGACGCGCCGGGACATTCCGTGGAGTTGCGGGTCCCCCCATTCGTGGCAGTCCAGTGCATCGCCGGTCCCCGGCATACCCGGGGTACCCCTCCGAATGTGGTGGAGATGGATCCCCTGACATGGTTGCAGCTGGCCACGGGAGTCATTGGCTGGGAGCAGGCGCTTAACGCTGGCCGCGTAGACGCCTCCGGATCCCGCTCCCACGACATTGCAGCCTGTTTGCCCGTGATTCCGTTAGTTTTCACAGGCCCAAACAGCTAGGATTGGCGCCGTGGTAGCTGAACACGTCCAGAGCATGACTAAGCCCTTGTCGACGGATCCCAGCCTGGATCCGGAACCCCGCGAAGAATGCGGAGTCTTCGGTGTTTGGGCACCAGGAGAAGAGGTTTCGAAGCTAACCTACTTCGGGCTTTTCGCCCTCCAACACCGCGGACAGGAGGCCGCCGGTATCGCGGTGGGCGATGATGATCGCATCGTCGTCTTTAAGGATATGGGCCTTGTCTCCAATGTCTTCGATGAATCAATCCTGAGCTCGCTGCATGGAAACGTGGCCGTCGGCCACACGCGTTATTCCACCGCAGGCGGCAAGGAATGGTCGAATGTGCAGCCGATGTTCGGGACGTCGCCCAGCGGCGTTGACATCGCGCTCGGCCACAACGGAAACCTAGTAAATTACCTGGAACTGCGCGCCGAGGCCGTGCGGCGCGGGCTGATTAAGCCACAGGAAGAGTCCGTCTCGGATTCCATGTGCCTGTCCATCTTGTTGGCGGACGGCGTCAACGAGGACAACACCGTCTTTGATTCGGCCCTGCAATTGTTGCCCACGGTGAAGGGCGCATACTGCCTGACCTTTACGGACGGGCACACTCTCTACGCCGCCCGCGATCCGCATGGCGTGCGCCCGCTTGCCCTCGGCCGCCTCACTACCGGCTGGGTGGTAGCCAGTGAGACCTGTGCGCTCGACATCGTCGGAGCGCAGTTTATCCGGGAGATCGAACCCGGCGAGCTCGTTGCCATCGATGAGACCGGAATCCGCTCCGAGCGCTTCGCCGAGACCAAGCGCCATGGTTGCGTCTTCGAATATGTCTATCTGGCTCGGCCCGATACGAATATCAAGGACCGTTCTGTCAACGCCACGCGCGTGGAAATTGGGCGTCGTCTAGCGCGCCAATACCCGGCACCCGATGCGGACATGGTGATCCCCGTTCCCGAGTCTGGCAACCCGGCTGCCGTCGGTTATGCTCGCGAATCCGGGCTGACCTTCGCACACGGCTTGGTGAAGAACTCCTATGTGGGCCGCACCTTCATCCAGCCCACGCAGTCCCAGCGCCAGATGGGCATTCGCCTCAAGCTCAACCCGCTGCGGGAGGTCATTGAAGGCAAGTCCATCGTCGTGGTGGATGATTCAATCGTGCGTGGTAACACGCAGCGCGCGCTGATCCGGATGTTGCGGGAAGCCGGTGCTGCCGAAGTCCACGTGCGCATCGCCTCCCCGCCGGTGAAGTGGCCGTGCTTCTACGGCATCGACTTCGCCTCCCCAGGCGAGCTCATTGCCAATGCCAACCCTTCCGATGATCCGGAAGAGGTAGCACAGACCATCTGCACCGCGATTGGTGCGGATTCACTGGGATTTGTCTCCACCGATGAGATGGTGGCGGCTACTCAACAGCCGCGCAACGAACTGTGCTGCGCATGTTTCGACGGTAAGTACCCACTCGGACTGCCTGCCGGAAACCCCAATGCTGAGGCCGTGCGCACCCTGCAGGGCTCGACGACAACTAACGAATAAGGACTAAGTCACTCATGAGCGAGAACACGTATGCTGCCGCCGGCGTCAACATTGAGGAAGGCGACCGCGCAGTAGAGCTAATCACCCCCCACGCCAAGCGCGCCACCCGCCCCGAGGTGATGGGTGGGCTCGGCGGATTCGCCGGCCTGTTCAAGCTGGGGAACTACAAGGAGCCGGTCCTCGCAGCTGGCTCTGATGGCGTGGGTACCAAGCTGGCCGTGGCCCAGGCCATGGATAAGCACGACACCATCGGCATCGACCTCGTCGCCATGTGCGTGGACGATCTTGTCGTGTGCGGCGCTGAGCCGCTCTTCCTGCAGGACTACATCGCCGTGGGCGAGGTAGTGCCGGAAAAGGTAGCGGAGATTGTTAAGGGCATTGCTGAGGGCTGCGTCCAGGCTGGTGCAGCGCTCCTCGGCGGCGAGACCGCCGAGCACCCAGGGGTGATGGGCAAGGATGAATACGATGTCTCCGCTACTGCGGTTGGCGTTGTAGAGGCTGATGAGCTGCTCGGCCCGGACAAGGTGCGCGAAGGCGACGTTCTCATCGCCATGAAGTCCTCCGGCCTGCACTCCAACGGCTACTCCTTGGCGCGCTACGTGCTCCTGGAGCAGGCGGGTCTGCCGCTCGACGGCTACATGGAAGACTTAGGTCGCACCCTCGGCGAGGAACTTCTGGAGCCTACCCGCATCTACGCCAAGGACTGTCTGGCGCTGACATCGGAGTGCGCGGTGTCTACCTTCTGCCACGTCACCGGAGGCGGCCTTGCCGGCAACCTGGAGCGCGTCATCCCGGAGGGCCTGAGCGCTGAGGTGAGCCGCTCGACGTGGACTCCGGGCCAGATCTTCAAGACCATTTCCTCGGTGGGCAAGGTTGCGCTCGAAGAGATGGAGAAGACCTTCAATATGGGCGTCGGTATGATCGCCGTCGTTGCGCCGGAGGATCGCGAGCGAGCATTGGCTATGATGACCGCCCGCCACGTGGAGGCGTGGGAACTGGGCACCGTTCGTGCTGCCGAAGAGGGCGAGCCGCGCGTTATCATGACCGGCGAGCACCCAGGGTTCTAAGTCCTGAGAAAAGGAACAAGGCCGGAGGCGCTTCCCCTTAATCAGAGGGGAGACGGCTCCGGCCTTTCGCTTAAGTGATGTACAGGGTGGGACAGTGACTCGCGCGCCTAGCGCGCGTCGGAATCATCCTCATCCCACTCATCCGAGTCCCAGCGATCTGCGTAGTCCTCGTAATCCGCGTACTCCGAGTATTGGTCTTCGTCCTCGTTGTGGGAACGCTTGGAGTTCTGTGAGGCGAGCTCACGCTGGAGCGAATCCAGATCCATCTCGGGCGAATTGTACTTCAGCTGGCGTGCAACTTTGGTCTGCTTTGCCTTTGCGCGTCCGCGTCCCATGTGCATGACCCCCTTGAGGTGTGTAGGGCGGTCCAGGGATTCTTGGCCGCCCCATCGTCTTAGTCAGATATGTGTATGTTCCTGTAAGACACCATAGCCTGTGTGAAGAAAAAATTCCGAACTACCCCCAGTGGTGCGTGGAAAAGTGCGCTAGCCCGCGGCCAACGGGCAGTGTGCATTTCGCCACTATTTTCCGCGCAGCCGGTCCACAGCGGCGCGCCCGGCCTTGGGGCCCTCGTCGGCGGGAATGGAGTCCGGCTCGACCGATGCCGCCACTGGACCAATGCTCAGATCCCCGTGGTTGAGGGCGCTGCGTTTCACTAGACCAAGCGCGATGGGGCCATAATCGCAATCCTCTACCACGGTGCCGAGCTTGCCGACGCGCCGTCCCCCCAGCGAAATATCCGCCCCGCTTACGGGGAGCTCCGGAGCGGAGCCGTCGAGGTACAGCATGATCAACAGGCGTGGAGAGCGCCCGAGGTTCTCTACGCGCGCGACCGTCTCCTGCCCGCGATAGCAGCCCTTCTCCAAGTGGACGAACGCGGGGTTATCATCGCTGCGTCGGATCCACTGGGGAACCTCGTGGGCGATGGTTTTCGCATCGAGGTCAGCGGCCAATTCTGGTTCGCGTGCGCGCACTCGTTCGGCGGTATAGGCCATGAGCCCCGCTAAACTTCCGCCTTGCTTTTCCAACTCTGTGACTGCTGTCTCCAGCTCACCCCGCGGTACGAGGAAATCCTGGCGCGGGCAGCCCGGCCAGTGCACGCAGCGCTCCATCACGGCGCTGGAAGGCTTCTGTAGCGGCTTGCCCAGCACGGTGATGATCGCCGCGTCCGCTTCCTTCACGGTGACCTGGGACCAGAAAATCATGGCGGTGAGGAAGTCCCGCAAAGATTCGAACTGGGCCGGTGGCACATCGAGGTAGAAGGTTTCCCCGTCGAAGGACAGGTCGATGTGGTGTAGGACGTGGCCCTGTATGTCTAGATCAAGGGCGCCGGCAGAGAATCCGGCGTCCGCGTCATCGAGCTTCTGGCTCAGGAGGTTGTGCAGGAAAGCCCGGGCATCGGGCCCGGAAACGGCAATGACCCGGCGTTGGGAACGGTCGATGATGGCGGAACCTGTCTCCACCGCGCGCTGCTCCACGAGGGGGTTGCCGTAGTGCCAGGGGATACCGGAGACGTCGACAAGCGTGGTGCCCTGGAACTCAGCGGCCCCGGGCCGGGAAAGAAGTGGCGAAGTATAACTCACGCCCTCCGATGGTAGGGCATAATCGGGTCTATGAGCCTTCAGCGTAGGAAAGAGCCGGTCATCTACGTCGTGGAACCGTTTGGAGGGTCGGTGCGGCGCCATATGCCGAACCTACCGTTGGTCTATTGGGACGATGCTGCGGTCACACGCGGTGACGGTATCTTCGAGTCCCTCCTCGTGCGTGACGGCAAGGCGGCCAATTTTCATCGCCACGCGGAGCGCTTCCGGCATTCCGCGAGCGCTCTCGATCTTCCGGAGCCACCCATCCACAAGTGGAAAGAAGCCACCGAGCTGGCCATCGCGGACTATTGTGGTCCCGCCGCCGGGGAAGGCGAGGACGGTTTAGCGCGAGAGGCCAAGTGCACGTGGACCTATACCCGCGGGCGGGCCTCGACTGGGGTGCCCACGGCATGGGTGGTGGTTCAGGAGATTCCGGATGACGTTGTGGCGCAGCGTGATACCGGCGTCAAGGTGATGAGCACGCCGCGTCTGTGGCAGGTGGCGGAAGAGTTGCCGGCGAAGACGCTGAATTATGCGGCCACGATGGCCACGCTGCGCCTGGCCCGCGAGCGTGGATTTGATGATGTGATTTTTACCGATCCCGATACGGGGCTGGTCTTGGAAGGGGCCACCTCCACCGTGGTGGCGGTCAAGGGCACCAAGCTGCGCACCCCGGCGGGCAAGGGAATACTGCCTGGCACCACGCAAGCTGCGCTCTTTGAGTATGCCTCTGAACAGGGATATCGCTGCAAGGCGAAGGAGCTGAATCTGCGCTACCTCGAGGAGGCTGACTCAGTGTGGCTCGTCTCCTCGGTGCGCACTGCGGTGCGTGTGACGCGCCTGAATGAAAAGAAGCTCAAGGCGCCGGCGAACGCGGAGAAGATACGCGCGCTGATCGACGCCGCCCTGGCACGCTAACTTCGCCGCACTGCTAGTTAGCCAGCCACACGGGTGAGCTCGGCGGACATGTAAGGGCGCATTTCGCCGTCGACAAGCCGCTCATCCACCCAGCCGAGGTTGTTGTTCGGCATGAGGCCATACATGCGCTTGCCGGGGCCGAGGTTGGCGGGGCCGGTTTCGGTGACCATCGTGGACGCGGACTCGAGCTGCCAGGCGCGCTCGTTAAACAGCGAACCATAGAAGATCTCGTTGATGCCGTTGGACGAGGTATAGGTCATCTCAATCTCGTCCTTGAGTGAGATGCGCCAGAACCCGGACTCGCGGGCATCGGGGCCAACCGGGTTGCCCTCGGAATCAATCTTCCAGGTGCGGGACGTATAGGTCAGGTAATTCTCACCGTCGTGGGCGATGATGAGCTGCTGGCCAAAGGCGTACTGTTCACCGTCGGTGCTGTGGGCTTGGCCTTCCCCTTGCCATACGCCGACGAGAGGGAGAAGCCCGAGCAGACCATCGTGCAGCGACGGGCCCTGACGCAAGTTCGCCGTCTCATCCGGCAGGGGATTATCTGCTACATCAACGGTGGGAATGTTGCGGGAGGCTGCATCCTTCCATGCCTCCGCTGCCTGGTTGACGGCCGCGTTGCCGTCTACCTTAGTGTTCTCCGGGTGGGTGTTTTCCGTGTTTTTCTCGCTATTTGTCTGTTCGCTCATGCTGCCCCAGCGTAGTCGTGGCAGCGCCGCGGAAACCACTAGGCTCCAGTAGTCTAGGGAGCCATGCGCGCTTTGCTGATTTCAAACCCTAATTCTACGAGCCAGAATGCGGCTCTCTTCCGAGAGGTTTTGCCCGTCATTCGGGAGGTGGATGGGTTGCAGCTGCTTGCTCGCTTCACGCACTACCCGGGCCACGCAGAAGACATGGTGCGCGGTATGACCCGGGAGGACTTTGACGTCATCCTGGTCTTCGGCGGCGATGGCACGGTCAATGAGATCGTCAACGGGTTGCTCGGCCCGGCGAATTTCGCCCAGCGCCCTAGCCCTCAGGAGATCCCGGCGCTAGCGGTGATCCCTACTGGTTCAGCAAACGTCTTCGTCCGCGCCCTTGGTTTCCCCAATACCCCCGTCGAGGCGGCGCACGTGCTGGCCCGGATGCTGGAGCGAAACACCCGCCGCACCGTGTCGTTGGGTATGTGGAATGACCGGTGGTTTGCGGTCAATGCTGGTTTCGGGCTGGATGCAGACGTGCTGGCTCGCGTGGACCGTGCACGGGAGATGGGCTTTTCAGCCACCCCGCTGCGCTACCTGGCGGTGGCCTTTCAGGCCTATCAGCGCGCCCGCATCCGCCCACCGCGCATTAATGTGCGTGCGCGCTCGAGCTCGGGCGAAACCTTCGCGGCCGATGACGTTCCCGTCATGTTCACCTCCAACACCAACCCGTGGACCTTCCTGGGGCCGCTGCCGGTGGTGACCAATCCGCGCAATTCCTTCGATCAGGGGCTTGGCCTTTTTGGTGTGTCGGACCTCGGCGGGATTGATGGTCTCGTGGGCGTTCTCCACCTGTTCGGCGTGGATCACCGTCACTGGTTGAATAAGGTCACGGATGCCCGCACGCTGCATTTTGAGGATGCCGTTGAGGTGGACCTGGTCTGTCCTAAGCCGCACCGCTTCCAAGCGGACGGGGAGTCGGAAGGCACCTTTACGGAGGTGCACTTGGGGTCGGAAGCAGACGCGCTGGAAGTCTTTGCTCCCATCGACCCGGCACCGCCCATTCACCGCAGCTTCCGCCGAGTCCTGCGAGATCTCATCCGTATTAAGTAGCCGGCGGTAGTAACAAGTCTGCGGTGCGGGTACCGCTGGTGCACCGTCGGCTTAGTTTTGCATCGGCTTAGTTCTGCCTGTTTTGGCGCCAGCTCGGCGGCGTCGTCGGCGCGCTGCCCACTTCGTTGGCGGTGTCTTGCGCTTTTTGCGCGGCATCCTCGACGGCCTTCTCCTCCGAACCATCGATCTCCAGCGGGGAGAGTTGTGCTGTTTTTAGCGTGATATTGCGTCGCTGTACCTCGAAGGTGATGGAGCCGCCGTGTAGTTTCACGGAGGTGGCTTGAGAAGGCAACGGGAGTTGGCGCGTGTCCAAGACCAGGCCGAAGGCCTTTTTCAAGCGTTCGTCATCAGTCCCGTAGACACTCATGCGAAACTCTGGGCCGACGAGGCGCAGCGTCACCGTTGCGGTGGACTTGGTGGTATCCCCCGGCAGCGTGCCAGTGAGCTCAGCCTCGGCGGAGGGCCCGCCGGTGGGGGACATATTATCGGGGTTGGCAATGGAGAGGTCAGTAATACCCAGCATGCGGCCCAAGGCCACTCCGTCGAGGCTGATGCTGCGCGTATAGGTGGATACCGGTGAGCCTTCCAGTTCGCCGCTGAAGAGTTGTTCGGGGTTAATTGTGATGTCGCGCAGTGTTGTGGAGGCATTGACCATGCCGAGTTTCGGAACTTCCACGTCGGAGGAGTTGACCTCCAGGTATGGAATCTCTTTGGTTAGCGCGGCAAGGGAGAAGGGGACGCCGCCGATGTAGACATTCGGGGTGTTTTCCAATTGGGAGCTGGCTTTGGCTTTCTGGGCCACGGTGTGTTCCGCGTGCATCGCCACCGCTGAATCCGCCAGCCATGCTGTCAGGGCCACACCCGCAACGGCGGCAAGGCGTACGGCAGTGCGGTTGAGGTAGATGACAGTCACCCCTCTATTACTACCGCACGTAGGGTGGGAAGCATGAATATTGAGACCAAGACTCTGCCACTGAACCCAGATGTGGCCCAGCGCGTGGAGGAGCTGGCCACTGCTGCTGAAGCTCACGACGGCTTTGCGCCCCTCTCCGAGCAGTTTCTTTTAGGGCTCAGGGATGAACGCCTTGGGCACCATCATCTTCTCGCAATTGAAGATGGTGCGGTAGCTGGCGTGGCTGCCCTCGATGGGCAGACTGTAGAGCTCTTTGTTGGCGTGGAACACCGTGGGCGAGGGGTAGGGCAGGCGCTTGTCGACGCCCTCCCAACCTCCCCCCAAATCTGGGCCCATGGCAATCTTCCCGCTGCGCAAGCGCTGGCGAAGCGCAACGAGATGGACGTCGTCAGGCGCCTGCTTGTCATGGCGATTGAGGGGAAGGACTTGCGCGCGGCCGAGGAAGCGCCGGCAACGGTTGATGGCCTAGAGATTCAGACCTACGCCGAGTCAGTGGAGCGCTTCGGGCGCGAGCACGTCGAGGCGGAATGGGTACGCACCAATAACGAAGCCTTCTCCTGGCATCCGGAGCAAGGAGGCTGGGATCTGGAGCGCCTGCACCGCGGGATGGAGGCAGAGTGGTTCGATCCGGCCGACGTGCTTTTCCTGTGGGATTCTCCGAATGACTCCCACAGCCACCCGGTAATGGCTGGCTTCCACTGGCTGAAGTGGCACGACGAGGCTACCCCAGCCTTCGGTGAGGTCTATGTTGTGGGATTGGGTGAGGACTATCGCGGGCGCGGGCTCGGTGGACCGCTGCTGAGCGCTGGGCTGCAGCGCATGGCGGCTAAAGGTGCGGACAAGGTCATCTTGTATGTCGAGGCTGATAACGCTCCGGCGGTAAAGGCCTACGAGCGTTTGGGCTTTGGCATCGCTGAGGAACACTGCGTCTGGGCGAAAAGTGACTAGCCTCACCGGCTTTTGGTACAAGTTCACCGATTGTTCATCTCTTGATCCCTGTGGGGTTAACCCGCCCTGTATAGCTTTACAACACGTGAGTTAATCGCGCTCGTCTCAAGAAGATCGCTCAAAGAAGAGTAGAGGGCGATTTGCTCGGACAATCATTCTCTTGTATCCGCACCGGAAAGGTTTCCCGTGATCCGCAACTTCAAGCGCACCGCCGCTATCTTCGGCATCGTCGCCGCCACCTCCACTGCTCTCGTTGCCTGCTCTGAGTCCAACGAATCTGGCTCCGCTGAAGGCGGTTCCGATGGGGCAGAGGTTTCCGGCGACCTCTCTGGTGAGGGCGCATCCTCCCAAAAGTCCGCTATGTCCGTCTTTGAGAAGGCATTCCTGGAGGCATACCCGGATGCTAACTTCTCCTACACTTCTTCCGGCTCCGGCGCTGGTGTGAAGGCTTTCAACGGCGGCACCGTTGACTTCGCCGGTTCTGACTCCGCTCTGAAGGAAGATAAGGGCGAGGTTGAGGCCGCCAAGGAGCGTTGCGGTGGCAACGACGCATGGCACCTGCCGACGACCATTGGCCCCGTCGCCATCGCCTACAACCTGGGTGACACCGAGGTCAACCTCTCCACCGAAACCCTCGCCAAGATCTTCAAGGGCGAGATCACCAAGTGGAACGATGACGCCATCAAGGCTGAGAACGAGGGCACCGACCTTCCGGACAAGAACATCACCGTCATCTTCCGCTCTGACGAGTCCGGTACCTCCGATAACTTCCAGAAGTTCCTGAAGTCCGCTACCGGCAACTGGGACAGCGAAGGCAAGCAGTTCCCGGATTCTGTTGGTGAGGGTGCTAACGGTTCCTCCGGTGTGGCTGACCAGGTTGCCTCCATCGAGGGTGCTATCACCTACGTTGAGGCTGGCTACGCTCACCAGAAGGAAGCCGATGGCGTCAAGATTGCCAAGATTGACTTCGGCAACGGCCCGGTTGAGCTCAGCTCTGAGTCCGTCGGTGTCGCTCTCGACCACCTCGCTTTCAAGGAGACCAACTCCGAGCACGACATGGTCGTTGACTCCGACAAGCTCTTTGCTTCCAAGGATGAGGGCGCTTACCCGCTCATCCTGACCACCTACAACATCGTCTGCTCCGCTGGCTACGACGAGGAGACCTCCGCTCTGGTGAAGGCCTTCTTTAACACCGTCCTGGACAATCAGTCCGAGGAGCTGGAGAAGGCAGGCTTCATCCCGGTTTCCGGTGACCACCTGGAGCGCCTGAAGGCAGCCGTCGAGGCTATCCAGTAAGAGCGCGTTACTACGCGGGTTTCTTTGAACCCCCGTAG
This sequence comes from Corynebacterium sp. HMSC059E07, assembly GCF_001814395.1. Taxonomy (NCBI): domain Bacteria; kingdom Bacillati; phylum Actinomycetota; class Actinomycetes; order Mycobacteriales; family Corynebacteriaceae; genus Corynebacterium; species Corynebacterium sp. HMSC059E07. Next base: position 62,968 of record NZ_KV816282.1, read on the forward strand.
CGTCCGTTTGAACACACACTTCCGCCCCCAACCCGCCCTTCACGAGCGCTTTGGGGGCGGCAGCATGTCCCGTATTTTCATTGTTTCCGTTGAAAAGGATTCCCTAGTCTCATGGCAGACAACAATCTCACCACAGCGTCGTCCGTGAAGGAGGATGCCGTTTCAGCGACCCGCCCTAGCGCGCATGCGTCCGAGGCGGACGCCACCTCTACGCCCGCCGTCAAGTCCGGTGTGAAGCGCCCTGGTGATCGCATTTTTGAATTCTTGTCCACTGCGTCCGCAACGCTGATCACGGTGATGATCGCTGCCATCGCGGCCTTCCTGATCTGGCGTGCGGTTCCTTCTCTGTCCGTCAATGAGGGTGGCATTCTGGGCTTCTTCACCTACGGTGACCGTTGGGAGACCAACGACACCGATGCTATGAAGTTCGGTATCCCGACCATGTTCGGCCACACCGTCTTGATTTCCATCGTGGCTCTCATCATTGCGATGCCGGTCGCGCTCGGTATTGCCATCTTCCTGTCCAACTACGCGCCGGCCAAGCTGGTCAAGCCGTTGGGATTCTTGGTAGACATGCTCGCCGCCGTGCCATCCATCGTGTACGGCCTGTGGGGCTGGCAGGTGCTCGGCCCTGCGCTGTCCGGCTTCTACACCTGGCTGCACTCCTGGGCTGGTGGCTTCTTCCTCTTCAAGGTCTACGACAACTCCCCGAACTTTGCGACGGGCCGCAACGTCCTCACCGGTGGCATTGTTCTGGCGGTGATGATCCTGCCGATCATCGCTGCCACCGCCCGCGAAGTCTTTGTGCAGACCCCTCCCGGTCAAATCGAGTCCGCCTTGGCCCTCGGCGCCACCCGGTGGGAAGTCATCCGCATGACGGTTCTCCCCTTCGGCATGTCCGGCTACATAGCCGGCTCCATGCTGGGTCTGGGCCGCGCGCTGGGTGAGACCATGGCTCTCTACATGGTTGTCTCCCCGCTGGTGGACTTCCGCTTCTCGCTGTTCGACGGCGGTACCACCTTCGCAACGGCCATTGCCCTGGCGGCTGCTGAGTTCGGTAATGAGATGCGTGCCGGTGCGTATATCGCCGCTGGCCTCATGCTGTTCCTTCTGACCTTCTTGGTCAACGCTATTGCCCGTTCCATCGTGAAGAGCAAGTAAGGAGGGCTCAGAGATGACTACGACTACAACTTCCAACTCTGTCCCGGCATCTTCCGGCCCGACCTTCCTGGATATCTCCTCGAGCCGAAAGACCACCAATACTGTTGCCACCGTTCTCGTGTGGGCAACGATGATCATCGCCATGATTCCGCTGCTGTGGGTTCTCTTCGAGCTCATTTCTCGCGGTTCGGGCGCTATCCTGAGCCCCGAATGGTGGACCCACTCCCAACGCGGAATCCTTGATACCGAGGCCGGCGGCGGTGCGCTCCACGCTATTATCGGTACCTTTGTGCAGACCGTCATCGCGACCGTCATTTCCGTTCCGATCGGCATCTTCACCGCGATTTACCTGGTGGAGTACTCTCGCGGTGGAACGCTGAGCCGCCTTACTACTTTCATGGTGGACATCCTCTCCGGTGTGCCTTCCATTGTTGCGGCCCTGTTCATCTTCGCCATGTGGATTACTCTGTTCGGCTTCAAGCGTTCCGGTATGGCGGTGGCGTTATCGCTTGTGCTCCTGATGATTCCGATTGTGGTCCGCAATACCGAAGAGATGCTCCGCGTGGTCCCGATGGATCTGCGTGAGGCTTCCTATGCTCTCGGTGTGCCGAAGTGGAAAACCATCGCGCGCATCGTTCTGCCGACCGCGCTGTCCGGCATCGTCACCGGCATCATGCTGGCCGTGGCCCGCATCATGGGTGAGTCCGCGCCGGTGCTGGTGTTGGTGGGCTCCACCTCCTCCATCAACTGGGACGCACTCAAGGGTGCGCAGTCCTCGTTGCCGTTGATGATGCTGGATATGTACAAGTCCGGCGCTGATCCGGCCGTCCTGGACAAGCTGTGGGGTGCCGCCCTTACGTTGGTTCTCCTCATCGCGATTCTCAACATTGGCGCGCGCATCGTTTCGGCGAAGTTCTCCGTCAAGAAGTAACCGTATTCACTTTCTACCTACCCCATAGGAGCACTACTCATGTCCAAGCTTGAGCTCAACGACGTGAACATCTACTACGGTGACTTCCACGCCGTACAGAACGTCAACATGCAGATCCCGGCGAAGGCCGTGACTGCCTTCATCGGCCCTTCCGGCTGTGGTAAGTCCACAGTCCTGCGCACCCTGAACCGCATGCACGAGGTCATTCCTGGTGCTTATGTCAAGGGTGAGATTCTCCTGGACGGCCAGAACATCTACGGGCCCAAGGTCGATCCGGTGTCCGTTCGCAACACTATCGGCATGGTCTTCCAGAAGGCCAACCCGTTCCCGACGATGTCCATTGAGGATAACGTTGTTGCCGGCCTGAAGCTGTCCGGCGAAAAGAACAAGAAGAAGTTGAAGGAGGTCGCCGAGAAGTCCCTGCGCGGCGCCAACCTTTGGGATGAGGTTAAGGACCGCCTGGACAAGCCGGGCGGCGGCCTGTCCGGCGGCCAGCAGCAGCGTCTGTGCATTGCTCGCGCGATTGCCGTGGAGCCGGAAGTCCTGCTCATGGACGAGCCCTGCTCGGCGCTCGACCCGATTTCCACCTTGGCCGTGGAGGACCTGATCCATGAGCTGAAGGAAAACTTCACTATCGTTATCGTTACTCACAACATGCAGCAGGCAGCCCGCGTGTCGGACAAGACCGGCTTCTTCTCCCTGGAAGCCACCGGCCGTCCTGGCCACCTGGTGGAGTTCGATGACACCACGAAGATCTTCGAAAACCCATCCAAGAAGGATACTGAGGATTACATCTCTGGCCGCTTCGGCTAAACACTGACAGCGCCGAAAGCCGGCACCTCTTCTAAAGGTCTAGAAGAGGTGCCGGCTTTGTGCATGCACTGTGCGCTAGGTGTGGCGAGCGGTAGGGGCTAGCGGTGAAACTGGCGCTCCAGCTCCGCCATGCGGGCCTCCAGCTCTGCCTCTCGTTGCTCCTGATCGCGCTTGCGCATGTAGCGGTCGGGGTCCAAGCCCGTTGCCAGGTAAATGATGCGGCCGGCAGCTGCTGCGCAGTGATCGGCGAAACGCTCGTAGTAGCGCGAAAGCTGCGAGGTTTCCACGGCCTGGCGCACCGTTCCTTTCCACTCGCGCTGCGTCAACATACGAAGCAGGTGTTGGTTGATGTCATCGACGGCGTCGTCGTCCTCGGTCAAACGGAGCGCCAGCTCCGGATCGCGGGTGATAAGGATGTCTTTGAGGCCTGAGGACATGTCGAGAACGAGGCGGGCGTATTCCTCGAAATAGCCCATAATGTCTGGCGGAACAACTGATTCAGGGTGGCGGCGGCGGGCGCTGGTGGCAATGTGCTGAGACAAGCGGCCCATGCGGTAAAAGTCTTCCACAATATAGATGGAAGCGATGACCTGTCGCAGATCCTTGGCCATCGGGTTTTCCAAGGCCAGAAGGGACACCGCACGGTCTTCGCAGCGCGAGCGGACTTCATCCAACTCATCGCGCAACGACAAGGCCTCTTCGGCTGGTTGCAGGGAGGATTCGATTAATGCCTGAGAGGCAAGAGTCATCAGCTTATGAACCGCAGTGCTCATGATGATGAGGTCATGGGCAAAGTTGTCCAACTGTTCACGGTAGGCAGCGCGCATGTCACGTACTTTAGCTGAACAATGTGATGTCTAGGGACTTTTTGGACACGGAGTCC